>CAZIMW010000001.1:0-19562 GCA_964540425.1 uncultured Flavobacterium sp.
ACAAAAATTATTTGCGTAAATATTCAAATCCCACAAGTTTTGTGCTTGATCCCTTTAGAGAACCAAATATATAAATAGTATATGGCTCTAAAAAGTTATCTATAGATTTAAAAAAAATAAAACAAGAAAGCCTTCCAATTAGGAAAGCTTTTCAAAGGTTAACTTTATAAGTATTAAATACTTACGTTAACAACACAACATTTTTCTCTTTTTAAAGAGATTCCTTCCTTCGAAGGAATTTTGCGGTCTGGACGAGACTCGAACTCGCGACCCCCTGCGTGACAGGCAGGTATTCTAACCAACTGAACTACCAGACCGTGCTTACAATATTTCTACTGCTTATTAGCGAGGGCAAATATACACCTCCTATTTAATTTGACAAGCTATTTTTATTAAAAATATCAAGAAAATTTTAATGCTTACACAAACTTTTGACGCTCCACTAGATACGTGGTTAAAATTGTATTAAAATCTTTTTTAATAGCTACCGGAACATATTTAATTCGGTATTGACCACAACGTAATTTTAATTCCGAAAAATAATCCCTTACCGCTTTCTCGTAATTATTCTTAATGTTGTCTGCATACAAGTTTACGTGTTCTCCAGTCTCAACATCAATAAATCGTTTTGGACGATTGGAAAAATCAAATTCAATTTCGGTTTCTTCATCATACGTATGAAATAGAATTACCTCATGTTTATTATATTTCAAATGCTGAAGGGCTTCAAATAACTTTTCAGCTTCTTGATCATTCTGAAACATATCGGTAAACAAAAAAATCATGGATCGCCTTTTAATTTTATCTGCAATTTCATGCAAATAAGTATAGGTTTTTGTTTCGATATTCTCTTTGGAATGAAGTAGGGTTTTATTCAATTTTGCCAATAACATTTGATGATGACGTTCACTCCCTTTTTCGTTACTATAATATTCGTAATTGTCGCTATAAATACTTAATCCCACAGCGTCTCGCTGACGCTTTAACAAATTCATGATTGCTGCGGAAGCCAATACTGAAAAACCTATTTTGTTTAGAGAATTAATTGAATAATCATTTAACGCAGGATAATGCATCGAACTACTATTATCAATAATTAAATGACAACGTAAATTGGTTTCTTCCTCGTAACGTTTGGTGTAAAGTTTGTCCGTTTTTGCAAAAAGCTTCCAATCTATATGTTTGGTGCTTTCACCTTGATTGTAGATTTTATGCTCGGCAAACTCCGCCGAAAAACCGTGAAACGGACTCTTATGTAATCCAGAAATAAAACCTTCTACTACTTGATGAGCAAGTAGTTCGAGGTTATTAAACCCTGTTATTTCGTTAATTTCTTTCCGAATATCCATAACGTCTAAAATAAAAAAGGTTTGCCATATAGCAAACCTTTTTTAAATTTATGTTTTTTACTTTATGAAAGTAAAGAATCTAAAGCTTCTTCGTACACCTTTTTAGGAGATACTCCTACTTGTCTTCCAACAACTTCTCCATTTTGAAAAACTAAAACTGTCGGTATATTTCTTACTCCGTATTTAGCAGCAAATTCCTGGTTAGCATCTACATCAACCTTTCCCACTACCGCTCTTCCTTCATAATCATTACTGATTTCTTCGATGATTGGTCCAACCATTCTACAAGGCCCACACCAAGCTGCCCAAAAGTCAACTAAAACTGGTTTGTTACTTTTCAAAACTGTTTCTTCAAACGTTTTATCTGTTATTTCAATTGCCATACTATAAATTTTTAAATGTTATGCAAATGTAGTCAATATTCTGATTGAAACTTGCAATCATTTCATTAGAAAATTAAATAATTGTATCACGAATATTTATCGTTTCTGAAATGAATAAACAGATTAATTTAACTTATAATCAACCTGTATCCGTTCTAATTCACCCAATAATTCATTCGAGATATTCACCTTATGACTCTTACTTGGCATGGTAACTCTTATCTTTTCATCAATTTCATATATTGAAATATATAGAGGCTTATCTCCTTTATTTTCCGAAATTATTGCTCTTATTTTCTCCATCCAATCCTCCTTAATATCATCTAAAGGAACATTTATCGTTAGTTTTTTAGCTTGATTTTCCATAACATCCTGCAACATTTGCATACCAACAAATTGCAGCCTCGGATCTCCTCTTTTTTCGGTTTGCTTATTCATCCAGCCTTCCCTTACCATTGCTCTCATATAGATGAAGGAATTCGGAATTAAAAAATGACGAAACTTTAAATATTCTTCTCCAAAAATCCGGAATTCAAAACTTTCATTAAAATCTTCAACCGTAAACAAAGCCCATCCTTTTCCCATTTTAGTTTCTCGATGCTGAACATCACCAACCATACCGCCAAAGCTCATTTCACGATTAATAAATTTTTCTAAATTGTAAAAATCTGAAGCAGAACAGTTGCAAAATTTATTGATTTCAGTTTTAAAATCGTCTAAGGGATGACCTGAAATATAAATTCCAACTACCTCTTTTTCCTGTTTCAACTTCTTTAATGTTCCCCATTCTTCACAAGGAGGAATTTCTGGCTCAGGAATTTGCACCTCGCTAGTCCCACCAAACATATCTACTTGGTCACTATTTTGAGATTCTTGAAATTTTGAAGCATATCGCATTACTTTATCTATAAATAACACTCCTTTTTCATCGGGATGTAAATATTGCGCTCGGTGTGCTTCAAAACTATCAAAACCTCCTGCCAATGCTAAGCCTTCAAACGCTCTTCTGTTGGCGGCACGTAAGCTAATTCGTTTCGCTAAATCAAAAACAGATTTGTATTTACCATCTTTTCTACTATCTACAATAGTTTCAACTGCATTTCCTCCTACTCCTTTTATAGCACCCATTCCAAAACGTATTTCACCTTTATCATTTACCGTAAATTTATAATAAGATTCGTTTACATCGGGACCTAAAACTTCCAATCCCATTCGGCGACATTCTTCCATAAAGAAACTTACTTGCTTTATATCTTTCATATTATTGGAAAGGACCGCTGCCATATATTCTGCTGGATAATGGGCTTTTAAATAGGCTGTTTGGTACGCAATCCAAGCATAACAAGTAGAATGTGATTTATTAAAAGCATAACTCGCAAAAGCTTCCCAATCTTTCCATATTTTTTCTAACTTTTCTTCTTCATGACCGTTTTCTTGTGCTTGTTTTATAAATTTTGGTTTCATTTTATCCAAAACATCAATCAGTTTTTTCCCCATTGCTTTCCTTAAAACATCGGCTTCACCTTTGGTGAAATTTGCCAACTTTTGGGAAAGCAACATCACTTGTTCTTGATAAACTGTAATTCCGTAAGTTTCTTTTAAATATTCTTCCATTGCAGGAAGGTCATATTCAATATCTTCCTCGCCATTTTTTCGTCTTACAAAACTTGGAATATATTCAATAGGACCCGGACGATACAAGGCATTCATGGCAATTAAATCGTCGAAAACAGTCGGCTTTAAGTCTTTTAAATACTTTTGCATTCCCGCAGATTCATACTGAAATATCCCAACGGTTTCTCCTTTCTGAAACAACTCAAAAGTTTTTTCATCGTCCAACGGAAACACATCTGGATCTAGATCTACATTGTGTTTTAATTTCACCAATTTTACGGTGTCTTTAATTAAGGTCAATGTTTTTAAACCCAAGAAATCCATTTTCAACAAACCTGCACTTTCTACCACCGAATTGTCAAATTGTGTAACAAACATATCAGAATCTTTTGCAGTCGCCACTGGAACAAAATTGGTTATATCTGACGGCGTTATAATTACACCACAAGCGTGCGTTCCCACATTACGAACGGAACCTTCTAAAATTCTGGCTTGATTTATAGTTTCAGCTTCTAAATCGTCTCCTTCTGCAAGGGTAATTAATTCGTTTACTTTTGGCACTTCATCGCTTCTAAATTTGCTTCTAATTTCAGCATCAGAATATGAAAACACCTTTTTTAATTTGGTCATATTCGGAATTAATTTCGCAATTCTATCCGCACTATGCAATGGTAAATCCAACACTCTTGCCGTATCACGAATGGACGATTTTGCTGCCATCGTACCATAAGTGATAATTTGAGCAACTTGGTTTTTTCCGTATTTTTTGATTACATAATCCATAACCCTTCCTCTACCTTCATCATCAAAATCAATATCAATATCAGGCATACTAACCCTTTCTGGATTAAGGAAACGCTCAAAAAGAAGGTTGTATAACAATGGGTCAATATTAGTAATCCAAAGACAATAAGCAACCACCGAACCAGCAGCAGAACCCCTTCCAGGCCCAACTGAAACATCCATTTTTCGAGCTTCTGCAATAAAATCCTGAACAATTAAAAAATAACCTGGATAACCCGTATTTGTGATTACTTCCAACTCAAAATTGAGGCGCTCTTTAATGTCATCTGTTAGTTTAGGGTATCTTTTTTTGGCTCCTTCGTAAGTTAGGTGTCTTAAAAAAGCATTTTCTCCTCGTTTTCCTCCGTCTTGTTCGTCTTCTTTGCTTTGAAATTTTTCTGGAATATCAAACTTTGGAAGCAGTACATCTCTTGCTAAGGTGTAATCTTCAATTTTTTCAATAATTTCTGAAATATTAGAAATCGCTTCAGGAAGATCCTTAAAAATCACTTTCATTTCATCCTGTGACTTAAAATAATATTCTTGATTTGGAAGCCCATAACGATAACCACGACCTCTACCTATTGGAGTGGCTTGCTTTTCGCCATCTTTTACACAAAGTAAAATATCGTGGGCATTGGCATTTTCTTTGTCTATATAATAGGTGTTGTTTGTAGCTACAATTTTAATTCCATGCTTTTTTGCCATCGGAATTAAAACTGTGTTTACCCTTTTTTCATCTTCTTGATTGTGTCTTGAAATTTCGACATACAAATCCTCTTTAAAAGTTTCCTTCCACCATAGTAAAGCTTCTTCGGCTTGTTTTTCGCCAATATTCAATATTTTTCCTGGTATTTCACCGTACAAACTCCCAGTAAGCACGATGATATCTTCTTTGTATTTTTCAATAACAGAACGATCAATTCTCGGCACATAATAAAAGCCATCTATAAAGGCAATCGAAGACATTTTAGCTAAGTTATGATAGCCTTTTTTGGTCTTAGCTAACATCACAATTTGATAACCGTTGTCCTTATGATTTTTGTTTAAATGATCTTCACAAACAAAAAACTCACAACCTACTATCGCTTTTAATTTCTTATCTGAATCTTCTTCAGAAAGGGATTTATTATGCTTATTTACATCCCTAACAAAATGAAAAGCGCCCATCATATTACCAGAATCTGTAAGAGCTATTGCGGGCATATCATTTGCAATAGCAGCATTAATTAAATCTTGGGTACTTGATGTTGCTTGTAAAACAGAAAATTTAGAGTGATTGTGTAAATGGGCAAATGGAACTCCTTCCAATCCAGCAATATTCTCACTTATTTTATCTGAAGAAATCACAACTTCTGAAAGGGCTTCAATTTTTTTCTGAATTTTTTCAGAAGCCTTTTTTAAACTTACATGTTTTAAACCAATTAGTTCAAAAGGTGCTGGGTTTTTTTCTTTGAAAGTTTCAAAATAATCAGGTTGAACATCTAGTTGTTTTGCAGTAAACATTTTTCTTCTCACCAATTCAAGAAAACAACGAGTCGTAGCTTCTACATCGGCAGTTGCATTGTGGGCTTCGCTAAATGGTTGATTAAAAAGATAACTATGAAGCTCTGAAAGTGTTGGGAGTTTAAACCTTCCTCCTCTTCCTCCGGGCAGCTTACACATGCCCGCAGTAACTTCTGTACAGGTATCTAACACGGGATAATTGGGTAATGGATTTTCCATTTGGAGGCGTAAATATTCCGCACCCATGATGTTAGTATCAAAGCCTAAATTCTGACCGACAATAAATTTTGATTTAGAAAGTACTTTGTTAAACTTCTCTATTACTTCGCCTAAAGGAATTCCTTTTTGTTTGGCAAGTTCGGTGGAGATTCCGTGGATTTTCTCCGCATCATACGGAATATTAAACCCGTTTGGTTGTATTAAATAATCTTCGTGTTCAACAAGGTTTCCGAGTTCATCGTGTAATTGCCAAGCAATTTGAATACATCGAGGCCAGTTATCGCTGTCGGTTAAAGGTGCATTCCAACGTTTTGGAAGTCCGGTAGTTTCGGTATCAAAAATTAAAAACATAAAAAAAGAGGGTTAAAATATGTGCTTTGAGCTTTGTTCAAAACAAGGTTTAAAAATATAAAAACCACATTTTAAAGCAGCAAAAATTTAGAAAGAGTTATTAACTTTTTGCAATAAAAAAAAACCGCTCCTTTTGTGGGGCGGCTTTTGAGAATATCTGAAATTTAATTCTATAATTTACCTCTTTTATTCAGCAGTACCATATTTAGCTTGATAAAAAATTCCGCCACTAACTATTAAAGTATCTAATCCTGGCGATATAGCAGTAAAATTAAAATCACCCGTTATAAGTCTATTTGAAGTAGATATTGCATTAATTATTACTTTTCCGCTTCCTCCTTCGGTATTTGTAGTATAAACAACTCCAAAACTATTTGTAAATGTTCCATAACTTTCAGTTTCTATACCTAAGTCAAGTTCAATATTTGCAGGAGGATATTCAATTTTTAAAGAAAGTACATCATCTCCTGTTTTTCCTTCTAAAATAAAATAATTACCATTTGGATGGTAGTTAGCTGATAGATTATCTGCTTTAAAAAAAACATTATTAACATTTGCTTGAATTATATGGGAATTTTCCTCAACATTATCACAACTAACAAAAAACAAAACAGCAGTAAATAGTAATAGTAGGTTTTTCATAATAATATTAGATCTAAATGGGTTGCCACAAATATAAAGAAAAAGTTTACAGGGCAAACTCATACTTTTATTTTTAAAAAGTGTAACATTTCATTTTCAGCACGTTATCTTTTTTAAAAATCTAACAGTTAGAAAAATCAAAAAACACAACTATCTGGATATCAGCATACACAAAAAAGTGTGAGTTTGCCCTGAAAAAGTTTAAACTATCATATTACAAATAAAAAAATATAGTATCTTTGCACTCTTAAATTATGAACCGAGGTCGGGAACCTCAAAAATATAATAGATATGCCCGTAAAAATTAGATTACAAAGACACGGTAAAAAAGGAAAACCTTTTTACTGGATCGTAGCAGCGGATAGTCGCTCTAAAAGAGATGGTAAATACCTTGAAAAATTAGGAACTTACAATCCAAATTTTAACCCCGCAGAAATAAATTTAGATATTGATGGTGCTGTAAAATGGCTTAATAACGGGGCACAACCTACAGATACTGCTAGAGGAATTCTATCTTATAAAGGTGTGATGCTTAAAAAGCATTTAGCTGGTGGTGTTAAAAAGGGTGCTTTTACTGAAGAGCAAGCTGAAGAAAAATTCAACGCTTGGTTAGAAGGTAAAACAAAAACAATTGACGGTAAACGCACAAAGTTAAACGATGCTAGCGACAAAGTAAAAGCAGATGCTTTTGCTGCTGAAAAAGTAGTAAATGAGCAACGTATCGCAGATGCAACTCCAGAAGTTGTTGTTGAAGAGGTTGCAGAAAAAGTTGAAGAAGTAGTAGCTGAAGAAGCTGCTCCAGAAACAATTGAAGATGCTGCTGAGCAGGCTACTAAAGAAACTAAAGAGTAAATTTAAAATATTATTATGCAAAAGGAGGATTGTTTCTACTTAGGCAAAATAGTTAAAAAATATAGCTTTAAAGGAGAGTTACTTGTAAAATTAGATACAGACGATCCTAAATTTTATACTAAAATGGAATCGGTTTTTGTTGAAAAACACAAAAATTTGGTTCCATTTTTTATTGAACGTAGTTCACTTCACAAATCGAAACTCCTTAGAGTAAAATTTGAAAACATTAATGGCGATGAAGATGCTGATCCATTAATAAATTGTCATTTGTTTTTGCCATTAGCATTATTACCAAAACTAACTGGCAATAAGTTTTATTTCCATGAAGTCATTGGCTTTAAAGTAGAAGAGAGCTCCTTTGGAGAAGTAGGTGTCATTACTGGAGTAAATGATAGTGTTTTTCAACCGCTATTTGAAATAGATCATCATGGAAAAGAAATATTAATTCCATTGATTGACCATTTCATAAAAAATGTAGATAGAGAAAACAAAATTATTCAATTGGAGGTCCCTAAAGGATTGATTGAAATATATTTATAGTTTTATTTATCGCACTCTTCGATACTGCTTCCTACGTCAGCCACTTAGAGTACTAAATTAAAAGATCACTGAGTGATTGCTTTTCAGCTCCCGATGTTTTGGAATATCGAAGCAACAAAAATTAATACCCTTTTTTATCTTTGCATCCCTGCTAGTAGACAGGTTTGCGACTTGGCGAGAAAAAACATACCAATGGAATTCAAATTCAAACAATTTTCTATTCAACAAGACCGATGTGCTATGAAAATTGGCACCGACGGTGTTCTTTTGGGTGCTTGGGTTTCTTTAGATAATAATCCTAAAAGTATTTTAGATATTGGAGCTGGTACTGGAATTTTATCACTTCAATTAGCACAACGTAGCTTTGCTGAAACTATTGAAGCCATCGAAATTGATGCTGCTGCTTTTGAACAATGTGTCGAAAATTTTGAAGACTCTCCGTGGGGAGATCGCTTGTTTTGTTTTCACGCATCAGCCCAAGAGTTTGCAGAGGAAATTGA
This sequence comes from uncultured Flavobacterium sp., assembly GCA_964540425.1. Classification (GTDB taxonomy): domain Bacteria; phylum Bacteroidota; class Bacteroidia; order Flavobacteriales; family Flavobacteriaceae; genus Marifrigoribacter. The sequence goes on from CAZIMW010000001.1 coordinate 8,740, forward strand.
TACAGAATTCGATTTAATTATTTCTAATCCACCGTTTTATTCAGATGATTATAAAACCGATAGCGAATCCAGAAACCAAGCTCGTTTTACAGATTCTCTGCCTTTTAGGGATCTAGCGATTATGGCATTTCAGTTTCTTTCAGAAGAAGGGATTTTTGCATTGATACTCCCTAGAAAAGAAGAAGAAAATTTTATTGCCTTGGCTTCAGAAGTAGGATTGTCTCCAAAAAGAATCTGTCGTGTAAAGGGTACAGCTACTTCCAAAGTAAAAAGAAGTTTAATAGAGTTTTCATTTTATGAAACCGAAACGATTTTTGAAGAACTCACCATCGAAATCTCAAGACACCACTACACAAAAGAATATCAAGATTTAGTCAAGGATTTTTATCTGAAAATGTAGGTTTTTAATGATTGGCGACCGCTTCGTTTTACGATTTAGGAAGCAAGACTAAATTATAATATTCATTTCTAAATTTTATCGAAAAAATATCCTTTAAAAAACCTTGGTGAATATTCTAAGTTTCGGGTTGGTATTTTTACATTTGTGATCTAAATAAAAGACTATGAAACCAGATTTATTTGAAGCTCCCGATTATTATAATCTTGACGATTTATTAACCGACGAACATAAATTAATACGTGATGCAGCCCGCGAATGGGTAAAACGTGACGTTTCTCCAATTATTGAAGAGTACGCTCAAAAAGCAGAATTTCCTCATCAAATTGTAAAAGGTTTGGCAGAAATTGGTGCTTTTGGCCCTTATATTCCGGTAGAATATGGTGGTGCAGGTTTGGATCAGATTTCGTATGGATTAATTATGCAAGAAATTGAACGTGGAGACAGTGGTATTAGAAGCACTGCTAGTGTCCAATCTTCGTTAGTAATGTACCCTATATGGAAATACGGAAATGAAGAACAAAAAATGAAATATTTACCAAAATTAGCTTCAGGAGAATTTCTTGGGTGTTTTGGACTTACCGAACCTGACCATGGATCTAATCCTAGCGGAATGACCACCAACTTTAAAGATATGGGCGATCATTATCTTTTAAACGGTGCTAAAATGTGGATTAGTAATGCACCATTTGCAGATATCGCTGTAGTTTGGGCAAAAGATGAATCTGGAAGAATTCACGGTTTAATTGTAGAACGTGGAATGGAAGGTTTTACAACTCCTGAAACTCATAATAAATGGTCATTACGTGCTTCGGCAACTGGTGAACTGATTTTTGATAATGTAAAAGTGCCTAAAGAAAATCTATTACCTAATAAATCTGGTTTAGGCGCACCGCTTGGCTGTTTAGATTCAGCTCGCTATGGAATTGCTTGGGGAGCTATTGGAGCAGCTATGGATTGTTATGATACTGCTTTACGTTATAGTAAAGAACGTATTCAGTTTGGAAAACCCATTGGACAATTTCAATTACAACAAAAAAAATTAGCCGAAATGATTACTGAAATCACTAAAGCACAGTTATTAACTTGGCGTTTGGGGGTTTTAAAAAATGAAGATAGAGCAACTTCAGCTCAGATTTCTATGGCAAAAAGAAACAACGTAGATATGGCAATTACTATTGCTCGTGAAGCCAGACAAATGTTAGGCGGAATGGGAATTAGTGGTGAATATTCCATTATGCGTCATTCAATGAACTTAGAAAGTGTAATAACTTATGAAGGCACGCACGATATCCACTTACTAATTACAGGTATGGATGTTACTGGTTTGAATGCTTTTAAGTAAAAAACAACCCTTCCAGAGTTTGAACTCTGGAAGGGTTTAGTTATTTAGACCTGCTAGGTTTCGCAAACCTAGCAGGTCTTTTTTATTTACCAACTTTGACAAAGTTTTAGAACTTTGTCAAAGCTAAAATTGAATTTTAAAGCGGAATATTCCCATGTTTACGTTTAGGACGATCCACTTCTTTTCCCTCTAACATCTGGAATACTTTTATTAATTTTCTTCGAGTATTCTTAGGAAGAATTACCTCATCAATAAATCCACGTTGGGCAGCTCGATACGGATTGGCAAATTTCTCTGCATAATCGGCTTCTTTTTCTTTTAGTTTTTCTATTGGATCTTTAGCTTCTGCAATTTCTTTTCTGAAAATAATTTCAGCTGCTCCTTTTGCTCCCATTACTGCAATTTCAGCAGTTGGCCAAGCAAAGTTAAAGTCGGCTCCAATATGTTTTGAGTTCATTACATCGTATGCTCCTCCATAAGCTTTACGTGTAATTAAAGTAACTTTTGGTACAGTTGCTTCACTTAAAGCATATAATAATTTTGCTCCATTGGTGATAATTCCATTCCATTCTTGATCGGTTCCTGGTAAAAATCCTGGCACATCTACCAATACCAATAATGGTATATTAAAGCAATCGCAAAAACGAGTAAATCTTGCTGCTTTTACAGAACTGTCTACATCTAAACAGCCTGCTAAAAACATAGGTTGATTGGCAACAACTCCGATGCTTCTACCAGCCAATCTCGCAAAACCAACGATGATATTTTCAGCAAAATCTTTATGAATCTCAAAAAAGGAATTTTCATCAATAAGTCCAGTAATCACCTCGTGCATATCATAAGGTTTTGTGGCACTTTCTGGAATGATATCACTGAGTTGTTCCCTTACTTCATCGGTTAAAGTGTAAGGAAGATTTTTAGGTTTTTCTTTATTATTCTGTGGAAAATAACTGAGTAATTGCTTCACATCTTCTAAACACATAATGTCGTTTGCAGATGTTACGTGAGTTACACCAGATTTAGTAGAATGCGTGCTTGCTCCTCCTAATTCTTCTGCAGTCACAATTTCGTTGGTTACTGTTTTCACTACATTAGGTCCAGTAACAAACATATAACTGGTATTTTCTACCATTAATGTAAAATCGGTAATTGCTGGCGAATAAACCGCACCACCGGCACAAGGTCCCATAACGGCAGAAAGTTGAGGAATTACTCCCGAAGCCTGTACATTGCGATGAAAAATATCTGCATAACCTCCCAAAGACCTCACTCCATCTTGAATTCTTGCTCCACCAGAATCATTCAATCCAATAATCGGAGCTCCCACTTTAACAGCCAAATCCATTATTTTACAAATTTTCTCTGCGTGAGTTTCAGATAAAGCTCCTCCAAAAACGGTAAAATCTTGTGCAAAAACATAGACCAATCTTCCGCTAATGGTTCCGTAACCTGTTATCACTCCATCGCCATAAAACAGTTGTTTTTCCATTCCGAAGTCGGTGGTTCTGTGGGTTACTAGAATTCCTGTTTCTTCAAACGAGCCTTCATCTAATAAAAATTCTACTCGTTCGCGAGCCGTTAGTTTTTTTTTCGCGTGTTGTTTTTCAATTCTAACTTCACCACCTCCTAAATGTGCCAATGCAATTTTTTCGTTTAAATTTTTTATATTTTTATCCATAGCTTTTTACTTTGAAATGCGAAGTGTTTTTTGATCTTCTAAATATTTTTTTACAGCAATCAAAGCTGCAATTTTTGCTTCCTTTATGTTATTTTTTTCTAAAGCTTCAGGGGAATAATAATCCTTTACAAAATGAGTATTAAAATTTCCTGAAACAAATGATTCGTGCTCGCAAACAAATTTTCCGAACGGCAAGGTAGTTTCAACTCCCACTACTTTATAATCGTTAATTGCTTGAATCATTAATTGAATTGCTTCATTACGAGTTTCACCATACGTAATTAATTTTGAAAGCATGGGATCGTAATAAATAGGAACGTCTTGCCCTTCTTCAAAACCATTATCCACCCTAATATTTTTTCCTTTTGGTAACTGATATACTTCTAAATTCCCTACACTTGGAGCAAAATTATTCATAGGATCTTCGGCATATACTCGAAGCTCTAAAGCGTGTCCTTTTATCTTTAAGTCTTCTTGCTGAAGTGTAATTTTTTTACCATTTGCTACTTGAATTTGCATTTCGACTAAGTCCAATCCTGTGATTAGTTCGGTTACAGGATGTTCTACTTGAAGACGTGTATTCATTTCAAGAAAATAAAAATTATTTTGATCGTCTAGTAAAAACTCTACCGTTCCTGCTCCTCTATAATTACAAGATTTGGCAACATTAACAGCTGCTTCGCCCATTTCTTTTCGAAGTTCGGGAGTTAAAATTGAAGAAGGAGCTTCCTCCACTACTTTTTGATGACGACGTTGAATACTACATTCTCTTTCGAATAAATACAAAGTATTTCCGAAGCTATCTGCCATAATTTGAATTTCGATATGACGAGGAGAGCTTACGTATTTTTCGATAAAAACCGAACCATTTCCAAAAGCAGAAATTGCTTCACTTACGGCGTGTCCCATTTCTTTTTCTATATCCTCTTCCTTTTCAACCACTCGCATTCCCTTACCACCACCACCAGCAGATGCTTTTATTAAAATAGGATAGCCTATTTCTTTGGCTACAGATTTTGCTAATTTGATATCGGTAATCGCTTCTTCAATCCCAGGAACCATAGGGATATTATAATCTCGAACCGCTTCTTTTGCAGCTAATTTATCGCCCATAACTTTGATGGAATGCGATGATGGACCAATAAAAATGATTTCGTTTTTTTCTACTTCTTCGGCAAAATCAGCATTTTCACTAAGGAATCCGTAACCTGGATGAATGGCATCTACATTTAATTTTTTAGCAACCTCAATGATTTTAGAGCCTAATAAATACGATTGATTGGAAGGAGGTTCACCAATACAAACTGCCTCGTCTGCGTATTTTACGTGGAGTGAATTTCTGTCAATTGTAGAATAAACCGCCACTGTTTTTATTCCCATTTTTCGGGCAGATTGCATTACTCTAATGGCAATTTCGCCTCTGTTTGCTATTAATATTTTTTTTATCATAATGACTTATTCAAATTCAATTAATAATTGACCTTTATCTACGGTTTCTCCACTTGTTATAGCGATATTTTTAACGATTCCGGAGCTTGGAGAAGCTAAGGTACTTTCCATTTTCATTGCTTCTAAGACCAATAAAGCATCGTTTTCGGCAACTTCTTGACCGACCTCAACATTTACTTCTAAGACCAATCCTGGCATTGGAGCTTTTACTAATTTTACGTTTTTTGTGTTCCCAACAGAGAAGCCCATTTCTTTAATTAATTGGTCTAATTGATTAGCGATAGATACTTTGTAAACTGTTCCGTTAAGTTCCACCGAATAGTTTCGTTGGTCAAAATTTGCTTCAACTATTTCAGCTTTATACGATTTATTTTTCTGAAGAAGATGATATAAATCTTCTGAAGAAGATACAGCATCAAGGAATTGAATATCTTCTTTATAAATTTCAAAATCCCATTTAGAATTTACTTTTACTTTGAAATTGTTTTTCATAGTTGTTCTTATTTAGTTGCCCTTTTTCATTTTAAAACATCCTGCAAAGGTTTCATTTTATTGTCTTTAAATGACTAAAAATAATCATTTAAAAACAAAAATAATACTAATTAATTTAGATAAATCCTGAAATGAAACTAATTTTACTTGCATACAATTTTCTCTATTGTATCTTTAGATTTTTAACAACTATATGTCTTCACAAAACAGAATTACCCGTGCATACAAAACAGCTAGGCGAATTTCATTTAATGATGATTCTAAGTTTATAATATTTAGCGATGTACATAGAGGAGACAACAGTTTTGCAGATGATTTTTCTAGTAATCGGAATACTTATTTTCACGCATTAAATCATTATTTTGAAGAAGGGTTCACTTATTGTGAATTAGGTGACGGTGATGAATTATGGGAAAATTTAGAGTTTAAATCTATTTTTTATACTCATAAAAATATTTTTTTTCTACTGAAGAAATTTTATGATAAAGGAAGGCTATTTAGATTAATGGGGAATCATGATATGGTTTATGAAAACCCTAAGTATGTAGAAAAACATCTTTACATTTATTTTGATAAGGTAACTGGAAAAGAAGAACCTTTATTTCCTGGAATAAAATTTACCGAAGGGCTTAGACTTGAACATGAAGAAACGAAACAAGAAATTTTTATGCTTCATGGGCATCAAGCAGATTGGTGGAATTATAAAGCATGGAAATTCAATCGTTTTATGGTTCGTATTTTATGGAGACAATTACAGATTTTTGGTATTGGAGACCCAACAAGCCCCGCTAAAAACTTTAAAGAATTAATAAAAGTTGAACGAAGGACAAAAAAATGGATAAAAGAAAACGGAAACATCTTAACCATTATTGGTCATACACACAGACCTAGATTTCCTGAGCCTGGAGAAACTCCATTTTTTAATGATGGCAGTTGTGTTCATCCCAGAAGTATTACTGGAATTGAAATTGAAAAAGGAAATATTTCGTTGATTAAATGGCATATTTCAACTACCAATAACGGCACTTTAAAAGTAGTTAGAAAATTATTGGAAGGTCCTCAGAAAATTGAGGATTATAAGTCTAATTAGTTACTACAAAAACGATAATTAAATTTGATGAGCTCTATTTCTCTCTTATTATAAGATTTATTAAGTAACATTTTTAATTCTCTTAACTCTTCAATATTTAAAAGTATATTAAAACTCTGATGTCCAGCAGGAATCACTATTTTTCGTGTGAAGTTATTATTGTTATTTCTTGACAAATAATAATCTCCCTGAAGATCCGAAAAATACGCTGCGAAGTGATAATACTCATTATCTGTAAAATTAAAGTTTAAGTTTTTATATTCAAAATGAATTAAATCACATTTTTGACATCTAAAAACACATCCGTTTTCAGTTCTATTAATAATTGTATCCATAAATAATTTAAAAAATATTATTCTTTTTTATTAAAAATATTCCAGCTACTAAAACGACTTCTTGCAGTATCTGAAGGGAAATTCATAGCGATTGCAACTTCTCTATTTTTAACTTGTTTTTTAAGTAGAGAAATAGATTTTTTTGTGTCGTTTTTAATAAATATAACATAAAATTTATCCTCAAACTTTCCTATCCACTTTTTATCTTTCTGTATAAATGTGTCTTTTAGCATAGTATATTTTATGGACATTGGACCTGCCATTTCGTATTGGATGCTATCTTGATCTATTTTATAAATAACTTTCTGAATGCTATCTGTTCCAATTTGGAATTCTCGTGTCCAAACTCCTTTAAAAGAAATTGAATTAGAAGTAAGAGACGCTTCTTTTTCTATCGTTTTATTCTTATCTTGATTTTTACACGCTGAAAGGTTTATTATAACAACAAGTAGAACCAGCCAAATCTGTTTTTTTTTCATAATTAATTATTTTTTATTTTTAAGCGAATATCCAATTAATATTCAAATTGAGCATACAAAAGCCTAACTGCGCTTCACTTTCTTCTAATTTTAATTTATAATAGACAAATGTATGTTATTATTGTTATTTAGACTAAATATAAATAATGTTTTATTAAAAAAATAACCATCAAAATAATTTTATTATTTTGATGGTTATTAAATCTTGTGAAATCTGTTAAATAAAGGAAAATAAAGACTTTTAAGAACAGAAGTTTTTACTAATTATATTTTAAAATACTTTACACTTTAAGCTTTCTCTACATTAATCACCTTTTCAATTTGTGGAGCATATTTTTTAATGGTCATTTCAACACCACTTTTTAAGGTCATTTGGTTTACCGAACAACCCACACAAGCGCCTTCTAATTGCACTCGTACAATTCTACCATCTTCAATTGAAAGCAATGTAATATCACCTCCGTCACTTTGTAAGAAGGGTCTAATTTCATCTAGTGCTTTTTCTACGTTTAATCTTAATTCTTCAACCATAAATTAATTTTTTGAAGTGGAACAACCCACAGAATTAGTCATTTGAATTACTTCAGTAGGAGGTAAAATTTCGTTTCGGTTAAGCGTTTCTTCAACAACAATTTTTGATAATTTTTCAAATGCTTCAGAAAGCGGTGTGCCTTCTTGTAATGCTGCTGGACGACCATTATCTCCTGCTTCACGAATGCTTTGTACTAATGGAATTTCACCTAAAAAAGGTATTTTTAAATCTGCAGCTAAATTTCTAGCCCCTTCTTTTCCGAAGATATAATACTTGTTATCTGGTAATTCATCTGGAGTAAAGTAGGACATGTTTTCAACAATTCCCAAAATAGGAACTTGAATGTTATCTTGCTGAAACATCGCTACACCTCTACGGGCATCTGCCAAAGCAACAGCTTGCGGAGTACTCACCACAACCGCTCCTGTTAAAGGCATTGATTGCATAATGCTTAGATGAATATCACCAGTTCCTGGAGGAAGATCGACTAACATAAAATCCAATTCGCCCCAATCGGCATCAAAAATTAATTGGTTTAATGCTTTGGATGCCATTGGTCCTCTCCAAATTACAGCTTGTTCTGGTGTAGTAAAAAACCCGATAGAAAGTACTTTTACACCGTAATTTTCAACAGGTTTCATTTTGCTTCTTCCGTTAACGGTTGTTGAAAGTGGACGTTCTTTTTCAACATCAAACATCATAGGAATAGAAGGCCCATATACATCTGCATCTAAAACTCCAACTTTATAACCTTGTTTAGCAAGAGAAACTGCAAGATTTGCTGTAATTGTAGATTTTCCAACTCCTCCTTTTCCAGAAGCGATTGCAATAATGTTTTTAATACCTGGAATAGCTTTACCTTTAATTAAATTAGGGTTTGCAGGTTGTTGTGGTGCTTCAATTTTTATGTTTACAATTACTTGTGCATCTGCCGAAACTTTTTCTTTAATTGTTTTAATTACATCTTCTTCTGCTCTTTTTTTAATGTGAAGTGCAGGAGTTGACAATACTAAATCTACAATAACTTCGTTAGCAAATGTCATTATATTTTTAACGGCTCCGCTTTCTACCATGTTTTTTCCTTCACCCGCAACCGTAATGGTTTCAAGGGCTTTAAGGATGTCTTCTTTTTTGAATTTCATTGTGATTGTTTTTTGAATAATTGACAAAAAATTAATAGACCCCGTTATTCAACGGGGTTAGTTCAACTAATAATTTTTACTAATTTAGATTAATTCTAAGTAATTGTTAAAGAATAAATTGCTTAGAATTGACGCAGAAATTTTGTTTTTATTAGAGTTAAAAAATCTAAGCATAGCCACAGTTATGGTTCTATTTTTTAATGAATAATAAAAGACAAAAGAACTAGTCAAAATGAATGAGTTATTGTTTAACAATTACTAAAGCACAAATATACAAGGAAATGTTGTATCAAAGAAGCGTATTTGTTACATAAAAAAAATCCGTTGTAAATTATTACAACGGATTAATATAACTTCTAAAAAGGATTTTTTTTAGTTAATTTCTAGCGTTTCAACTTTACTTTCTAATTTTTCCAATCTTTCAGAAAGGCTTTCTAATTTGTTGACTTTAGATTCTAACTCGTTTATTTTTGTTTCTTGTTGTTCAAAAATTGCAACCCATTCGTTGGTTTTTAATCCTACAGAAACGTTGATTATACTTGCTTTGTTTCCGTTTGAACCAGACCAAGCTCTTCCAATAATGTTTTTTAAATCTTTAAGTAAAATTTCATCTTTTGAAAGTGCTTTTGCATAACCGTCATTATAACCAGAAGCAACAATATAATCGCCAACCTCAACATCGCCTAAAGTTAATACTGGAACTTGACCCATAAATCCTACTTTTTCAAAATCTTCTTTTCTATCTTCATTTGGCATATTTCCTAAAACAATTGGTGCTAATGATATTGACATTACTTGGTCTGCATCAACGGTATTTCTAGAGATTTTTCCGCCTTTTACACCTACTACTTCCCCAAACATATATTTTTCTTCTGGGTTTTCTTTTTCTAACCACTCTGCATAATCCGCTCCTTTTGAGCCATAAATTACTCCTTGATCTCTTGCTATTTGTTTAGCAGCTAAGACAACCGGCACTAAAGCAATTCCCCAAGGCCCTGTTGGCATAAACCCTGGATCTCCATTTCGCATTCCCCATGCTGCCATTGCAGTTATATCGTTTATAGCATTTGCTCCTGCGGTTGGATTAAAAAATCCGTCAAAATTTAGATTTAAAGAGCCTATGTCTAAAGAGCCAGAAGGTAATGCACCTGAATGTAAATTAGGAAATGAACCAGCATTGAAAGTAAGACTTGGTAAAGAACCATCGTTAAAATCAACATCTAACCCATCATCCAAAGTCCAACTTATATCAAGATCTGGCAATCTCCCCCTATAAAAATGTGCGGATGGCAAAGCTCCTCCACTCATCGATGGAATAGCTCCTGGATCAAAATCTAAAGATGGAGGTGTATATTCTAGTACTTGAGTAAAATCAAATATATCTATTAAGTTAGCAAAATCTGGTATTGGAAATGATTCCCATAAATCTCCTGCTAATAAATCGTAACTTTCAATACGTCCCGCAACATAATCTCCATTACCGTAAAAAGTTACAAAACGGTTTCTGAAACCTAGTTTATTACTTGCGTTTCCTTGTATTCTTATTGCTATCCCATCTGCTGTATTTCCGTTAGATGGATTGGTGTTTTCAAATAAAGCAATGTGATTTGCACCTGCTCCACCGCCAACATCGTTTCCTCCTTTTACCACAAGATTTGCTAATAGGGTGCTTCCTTGAACCTTTAAACTGTCTGCAAAAACTGCTTTTCCTGTTACATTAATATCGTTGTTCAGGTTTGAAATGCCTGCTACATTTAATATTCCTGAAAGGTTAGAAACACTTGCGTTGTTTACGTTAAACTCATCTTCTAAATTGGTTATTCCAACTACATTAACATCGTTATTTAAGTTAGAAACTCCATCTACATTTAGTATTCCTGAAAG
>CAZIMW010000001.1:19662-33984 GCA_964540425.1 uncultured Flavobacterium sp.
TTAAACTCATCTTCTAGATTGGTTATTCCAAGAACATTAAGGTCGTTGTTTAGATAGGAAACTCCATCTACTTTCAACATTCCAGATAAATAAGTTAGTCCTTGATTAGTGACACTAAAACTATTGTTTATGGTTGTTTTCCCATCAACATCTAATGTTCCAGTTAATACTGAAGCACTATTATTAGTAACATTAAAATTATTATTTACATCGGTAACACCGTCAACGTTTAAACTTCCTGTTAAAAATGTTGGGCTTGAATTATCCACTTTTAAAGCATCGTTAAGGCTTGTAATTCCATCAACACTAAAATTAAGCCCTACTCTTGAATTGCCCAATACTTCAGCATCTCCTTCAATTAAAGTATTTCCTGTTACGGTTAAATTGTTATTGATAACTGTTTCGCCCTCAATTACGAGTCCGTTATTAAAGGTTGTTAATCCATCTACCGTTAGGGTTCCAGACAAACTTGTTGGACTTGCGTTGTTTACGTTTAAACTGTTGTTTAGGCTTGAAATTCCATCTACATTCAAGTCTCCTGAAAGATTAGTTGTTGAATTATCCGTTACATTTACAGTGTTTTTTAGGATTGTTATTCCATCTACATTTAACATCCCTGATAAATTTGAAGTGCTTTCATTGGCAACATTTAAACCGTTGTTTAAATTGGAAACTCCTTCTACCGTTAAATCACCGTCTAAAGAGGTTGCTCCTTGAACTCCTAGCGTTCCTGTAATTAACGTATCACCATCAAAAGTTGTATTACCAGTTACGTAAAAATCATTGTTTAATGTTAAAACTCCTTCAATAATTAAATTGTTATTAAAAGTTGTTATTCCTTCTACTAAAAAGTCGCCATTAAAAATGGTGTTACCGTCTATATTTAAATCACCTGTAGCGTTAATATTTCTATGAAACGCATAAGGCACAAATGTTAATTTTTGACTTCCTAGAGATTCGTAATTGCTACCTCCATTAAAATCGATTTCTACCGCTAAGCTTTTTGGAGTTCCGTCCCAGTTTATATCTGTAAAACTTTCGCCTCCAATTTGTGACCCTTCACCTATAAAAAGGTTAATCATCCCGAAAGAATCTGTGATGGTATTTTGTGTTTCTTGATAATCAACACTCCCAGTATCGTTTGTAATTGTAAAACGAATACTAATTGCAGTGTTTGGCAAAATGGTACTTGAAGCATCAACACCAGGTAGTTCTTGAGTGTTTGGATTTAAAATTACCGCCTGATAACTTATACCGTCTGTTTGAGCAAATGTTGCCGCCGAAATAAATAGCAATGCTATTAAAATGTATGCATTTTTCATAATTATTTAGTTTTAGTTGTTTCTTGTTCTTTATTCTCTTTATTTGAAATATTTTTAGGCTTCAATTTAATTACTAGTCCTATTCCTATTTCACTCGATATATATTTTAAATTCTCGGTATCACCATTTTCTGTACTTTGTCCATACTTGTATTGTGTGAAAATTGAAAGGTTATCTGAAATTGCATATTCTAAAATAGCTCCTCCTCTAAAAAAGAAGGTATTACTATCAAATTCTTCTACTCCTTTTAAATCGAAAACTTGGTTATTTAAGGTTTGTGTTCCTTGTAATAAAAACTCTGATGATGTGGTTCCTCGCAGGTAAAAAGAAATTTTTTCGGTGCTAAAAACTTTAACGTCTAGCCCTAAGTAAATCCCTAAATAACTGGTTTCCCATTCGTAAAATAAATTGACATTATCATCACTACCTACCGCTCCATATTTATTAAAGCTAAAACCTCCAACTACATGAAGTATTTCTTTTAATACATTATGACGATAACCTAGTGATATGAAATTATTGGTAGTAGGTTGTAAATTATCTAATTCTTCTCCTTGTGAATTTTTAAAATCGAAAGAAGTAAAAGCAACGCCTGTTTCCATCAATATTTCTTGACTGAAAGACTGAAAACTGAAAATGGCACTCATTATTAATAGTATGTATTTTTTTTTCATTAGATTATTTTTTAATTAGTTGAGCTGAATATTTTTTATTCCCTGAAACAATTGACAATAGATAAACTCCCGAAGAAAAATTCGACATATCTACATTGAATGATTGAGTTGGATGATTAGATTTTTTTAGGATTTGTTTTCCTGAAATATCAAAAATCCATACTTCTATTGGATTCTTTAAAACTTCTGTGAACTGAATCGTAATAAAAGCATCTACTGGATTTGGAAAAACGGAAGCTTCTAAATCTGAATTAGAATCTGCCACAACTTTTACACTAATTGGTGGTTGTTGATAACCTTGACGAATAGTGTTTTTAGCATTAGTTAAAGTGCCTGTTACGCTGTTTTGCCCCACACTCTGACTAATATAATAAGTATTGTCAGAACTAGAAATTTCGGAAGACGCACCACTTGCACCAAGTGATGATCTTTGAAAGTTTTGAGCATTCATGGTAACACTCAATAATCCTATAAAAAGGAAGTAAAATATTGGTTTCATTTGGTTATAATTTAAATCTGAAATTAAGACCTACAACCATTGCAGGAATACTACTCCAAATAGAGAGAATTCCTACTTATTATACAATAGGGCGTTACCCTTAAATTTCTAGGGGTTAACCCTTAGAGAATGGGTGAATTTTGGAAAACCCACTTAAGAAGACTATTTTTTTCGGGTTTTAAGTTGAGTTTTTTGCAGATATTATACCGATGAGAATCGATTGTTTTTATGGAAACAAATAACATTTCGGAAATTTCTTTTGAAGTTTTTTCTTGTGCTATAAGTTTTAAGATATTAACTTCAGTTTTTGTAAATATGGAAAGATCAATGGTGGGTTCTTCAATAAATTTTTCAATTTCTTTACTGAAGTATTTTTCACCTTGAAGAACGGTTTTAATACATTGACTTATTTCATCAATCGAAAATTCTTTCAACACATAACCATCAATGTTCATTTGGTTAATTTCGTTAAAAAGGCTACGTTCTTTGTGAAGGGTAAGAAATATAATTTTGGTATCTATTTTACTTTCAATCAGTTTTTTTGCAACTTCAATACCGTTTAAAAAAGGCATTTCAATATCCAAAATGGTAATGGTTGGTTTTATTTCTGAAACCATTTGCAAGGCTTCAGCACCATTGTTTGCTTTGAAAATTTCTACATTTAGAATCTCTTTTTCAATCACCGAAACAATTCCCTCGAGCAGTAATGGATGGTCATCTGCTATAACAATTTTTAATTTTTCAAGATTCATTTGTATGAGACTATTGTTATAATGGTTCCTTTATTATTTTCTGAATCAAAGCTAATTTTTCCTTTTAAAAAGGAGACTCTTTCTTGTAAAGATTTAAGTCCAAAACTTTTTTGTTTGTCTTTGTTTTTTTCAAAATTAAATCCGACACCATTATCTTGTATGGTAATTGTTACTTTATTATTATCCTTCACAACACTTATTTTTGCTGCGGAAGCTCCTGAATGTTTCATGATATTATTAAAGCATTCTTGAATAATTCTGTATAAATAAATTTCTTTTTCTTTTGGAAAAAAGTGATCAATATTATCGATTTCATCTGAAAAAAAGATGGTGGTAAGATTGTTTAAATCTTCAACTATATTCTCGATTGCTTTTGTAATTCCAAATTTCTCTAACTGAATTGGATGAAGATTTCTAGATATTGACCGAATATCTTCAATGGTTTTATCAATTAGTCCGGGTGTTTTAGCAGGGTCTAAAGTGAGTGAATTCTTTATTAACAATAAATTTTGCCCTACACCATCGTGCAATTCTTTAGATACTCTCTTTCGTTCATTCTCTTGTTCTTGCAATAAATCTCTTGCAAATTGTTGTTCTAAGAGTTGTTTTTTCTTTGCAAAACGATAGGAACGAATTGAGAATATAATAATGAAAACCAAAATTAACCCAACGGCACCAAAAACCATTCGCTGATTTTTAATTCTATTTTTTGCATCTAATAAGGAAATCTCACTTTGTTGTTCTATAATTTTCGCATCTCTTTTTTCTGTTTCGTAAAGCGTTTGATAATATGATAAAACCGTTGCTTTTTTTAGTCCTGTAGTAGAGTCTTTTAATTTTTGATAGCTAATAAAATGGTTATTTGCTTTTTTATAATCTCCCAATGTAGCATATACTTTTGCTAAAAACTGCTCTGCTTCTTGTAAACCGTCAAATTGTTTTATTTTGGTTTTATAATTGTAATAATCTTTTCCATAAGTTAATGCTTTGGTAAAATTTCCTTTTGCAAAAGCTATTTTCATTTTTGCTTCTTTATAAAATGCTGTGGTTTCGCCAGGAGCATTTTTGCGACCTTCTTTTTCTAATAACTTCCAATATTTTTCGGCTTCCGTAATTTCGTTTATTTCAGATTTAGCAATTACCATTCCTGCTAAATAAATAGGTTTATAATACTTTTTATAGCGTGATTGCTCTACTTCTTTTAGTGCATTTTCAATAAACTCAACTCGCTCTTTTAATTTTCCTCTTGTTCTTAATTCAACCGAATAATTAAAATAGATTTGTGATAAAAACAAATGGTGTTCTTCTTTTTTTGCAAGAGCTAATACTTCTGCTCTTTCTTTTGCTGCTTCTTTATAAAAACCATTTTCAGAATATAGGCTTACCATTATATTTTTTACATTAATAATGGCGTTAATACCACCTGATGCTTTAAAATAAGGAATAGATTTTTGAAGATTTCGGGAAGATTCCATCAGTTTTCATTGGCTATAATACACCATTCCTTTTCCCATATAAATTTCGCCAATGGCTTGCGAATCTGTTGTTTTTACGGCAGACAATAATGCTTTATCGTAATATGAAGCCGCTTTATTATAATTGTCCATATTATAATATTGTAAGGCGCCCGCTTTATAAAAATTTGAAAGTCTTCGATGTTTTTTTACTTTTGAAATATGGTGCTTTTCAAAATCAAGAAATATTTTCTCTGAGGTTTTTAAATCTCCTTTTTTTCCAGTAAAATAGTTCATCCTATTAACAATATGATAGGCGGCAATGTCTGCGGTATCTTGTTGCAGCGCGTAATTTATAGTTTTTATAGCAAGTGAATCGAAATTATACCCTGGTTTTCTCCAAACAATACTTGTAAGGCTATCCAACCAAATAACACGTTCTTTACCTTGAGAGTTTTCAATTTTTAAAGTAAGATCTTTTATTTGCTCATGAGTAGGTTTGTCTTGAGCTAACAAACTCATGCTAAAAACAAATAAAAAAATGAAGCTAGGGTTTTTCATAGCGATAAATATAAAGAATAAAAAACACTTTGAACTTTTAAAGCTCTTTTATAGGATTCCAAAACAATTTTTCAAAATTCTGAATCTGATTTTCAATTACCTCAACACCCTCACTTTCCAGTAATTGCTGCATTAGATTGGTGCCTTCAAAATGGTGTTTTCCAGTTAATAATCCTTTTCTATTTACAACTCTGTGTGCAGGAACATCTGGATTTAAGTGAGAAGCATTCATAGCCCAACCTACCATTCTGGCACTTTTTGGACTTCCTAAATAGCTGGCAATTGCACCGTAGGAGGTTACTCTTCCGTAGGGAATTTTTATTGCTACTTCATATACTTTTTCAAAAAAACCAGTTTCTTTTGGCATTACATGGTTCTAATAATTTTTAGTAAGGTGAATAATGAAACGATTGCTGTGACAGCTCCTATAAGATAATTCATATTTATATTAATTTTTTTCTGATTTTCTTTAGGTCTAAAAAACCAAATATAAATTGCCATTACAATAAAAGTTCCGATAGCTGAACCAAAGCTCGTAACAATCACACTTAATTGCGAAAAAGTAAACCATTTAAACGAACGAAAAGTAATACTTATATACACCCAAAAAGGAATTGGTAATAGGTTAATAATACTCAATAAAAAACCTCTAAAAAAAAGATTTCTTTTAGAGTAAGAAACCTCCTTTACAGGCTGCTTGCTAACATCTTTAGCAATAAAAAAGAAATAGATAGTCATACTAATAAAAACCCCTAAAACTACTTTTTGAAGTATCGCAATTACTTCTGGATTTTCGTCAAGAAATCTTGCAAAGAATAAGGCAACTAGGGTTTCAATTAAAACCGCCAAAGAGATTCCAGCTGCAAAAAGTAGCGCTCTTTTTTTGCCTTCGGTCATACTTATTTTTGCAGAAGACATGTTAAGTAAGCCTGGGAAAATTGTAGCTATAATAGCACCAATTATTCCAAAAAATAGATAATAAAAAACTTCCAAAAGCTATAATTTAAAGATGTAAGATACCAAATTTTAATAAACTAAGATTCAACTAAAAGATTAAAGGATTCCGTTATAAAAAAACGGGATTAGTTTGACTAGTTAAAAAATTGAAAACAATTTTTTAAGGTCTCACGAAATTAAAACGCAAATAGGTAATCTTCTTATTAACTGCCAAATACTGACTTTCATAATAGGTCTGAATATCAGTAACTTCCTTGGGAGCATTGGTCGTGCCGTACACATCGTGGTGTGCATATTCAATATTTAATCCCAAGCCTTGTAATAGGCCCAAGGTATAACCGTGCATGTATTCGCTATCGGTTTTAAGATGAACAACTCCATCTGGTTTTAGTATTTTCTTGTATTTTTTCAGAAAATCTGGATTGGTCATTCTATGTTTGGTACGTGTATATTTTATCTGAGGATCTGGAAAGGTAATCCAAATTTCATCTATTTCGTTTTCAGCAAAAATTAAATCTACCAATTCTATTTGCGTTCGTAAAAATCCAACATTTGGTATGTTTTCTTCCAGAGCAGTTTTAGCTCCTCTCCAAAAACGTGCTCCTTTAATATCGATTCCTAAAAAGTTTTTATCGGGAAACATTTTTGCAAGATTCACCGAGTACTCTCCTTTTCCGCATCCTAATTCCAACACAATTGGATGGTTATTTTTAAAGAAATTCTGTTTCCAATTACCTTTTAAATCTAACGAATTGTTTTGAACTTCTTCTCTTGTTGGCTGAATTACATTCGGAAAAGTCTCGTTTTCCTTAAAGCGTTTTAACTTATTTTTACTTCCCAAAATAGTATAATTTTATTTTGCGAAAATAAGGAATAATTATTCAGGGAATATTATCCTACCTTTGTTTTATGGGAAATAACAAAACCATTTTAGTAGCTCCACTTAATTGGGGATTGGGTCATGTAACACGTTGTATTCCTATTATCAAAGCACTTTTAAAAGATAGCTTTAAGGTGGTCATTGCCTCTGATGGTGCTTCTTTGGATTTACTACGGAAGGAATTTATTGAATTGGAAAGCATTGAATTACCTTCCTACAACATTGAATATCCAAAAAACGGAAGTTTTTTAAAATGGAAGCTTTTATTGAAATTCCCTCAAATTAAGAAAGCCATTTATTCGGAAAAGAAAGTTATAAAGCAACTGGTTTCTGAAGGAAAAATTCAAGGAATTATTAGTGATAACAGATTTGGTGTAAGAAGTTCTAAAATTCCTTCAGTTTATATAACCCATCAACTAAATGTCCTGTCTGGAAGCAGTACTTTTTTTAGTAGTAAGACGCATCAGAAAATAATAAATAAATTTGATGAATGTTGGGTTCCGGATGTCGAATATTCTCCAAATTTAAGTGGTAAACTTGGGCATTTAAAATCCTCTAATCTAAAACTAAAATACATGGGGATTTTAAGTAGAATGAATAAAATTAAACTTCCTACTAAATATAAATACCTCCTTTTATTATCTGGTCCCGAACCTCAACGGAGTTTGTTGGAAGAAAAATTATTAGAAGAATTTAAAAACTATAACCATTCTATTTTATTAGTTCGTGGTGTTGTTGAAACCGAACAGAGCATAAACCAAAAAGGAAACTTAACAATTTATAATTTCATGAAAACTACTGAGCTTGAAAAAGCAATTAATGAAAGTGAAATTATTATTGCGCGTTCGGGTTATACAACTTTAATGGATTTATCAACTTTAGAGAAAAAGGCGTTTTTTATTCCGACACCAGGGCAATTTGAACAGGAATATTTAGCAAAAAGAATGTCCAAATTAAACCATGCTCCTTTTTGTAAACAGGAAAATTTCAGTTTAGAAAAATTAATTGAAATTGAAAATTATTCAGGGTTAAAATCGCCAAAAAACACTAAAGATTTTAAGGAACTATTCCGATTTTTCAAGAGTAAATGAAAACTCAGATCCAATACCAAACTGACTTTCCACATATATTTTTTCGTTATGGGCTTCCACAATATGTTTTACGATAGATAGTCCAAGACCACTTCCGCCTTGTTCTCTAGATCCACTTTTATCGACTCTATAAAAACGCTCAAACAAACGTGGAATTTCATCTTCTTTAATTCCTTCGCCATTATCGGTAACTCTAACTAAAATTTTATTCATTATTAGGTTTTCGATACTTATTTCTGTGGTTCCTTGGTTTCTGCCGTATTTAATAGAATTTACAATTAGGTTTGAAAGTACTTGTTGTATGCGGTCTTTATCTGCTAAGACCATAATTTTTTTAGAATAAACTCGGTCGAATGTTAAGGAGGTATTTTGTTTGGAAGCTTTCATTTCGAGCAATTCAAAAACATTATTGATGAGTTCTATAATGTCAAATTCTTCCTTTTCAAGATTTAGATCACCTACCTCCAACTTGGTAATCATATCTAAATCTTTTACAATAAATATTAAACGTTCTACTCCTTTGTTAGCTCTTTTTAAATATTTTTCACTTACTTTTTTATCTTCCAAAGCTCCATCTAAAAGTGTTTCTAAATAACCTTGTACTGTAAAAAGTGGTGTTTTAAGTTCGTGAGAAACGTTTCCTATAAATTCTCGGCGGTAATTTTCTCGAATCTTTAAAGCTTCAATTTCCAGTTTTTTATTTCTAGCAAATTGTTTTACTTCCTTGGTTAACGTTTCCATATTGGTCGTAATTTTTTGTTGTCCAAGAGTTGAACCGTCTAAAATACTAACGTCATCGTATATTTTTTTAATTCGTTTGTAGATGAAATTTTCAACCCTATATTGAATAATGAAAAACGAAACTAAAAACGTAACAAGAACTTCAATTACGAAATACCAAACATAAAAAGTTTGTTGAATATAAAAAAACAATCCTGTTACCATCGAAAGTAAAATGGTTATTGATATCGAAGTGATAAATGCAAATTTATATGTCCGTTTAAAAATACGTTCCATTAAACCACAAACTTATAACCTACTCCTTTTACAGTTTGAAAACTTTCATCACCAATTTTTTCACGTAATTTTCTAATATGAACATCGATGGTTCTTCCTCCAACTACCACATCGTTTCCCCAAACATGATTCAGAATGTCTTCCCTTTTAAAAACTTTTCCGGGTTTTGATGCTAATAAAGCTAACAATTCAAATTCTTTTCTAGGTAAATTAATTACTTTTTCATTTTTAATTATTTTGTATTCTTCTCTATTAATTATTAAATCACCAACGTTTATGGTAGCAGAATCTACATCAGATTCTTTATAACGACGTAATAAGGCTTTGACTTTACTCACCAATAATTTTGGCTTAATCGGTTTGGTAATATAATCGTCTGCACCAGCTTCAAAACCTGCTACTTGCGAATAATCTTCTCCGCGAGCAGTTAAAAAAGTAATAATTGTTTCAGAGAATTGAGGGTTCAACCTTAATTTCTCACAAGCTTCTACGCCATCCATCACTGGCATCATTACATCTAAAATAATAAGGTGTGGATTGTGTTTTTCGGCTTTCGAAATTGCTTCTTTTCCGTTTATTGCAGTAAAAACTTGGTAACCTTCATTAGAAAGATTATAACCTACAATCTCTAATATGTCTGGTTCATCATCGACCAATAAAATCTTGGTATCTTTTTTCTTCATTTTATCCTTTTCTTTTCAGGCGATAAAGATACTCTATAATTAGTATTGAAGTTCTATCATACTCAATTGTTAACAATTAGGTAACATTTTAGTAATAATTAACCCTCTCAAATTCTTCTCAAATTTATATATTTGTATTCATTTAACAACTAAAATTATATTTTATGAAAAAAATTACATTTTTAGCAGCCTTATTAATTAGTGCTGCTTCTTTTGCTCAAATTGCAGGACTTACAAGTTTTGAAGAGCCAACTGTTGTACCAGGAGTTCAATATATAGATACTGGAGATCCAGCTGTAGCTCACGACTTAACCAATAACGTAGGTGAACCAGAAGTAGATTTTACATCTACTGGTGGGGAAATGGGTTATAATGCACGTTATGAACCTTATGATATTCCTTCAAATGGGTTAACAGATGGTGACTGGGTTGGAACAACTGATTTTACAGGAGATGTTACTGCTTTTAGTGATGGAGCACAAGGTTATGGTATTGGAGATGTCGACGGAAACTATATTCTTGAATTTGATACTATAGATTTAACTGGTTATTCTGGTGTAACATTAGGTATTGATTACTTTTTAAACGATACTGGTTACGAAGGTGACGGAACAGAAAATGCAGAAGGTTCAGACCGTATGCGTATTTATGTTAAAGACTTAACCAATGCTACAGAAATTGATGTTTTAAACACAACTGGAACAGACATAAACGATCTTGCTATTCAAGGTGTTTGGCAAAATGGATCTGTAAATATTCCAGATGGAGTAACTATTCAATTAATAGTTGAAGTTAGAACTAACTCTGGTGCTGAAGTTTTATATTTAGATCATATTGTTATTGACGGAATCTTAGGCTTAGGAGACAATAACCAAAACCAATTTTCAATTTATCCTAACCCAGCAAACGACTTTATTAACATTACTTCTCAAACAAGTGGTGATAAAAACGTAGCTGTTTACGATATCTTAGGGAAACAAGTTATTAGTACAATTACTTCAGAAAGAGTAGATATTTCTAGTCTTACTAGTGGAGTTTACATTGTTAAAATATCTCAAAATGGAATTTCTAGCACTAAAAAATTAGTGGTTAGATAATTTCACTTTTATAAATTTTTAAAAAGCTTCTGCTCTTATTACTATAAGCAGAAGCTTTTTTTTGTCTATTTTTATCCGGTGAAACGAGCAAGTTAATCCCGAAGCATCGGAATTACACATAATATAATGATTAATAGCGAACAGCATATGTCCGTCCTGATAGTTATCGGGATAACAAATAGTACAGATGTATGAAATTAACCGAGAACATATTTACAATAACTTCTTCTGAGAAATTTGAAACGATTGCTATTGAAGTGTTTCAGTTTCAATATAAAAACGTTTTGGTGTATCGAGAATTTTGCGATTTATTAAATGTAATTCCTTCAGAAATTAATAAAGTTGAAGATATCCCTTTTCTTCCCATTCAATTTTTTAAAAGTCATCAAATTTTAACTAAAAACCTTTCTTCTGAAATCATTTTCACTAGTAGTGGCACTACCGGAAGCATCACAAGTAAACATTATGTTTCAGATTTACAATTATATAAAAAGAGTTTTACAGAAGCCTTTAAAATTCAATTCGGAACTATTGAAGAATATACTATTCTTGCCCTGCTTCCGTCCTATTTAGAACGCGAAGGATCTTCCTTGGTTTATATGGTAGATGAACTTATTAAACAAAGTAAGGATTCCAACAGCGGGTTTTATTTGAATAACACTTCCGCATTAATTGAAAAATTAGATTTTTTAGAAAAGACAAATCAGAAAACTATCTTATTAGGTGTTTCTTATGCACTTTTAGATTTAATAGAGGCGAAACAATTTCGGTTAAAAAACACTATTATTATGGAAACTGGCGGAATGAAAGGTCGCCGAAAAGAAATGATTAAAGAAGAGCTTCATCATATTCTAAAACAAGGTTTTGGAGTTTCAAAAATATATAGCGAATATGGGATGACAGAATTATTATCTCAAGCCTACTCCAAAGGAAACGGTATTTTTACTTGTCCACCATGGATGAAAATTCTTACTCGTGATACCGAAGATTCTCAAACATTAGTCACCAATAAAACAGGTGGAATAAATGTTATTGATTTAGCAAATATAAATTCTTGCTCATTTATTGCAACTCAAGATTTAGGAAAAGTACATACAAATGAAAGTTTCGAAATTTTAGGTAGATTTGACGATAGTGATATACGAGGCTGTAATTTAATGGTATTTTAATGGCTAGATCTAAAAAAGGAAATAATGGTTGTTTATGGTTTTTTGTAGTAGGCTTACTTTCAACATTTAGCTTTGTTATTATTAAAGTAGCTTTTTCGGCATCAACCAACATTGCATTAATACTTGCTATTGCAGGTTCTGTTTTGTTTTTAAAATTAATTTTAGGAAAACAAAACAATAATAATCTAGTTCGTTCGGGTATTTTTATCTTCATACTATTATACGGGTTAAAATCAATATTCCTTTTTTTCTTGAACAGCATAGAACTTAATAAAGAAGAATCAATTACATTTATTGAAGAAGAAAAAACCACCAAAACTTTAATAATTAATAACCAAGACACTACTTTTTTATATACTAGTAATCGAAATTGGATTGATAACTACGGAAACCGTTTTAATGGTCCATTAAGTGTTCGCGAAGAAGATTACAACAGATTAAAAACCTACACTTTTAATGGCACTTCAAAAGAATATTTTTGGGGGAGTTTATACAATCATTTAGAACAAAAAGACATCTCAAGATTAGATTTGGTGATGGAAACTTTTGCACAAATCAATAAGGAAAAAAAGCTAAACCAAATGGAGTTTGCCGAAATGGTGGTTAGCTGCATTCAAGATATTCCATACTCGTTTGTGCTTCAAAACGATTGTCCTAGTCCAGAAGAATATGACGATAGCAATAAAGCAATTTTAAAAAATTGTCCAAGTTGTTGCATAGGAAACAAAAAATACGGTATTCAAAATCCTGTTTCATTTATAAAAAATTTAAAAGGCGATTGCGATACTAGAACCGTAATTGTTTACAGTATTTTAAAATACTTTAACTACGATGTAGCTATTGTAAACAGTAATTTTTATAGGCATTCTATTATCGGAATTAACCTTCCGTCAAGTGGATACAATAAAGTCCACAATGGAAAAAAATACACCCTTTGGGAAACCACCGCCATGTATTATAAAGCAGGAGATTTACCCGTAAGTTTCAACAATGTAAATTATTGGAATGTAGTACTAACAAGTAAATAACAAAATTATGAACACACAACTTTTTACCTTATCACTTATTGAAATTGTTCTTTCTTTATTGTTTTCAGTAATTATAATTTTAGTGACCTATAAAATCTTAAAATGGCTATTTTTTAGAGATCAAGATTTACGAGGAGATAATTTAGCCTTTACAATTTTCACATCGGGAGTAATCCTTTCTATAGGGATTATTTTAAGCGAAATTTTACCTTCCATTACCAATGTCATTCGACTTTCCACAACACAAACCGAAACGATAGATATTGCAAATATTATAAAATATTCGGGTATTTATTTGCTTATCGGTTTTTTAATAGCTGTTATTATTAATGCTTCCGTGTTTTTTCTATTCTCTGCTCTTACTCGTGGTATTAACGAATTTAAAGAGATTAAAAACAATAATGTGTCAGTCGCAATATTGGTGGTTGCTATCTTAATTAGTATTACAATAATTTTAAAAGACAGTATTGCATTACTTATTAGTTCATTGATTCCTTATCCCGAAGTAACCAATTTTTTATAGAATCTTTGTAAGGTTAAATTTTAAACACGACCTATTAATTGAAATTAAATCTATGAAACCTTTTTTTGCCCTTGTATTTCTTATAATCAGCAACTCCCTTCAAGCTCAGGAAAACTATAATTTAAAAAAAGGGTTTATAGCTGAAGGATACGATGTAGTTGCCTATTTTAGTAATGAAGCTATTAAAGGAATTGACACCTTTACTACAGAATTTGAAGGGGCTAAATACAAATTTTCAAGCTCAGAAAACTTAAAAATATTCAAAGAAAACCCTGAAATATACGTTCCTCAATATGGAGGGTATTGTGCTTATGCTGTAGCTGTAAAAGGAGAAAAGATTGGTGTGAATCCGAAATCATTTCAAATTATAGACAACAAATTATATCTGTTTTATGACAGTTGGGGAGTTGATACCCTAGAAAAATGGAATGAAGAAGGGGGCGAAAAATTAAAAAAACAAGCCAATATAAATTGGAACCTCATAGTGAAAAAGGAAAAGTAGTCTTTATTTAATTTGGGTTTTAGTCCCCAATAACTTTCGGGTGAAAAGGATTCCCAAATCGATATTTTCGGTTTGGGGATTTTTTTAATCGAAAGAATTCCCCGAGGCTCTGC
>CAZIMW010000002.1:0-33684 GCA_964540425.1 uncultured Flavobacterium sp.
ATAGGAGCAAGAAGCGGTTCTAATTCCGTTTTTCGGAATCCATTCGGTTGTAGTTTCATCACAATTAGTATTGGCTAAATGACCGCTTTTAGTGCAAATTTTAGCTTCAATTAATTCATCGTAAGGCGTTGCAAACCATTCTTCTTGAAAAGGTAATTCATTTAAAACATCAAATAAAATAGGTGCAGCTGCTTGGATTCCTGTAAGACCTGGACGACCTTCTCCATCTGCATTACCTACCCAAATTCCAATGGTATATCTCGGAGTTACACCCACCGCCCAAGCATCTTTAAAACCAAAACTGGTGCCTGTTTTCCAGGCGATTTGTTGTGAGTTCGAAAAGAAACTCCAATTTTCTTCTCCTGTTGGGCGATTTACTTTCTGAAGTGCATTCAACGTATGATAAATCGCTCCTGCATTAAAAACGGAAGGATTTGTTGCTGTTTTTCCTAAGTTATTTTTCAATCCAAAAACATAATTAGGTTCTACAAATTCATTATTTCGATATTCACTAGAAGAGTTATTGAAAAAATTCAAAGTAGAAGCCATTCCAGCATAGGCATTGGTGACCTCCCAAAGAGAACTTTCTGCTCCTCCAAGAATTAATGCGAGTCCGTAGTAGTCGGGAGTTTTATTGATGGATTTTAAGTTTAATTTCTTCAGTTTATTATAAAACCGTTGCAATCCATATGCTCGTAACATTCGTACTGCAGGAATATTTAAAGACCTCGAAAGTGCCACACTTGCAGGTACCGCTCCGTTGTATCTATTATCAAAATTCTTAGGACTATAGCCATTTATTACCGTTGGAATATCGACAACCAAAGTGTTTGGCAACAACTCTCCAGCATCCAATAAAGAAGCGTATAAAAAAGGTTTTAAAACACTGCCTGTACTTCGAGATTTATCGATAATATCCACATAATTGTTATTTTTTCTGGTGGTTGGAGCGTTACCAACATAAGTTAAAACTTCTCGGGTTTCAACATCTAAAATCAAAATAGCGAGGTTGTTAATTTGGTTTTGATGTAAATTAAAATAATGCTCTTTTGCAATTCGGTTTGCTTTTTTTTGAAGCTGGAAATTGATGGTGGTTTGTACTCTCTCTCCTTTATTCTCTCGACGTATTTTTTCGGTAAGATGGGGAGCGTATTCTGGCAACGGAAGTGGTTTCCCTGGGAGTCGTTCGAGTAAAGCTAATTCATAAGTAGTTTGATCTATAACTTCTTTCTGAAATAATTTTAGTAATAATCGGTCTCTTTTTTTCTTTAAAAGTTCTTCGTTTTTACCTGGAAATATTAGGGAAGGAGCATTGGGTAAAACGGCTAATGCAGCTGTTTGTCCCCAACCTAATTCGGAGGAAGGAATTCCGAAATACCGCCAAGAGGCAGTTTCTAGTCCAACTACATTTCCGCCAAAAGGTGCATAGGAAGCGTACAAATTAAGAATTTCTTTTTTACTGAAACGAGCTTCTAATCGAGTAGCTTGAAATATTTCAACTAACTTTTCAGCATAGTTTCTGCTTTTATTTTTTCGAGAAAGTCGAATTACTTGTTGGGTAAGGGTGCTTCCTCCACGGCGCTTATCGGTAGTGATATTTTGCCAAAGGGCTTTGCTAATTGCTATGGGATTAAAACCTGGATGCGAATAAAAATATTCGTCTTCAAACAATAAAATACTTTGCTCAAACCGATTAGGAACAGAATCCATTTTTGGAAATCGCCACTGACCATCATCGGCGATTCTTGCTCCGAGCATGTTTCCGTTACTGCTTTCTACGATGGTGGATGTTGGGGCTTTAAATAATTCTGAAGGCAGGCAGAATAGCCAGTAGATGAAGATTACTAGGAGGAGAGTTAGCTTTATTTTGTTTTTTTTTACCATTAAGGCATTAAGATAATAAAGTATTTATGTTCTTAACTTTTTTTTACCATTAAGGCATTAAGAAAAGATTCTTAATTTCTTAATGGTTAACTATTTTTAATCTTCCAAAATCTCAAAATACTCATTCACAAAAGGCTTCACTGTTTTGGTTATTTTATCTGTGAAAAAGTTAATTAGCAAACCTTGAGGTTTCTTTAATAACTTCATATATGTTAATAATTGAGCCTCGTGAACGGGTAGTACATTTTCAATTGCCTTCAACTCAATAATAACTGTATCGTTTATTAATAAGTCCAATCTTAAATCAACATCCATTTCTTTTCCTCTATAGTTTATAGGGATTTTTTGTTGCTGAATTACTTCAAAACCATTTAATTCTAATTCGTATTTAAGACATTTTTCATAGATAGATTCTAATAAACCAGGTCCTAATTCTTTGTGAACTCTTATGGCACAACCAACAATTTCATAGGACATTTGTGTCACTTCCTTTTTTGTCATTATTTTATTTTATAAGTTTTACCATTAAGAAAAAAAGAAAAACCTTAATGCCTTAATGGTGAAAAAATTATTTTATAACAGTAACCCATTGTCCTTTATTACGAGCATAATAATTGTTGTCATACATTGCTTCAGTTTGTGTGCCAGGTAAATAGTAGGTGCCTAAGTAAGAAGCATTCAATTTTACAGTAAAGGTTTTAGATTTTCTTGCTGAAATATCAAAATAGAAATTCACACGATCATCACGAATATCGGTATAACGTGCTTTTCCAGTTGCACCGCCTTTAAGATCGGTAAAACTGGTATTTACAATTTCCCAACCGCTTGGAAAAATCTGTGATAGTGCTACGTTTCCTATCCAATTGTTAGAACTATTATGCACGGTAATTTCTGCTGTAATTTCGGTTCCTTGCCTTAAACTTGAAATATTAATCGTTTTTCCTGCTCCATTTTTAAACTGAGTTTTAACCGATAAATTTCGTTGTTCTGAAAGTTCTTTCCCGAGTGGAAGTTTTCCTTTTTGTGAAAGACTCACATAGACAATATTTTCTTTTTTATTGGTAATTTCAATCGAATTACTTCCCAATACAAACGGAATATCTCGTTGAGAAACAGCCCTATCGGTTTTTATTGTGTTTGTTTTTCCATTTTGTGTGAAAGATAACTCCATCGCTTTTCCACCATTTTTGGCTACCATTTTCGCCATTGCCAATAGAGCATAGGAAGTTTCTTGCGTACTAAACCACCGTTGAGAAGATAAATCTTTTGCGATTGAAATTGCCGTTTCACGTTGTTTAGAATCTCCCAATGCGACCATGGTTTCCAAAGCCATAGATTTATTTCTGAAAGGCGAACCATAAGAGTAATAATCGTAGGTTTGAGACACAAAATTTATATTGGCAGTTTGGGTAATTTCAACAGCAACATTCTTCTTTCCTGCCAAAGCATAAGCCGCAGCCAAACGCCATTTTGCATCATTACTCAAGTGTTTAGATTCTCTTAATCTGTTCATTACCGCCAATTCTGGTTGACCTGCTAAAGCCAAGGTATATAAGCGATAAGCCTGTATTAAGCTTGAATTGTAAGCGGTGTTGCTATTACGCCATTGCCGTGCCGTAACTTGCTGATAACGCATCCAATTACTTAAAAATGAAATTGGAAGTGCATAACCTTTTCGTTTGGCTTCTAACATAAAATGTCCTGCGTAGCTGGTTCCCCATTCGTTTGCAGTAGATTCTCCAATCCAGTAGGAAAGTCCGCCGTTTTTGATCTGAAAGTTGCTCAATCGTAAAATTGCTGCCTTGATATTTCCTTCCATTTTCTTTTTCTTATCAAAAGTGATATCGAAAATATCGTCTAAAAATAACTGTGGAAAAACAGAAGAAGTCGTTTGCTCTACACAACCATGAGGATACTGAATTAGGTATTCCATTCGCTTACCAAAATTCATTGGAGGTAAGGTTGAAAACTCCAACATAACACCATTGGTTCCAGCAACTCCAAAAGTTTCAAAATTAATGATTTTTGAAGCGTTTTCGGAAAGCGTGTATTGTGTGGTTTTTTGAGAAATAGGATTTGGGTTTACCACATCAATTTCTACTTTATAAGTTGCTTTTTCTCCGTGTCCTGAAACGATTACTTCAATGGTTTCAAATTTATTTGTTCCTTTAGCGGAGTTGAAGGGAATAGGTAATACTTCAAACTCAAAATTGATAATTTTTTCTCCAATTTCAATAAAAGTGATGGTTTTTGAAGTTCCATTTATAGGTTTCAGACTTGCTCCTGTTTTAACTGAAACAGTTGCATTTTTAATCTTGTTTTCCATTGCAAAAACGGTTACTGGAAGTGTTACTTTTTCACCAGGAGAAAGTTTTCGAGGTAGCGATGCCAATACCATTAATGGTTTTCGGACAGGAGTAGTTTTGTCTGTTTTTCCGTAGGCACTTTCCGAATTATTTCCTGCAATTACCATCGTTCTAACCGAACCAATATAATTGGGCATTACTATTTCGTGTTTTGCTTTTTCGCCTCTTTTTAAATGAAAAGGACCTAAATAAGTAACCACCGGTTTAAAACGATCTGCTTTTCGGTTTTTAGCACCAGCAGCTTCATCGCCACCTCCAACAGCATAAATATTATCTACACTTCCTGAATAAGCACCGATTACCATATCAAAAATATCGAAGGTTTTAACACCTAAAGCTTGACGAGCGTAAAATGCTTCGTGAATTTTTGGAGTAGAAAATCGAGTTAAATCCAATAAACCTTCATCTACTACTGCGATGGTATAAGTCATTTCCTTTCTGTTTTCTTCAGAAACTTCTACCGTAAAATTTTCTTCAGGTTTTAAAACATCGGGCATCGAAATTTTAGGTTTCAAAATGGTTGTTGGGTTTTCTACTAACAAAGGAATTACACCATATAAACGAATGGGTAAATCGTTTTTTGTTTGTTCGTGAGGTTGTAATAATGAAATGTTTACATAAACATTGGGTGCCATTTCTTCAGTAATAGGAATGATTACTTTTGTTTCTCCCATTTTGGTAACTTCCCATTGATTTGAAAGCACTTCGGTTCCATTTTCTACACTAATTAAAGCTCGACCTTCTCCTGCGGAAGGGAAGGTTATCACTGCCTCATCGCCTACATTATAAGTTTCTTTATTTGCTGAGAAGACTAACATATTGGAGCTTTCTGCATTTCCATCGGAAGGACTTTTCCACCAATCTTGATAGAAATAAGCTATTCGTCCCGTAGCATGTCCCGATTTTTCATCGATGACTCTTATTAAATAACGACCACCTTCTTCATTTGGAAAATTTATCTTGAAAGAAGTTTTTCCATTGCTTTCAGTTGTAATTGTAAACTCTTGAACTGGAAGATGTACTGTTGCGTTTTCATAACGAGAAAGATTATCATAACCACGATTCCACCACCAACGCCATTCAATTTTAAATATTTTTACGGTTAATTTTCGATTTCCACTAGCTGTTCCTTGTGTGTTGACTGTTGCTACATCAAACGCTATATTTTTATCGGTATCGTAAGAACCATATCGTTCTGTTTCGGGAGATTGTAAACCTACAAAATGAGTGTAAGGAGCTAAGTTTTTAGAAAACACATCGATGGAAAAATCACCACCTCCTTCAAAAACCTTAGTTAAGAAAGTTGCTTTTAACATTCCTGGAGCATTCTTGCTTAAGTCTAATTTTTTATTGAAAATTTTCTTTCCTTCAGAAGAAAGGAAATGTTTTACTAATTTTTCATCTCCAAAAAATGGAATTTCAACTTTATCGAAAGAACGAATAGGGTCGTTGAAATTATAGTTTGGAAATTTTTTAAATGCGGTATTGGTTGAACGTAAGGTTACATTCATCGTGATTTTTAAATTTCGAGCAATGGCACCGTGTAACCATAAAGCAGAAACGGTTCCTTTTATAGGTTTACTCGCATCTAAGACTTCATTATTAAAATCGAGTTTTAGTTTTAAACGATTGGGTTTAACGGTTGCGATTTTTAAAGTTTTTTTGAATTTCACACCACCTGCTGTAATCGTTACTTGCCAGTTTCCGGTAGGTGCATCTACTTCCGTTGAAATAGGGAAATAATAAAAATTCCCTTTAGACATTCTTTTTAATCCCTCTTCAAAGTGAGAATTATTACTAGTGATAACCGTACGTTGTATTAATTTTCCACGAGCATCGGTTACTTCTAGTTTAACAGGATGATTTAAGGGTAAATTATTAGCTTCATCATTTAGTACAAAAGTTAAATGAATAGGATCTCCAGGACGATAAACACCACGTTCTGTATAGATAAAACCTTTGAGTCCTTTTTGTAGTTTTTTACCAGAAACATCAAATTTACTCAGTGATAATGCATTCCCATCTTCCAGTTTTACGTAGGCATAATTATTTCCTTTTTGAGCAACTGCAAAAGCTATTTTTTTATTACTATCATATAAAGAGAACCCTTTAAAATCTGTAGTAGTTTGACCAACTAATTGCTGTTGGAAATTATAAAGTTTAATGACTACTTCGCTTTCTGGGTTGGTAGTGAGTAAGTTAGTAGCTGCAAAATGATAGGCATTATTCTCGCTTTTTTTAACAATCAATCCAAGATCAGATCCTAAAATATTTGATTTAACAAAACGATCGTCACTATAGTACGCATCGTGACAAGGGTTGTCTTGTTGCTCCCAGTTGTAACGATAATGTCGCCAACTATACAGCTCATTATCCCAATATTGCATTTCTCGTTCCTCTTCGTCTTCAAAACTATTTTCTGAATAAGCTTCTTCGTAATATCCCTCTTCATATTCAGAATTTTCTGTTGTAATTTCTCTAGAATTCAAGGAACAATCATAAATGGAATATTCTTTTTTGAAACTGATTTCCACACGATACAATGCGCCGGGGTCTGATTTAAATAACTTAGAAAGATCAATAGCATGAGCTTTCCAAACACCATTGTTGGTAGTAGCTTCATCTAACTGAATTGTTTTTTTCACAACTCGTCTTCCTACTCTTTTTAGGTTGTAAGCATAAGAACTTCCCAAATCAAATTCTTGTAAGTACTGAAGCATATTGTCTTCAAAAATCTTTACCACCCTAACATCTATTGCTTTTAAATTTACAGCTTCAAAATAGAATGGATTGGAAGATGAATTTGGTAAAATCACGCCTTTTGAAAGCAATCTAATTGCGGGTTTTATTTGTTCGAAAGAGATAAGTTCGGAAAATTCTTTTTTCAATGAATAATCACTAGTGTTTTTAATTCCGTTAAAAATAGTCACTCGCACATCACCAATCACACGGCTTTGAGGATAAACGCGTAATACATTTCTATCTACTTCGTAACGAAGATTAGTAGTGTTTTCTATAACTACTAAGCCTTCAAAATTTTGATTTTCTTTAATTGGATCAGAAAAATTGATAGAAAGAGAGGCTTGTGGAGAAACGACACTTTTAACATCGACAACCGTAAAATTATTTTGACCTGGAATTGAAACCTCTTCGTTCCCTTTGTTTTCAACATCTATAACAATTCCATCCCAAAAAACATTAATTTTAGAATCCTCTATTTTTCGGTAAATACTATCTATTTTAAATTCGAAAAACTTAGCATCTTTTGTGTCTGAATCCCAAGAAGTATAAATTTTATCATTCTCTTCTTGAGAAACAAAAATTAACTGTCTTGCTTTTTCCGAACTAATAAAATCTGAAACTTCCAAAACTCCAGCAATATATTGCCACTCTTTGGAGTAGGAATGTAATTCTCCTATTTTTAATTTAAAATTTGCAGCGATGGTTTTGAATGAAAAAGTGTATGTTTCAAAGCCATTTTCAACATCATCGTACAATTTATTTAGTAAAACGGTTACTGAATATTCGGTGTCAGGGAGTAGCTTTTTTTCGGGTTGAAATACTAGTGTTCTTCCATTTTCAATAATCAATCTTCCTTCTATTTTTGGAGAAATAGAAATGTATTCTGAAGGGATTTCTTGGGTTAATTCATATTGTTCTAATGGTTTTACCAATTCTACTCGTATAGAATTTGCGATGGAGTTTTTTCCGTAGGTATTGTAGGAAATATAATCCTTGAATTTAAAAAGGTTGTCGTTTTCTGATTGTTTATTACAACTTGAAATAAATAGAATGGAAAGTAAGAGCAAGAAACGAAAAAAGGGTTTCATAAATGATGGTTTTAAAAGATGATTAAAGGTATAAAAAAAGCTATTATGGAATGTGAAAATTGTCTGATATTATTTTGAAAACAACAGCTCAAATTTTAATAGATTTTGACAACAATCAAGCCAAAAAAGATAGTTTTAGTACTTTTTTGAAAGAAATTGACAAAAAACAACAATTTTAACAATATTTGGAAGGAAGGCTTTAAGAGTTAACGACCTAAAACATTCTTTTGGTATTGGTAATTTGTTATTTATGAATTGTTTAACAGATAATTTAATCTTTAAATAGTTTTTTATAAGCTCTATAGTCTGCTAAATTCCATTCTAAAATGTTTTTATTTTCCCAATTTGTTTTAAACTTTTCTTTACGTTTATTAATTCTTCTATGGTATTCAGAAGGAGTCATACTATATTCTGAAATAGGAAAGAGTTGCTTTTGAGTTACTTCAATTAAAGATAATTCAGAAAGAGATTTATTTAGATATGGCAACGATTTATCTGAAAGTGTTACTAAATACTCAAGATGTAGATATGATTTGTCTGAATGATTAAAATTATATTTTGCAATAACTGTGTCCCAATTTATTGACGAACAAACTATTAAAACCATAAAGATTGCAGTTGAATTTGTAGCTAATAAGTAAAATGAGGATTTTCTATTTCTAACTTTCACTAAAACGGTATACAAACCATAAAGAGTTGCTAATAAAAAAATAATTACACCAATTCGTTTATACGCCAATGAATAATAATTGATGTACCAAAAATTTCGAATTCCAACTGATATTACAAGTATTGCATTTTGAGCTATCCAAATATAACTAAGCCTCTTTAGCCATTTATTATTTTTATAAAAGTTTATATTTTTTCTGAAAAAATAAAGCACTAATACAATTGAAATAATGATTGATAGTATTAGTAAATAAGTGCCTTCATGAACAAATTGTTTTAAAAACTGACCGGTCCATTCAAAATTAAACCAAACCCAATAAACATCGATACAATTAAGAATTAATAAAATTATATTTAAAGTAAAGAATAGAAATATTGCAGCTTTGTATTCATTTTTTAAAGCCATTATTCCGCTATTATTATATCCTATCTTTTGTCTTACCAACTCATCTGAAGAAAGTAGGTCTTTATCTGTTAAAGCCTTATTTCTAGTTCTAATAATAAGATAATTACTAATAATTACTCCTGTTAAAATTGTTGTGAACATCAAGATTTCTAAATCTTTAAAAATAAAACTGAAAGTATTAAAAACAACATCAAACACTTCTGATATTAAGTTATTGAATATTGGATTTGAAGCTGCGTAAATAATAATAAATAAAGCTATAATAACAATTGGAATTAAAAATATTCTAGATTTCCAGAGAATGGATCCAATGTTTTTTCCTTTAAAATTAGATTTAAAAACAATATCTAAAAACTTTCCCTGTGAAACAAAAAAAGAAACAAATGAAATTTTTAGGGAATTAATTAATGATTTAACACTTGGGTAGTTGAGTACACCAATAAATATAATTAACGCAACAAGATGTATAAAATAAGAAAAAGTAGAATGTGTAATTATTGTAAAAAGAGAAGTAAGTGAAAATGCTACAAAGCTTATTTTCTGATTTTTAGACTTTATAATTAACTGTTTAATAGTTGCTAAAAAACCGATAAAAACCATTTCAAAAAGAAATAGGTTTAAGCCCAAAGATTTTTTATAAAATAAAAATGTAATTAATAATGTACTAACGATAATAGTTAATAACTCTTTTCTGCCTTTCATATAATTTCAATAAAATTTGGTTAAAAAGTAATTATATCGTCATAAGCTTATAAATTGAAGTGATTAAAGAATGAAAGGTTTTTATACACTATAGATAATAAAAATAGAGAAGGTTGCGTAAGAGGAAAAATTAATTTATTGATTATTTGTTATTTGCTATTAAACTCATATTCCCGTTCTACTTTACAAATCCTAATTTTATACCATTTGCACCATAGTTCTTTCCCTAGTTTTTGAGCAGCTAGAGGATCTAGATTTGCGTGCCAGTTTTTT
Organism: uncultured Flavobacterium sp.; assembly: GCA_964540425.1. Taxonomy (GTDB): domain Bacteria; phylum Bacteroidota; class Bacteroidia; order Flavobacteriales; family Flavobacteriaceae; genus Marifrigoribacter. Next base: position 10,131 of record CAZIMW010000002.1, read on the forward strand.
CACAAGCAGATTCAATTCCTAAAAATCCCGTTTGTTGTTTTGCGAGAGTTTCCATTTTGGATGCCATTTCGTTATACCCTTTGGTATTTTCAGAAAGTAGTGATGTGAAAATTACTGCGTAATATGAGTTTTTCATTTGGTTATTAATACATCTCCCTAACCCCCTTCTATGGAGGAATGAGATTAAGTTATCATTTTCAATACTTAGATAAAGGTATAATTAATTGTTAAAATTTAAAAGTCTCCCTTATGAAGGGAGATTTAGAGGGATGTCTCATTTATAAATCTTAATCACCAACTCCCCTTCAGCATTCATATGTGCACGATACATTCCTGCTGTGTTGAATTCCATTGCTATATTTCCGTCTTTATCAATGGCAACAATTCCTCCATCACCACCCAAAGCAGGAACTTTATTTTGTATGACTTCTTTTGCTGCTTCTTGTAATGTAATCCCTTTATATTCCATCATTGCCGAAATATCGTGAGCTACCATTGCTCTAATAAAATATTCTCCCCAACCCGTTGATGAAACTGCGCAAGTTGCATTGTTCGCATAAGTACCTGCTCCAATAATGGGGGAGTCTCCTATTCGATTCCAGCGCTTGTTAGTCATTCCTCCCGTTGAGGTGCCTGCTGCTAGGTTTCCGTTTTTATCGAGAGCGACACAACCTACGGTGCTAAATTTTGAATTTTTTATATAAGGATCTTCAAACGAAACACTTTTGTTTTGCTTCTCTTTTTCACGTTCTTTTACTTTTTGAAGAGACTGAAAACGTTTTTCAGTATAAAAGTAAGAGGGATCCATCATTTCAAAGCCTTGTTCTCTTGCAAATTCTTCGGCTCCATCACCAGCTAATAAAACATGAGGAGAGTCATTCATAACAGATAATGCAAGATTAATTGGGTTTTTTATTCGTTTAACTCCTGCAACTGCACCAGCATTAAGTGTAGCGCCATCCATAATAGAAGCATCTAATTCGTTCGTTTCATCGTGAGTAAAAACAGCCCCTTTCCCAGAATTAAATAAAGGGGAATCTTCCATGATATTGATGGTAGCTGTAACAGCCTCTAGAGAGCTTCCTCCGTTTTTTAAAATGGTATGTCCGGTCGTAATCGCTTCCTTTAATTTTTCTTTATAAGCAGTTTCAAGCGAATCACTCATGTTTTTTTTTAGAATGGTACCTGCTCCTCCATGAATTACAATACCGAAATTTGTTGTTGTTTCAATAGAATTTTGAGCTTCCGAAATGGTATTTGTGTCATTTTTACAGCTAAAAAGCACAAAAAATCCGATTAAAAGTATTAAAATTTGCTTCATGTCTAAAATATTTTTTAAAAAGCTAAGATAAACTAAAATCCCTTTCATTATAAAGCATCAGAAAGATTTATTTGTAAGAAAAACATTCATTTTATGTTCATTTTTATCGACTAACGATACTCTTAAAGCGATTAAGTGTTGGTTTTTTGAGTTATTTTTCTTACATTTAATCCAACATCAAGCCCCAAATTTGATGTCCCCGCAAAATGAAAACTTATAAACTTAGCCTACTTTCTATGACATTTATATGTTTCTATTTACATCTTGTTCAAAAGATGAAATCGAAACCACAGAAGAAGCAAATTATTCAATCGATTTAAATTTAGCTCAAGAAACAGATTGGGAAATCGCCGATCAAACCCTAGTTCTTGTTAATGAACATAGAGTGTCTGTTGGACTTTCAGTAATTCAGAAAGATCAACAATACGCATCTGCATATGCTGTAGATCATACCAAATACATGATTGATGTAAATGGGATTAATCACGATAATTTTAATATTCGTTCTGAAGCTTTAAAAGACAGAGGTGCTATTCGAGTTGGAGAAAATGTTGCCAATGGATATACATCTGCGGAAGCTGTTGTAAATGCTTGGTTAAACAGCCCTTCACACAAAGCAATTATCGAAGGAAATTACACGCATTCTGGTTTTGGTGTGATTCCAAATGATAACGGAACTTACTTTTTTACACAACTTTTCTATAGTAAATAATATTACTTTTTTAATAAGCTTAATAGCCGTATTTTTATCCAAACTAAGATAAAAATATGGCTATTGCAAAACCTTTTAATTTAAACAAGTGGATTGAAGAAAATCGTGACTTGTTAAAACCTCCTGTTGCTAATAAAAATTTATATGTTCAGTCGGAAGACTATATCGTTATGATTGTTGCTGGTCCAAATGCTCGCAAGGATTATCACTATAATGAAACCGAAGAATTATTCTACCAATTAGAAGGAAACATTCAAGTTAATATTCAAGAAAACGGTAAGAAACGAGAAATGAAACTCGGTCCTGGCGATATGTTTTTATTACCTGCCAATACACCACATTCTCCTGGAAGAAGTGAAGGTTCTATTGGTTTGGTGGTTGAAAGAGTCCGAAAAGGAAAAAACCTAAAAGACGGGCTCATGTGGTTTTGTGATAATTGTAATCATAAATTATACGAAGTATATTTTGAGCTTCAAGATGTAGAAAAAGACTTTCAACCTCACTTTAAAACTTTTTACACTTCCGAAGAACATCGAACTTGTGATAACTGCGGAACGGTGATGGAAACGGATTCGAGGTTTATTGGGTAATTAAAAAGACACGAATTAAACTAATTTTCTCTAATGATTGCTGGAGAAATTTTATGCATAATTTCACTAATCTTTTTTTTAAAACCATTAAGAAATTAAGCTTAAGCTGTTGTTTATTCCCCAAACCTATAGGAAAATAAAAACAGTTAATTCTTTAGAACAGAAAACTGATATTTTGTTTCTATTAACTTCTCAATCTACCTTTAGTTTTTCGTGGAAATTAGTGTCCGCCTTTTTCATTTATTTAATCTCTTTAAATTCTTATAAGGAATCCGTACCTTTGCACTCTATATAAAAAGAACAAAAATCATATAATTATGTCAACTGTAACAACAACATTTGGAATTGAAAATGCACTAAAAAAATTAGGAGTTAAAGAAATTAATAAAGGAACTTCAACAGGTTCTAACTTCTTTTCTGAAGGAGAAATGATTTCTTCTTATTCTCCTGTAGATGGAAAATTAATCGGAAAAGTAACGACAACTACTCGTGAAGATTACGAAAAAGTAATCACAACAGCACAAACTGCTTTTATAGAATGGAGAGCGGTTCCAGCACCTCAGCGTGGTGAAATGGTACGTCAGTTTGGAAATAAATTAAGAGAATTAAAAGAACCTTTGGGTCAGTTGGTTTCTTACGAAATGGGAAAATCACTGCAAGAAGGGTATGGAGAAGTTCAAGAAATGATTGACATCTGTGACTTTGCTGTAGGATTGTCTAGACAGTTAAACGGACAAACAATCCCTTCAGAAAGACCACAACACGTAATGCGTGAACAATGGCATTCTTTAGGGGTGGTAGGGATTATTTCAGCATTTAATTTCCCGGTGGCTGTTTGGGCTTGGAATACCGCTTTAGCTTGGGTTTGTGGAGATGTTTGTATTTGGAAAGCTTCAGAAAAAGCTCCACTTTGCTCTATTGCTTGTCAGAATATCATAGCCGATGTTTTAAAAGAAAACAACTATCCTGAAGGAATTTCTTCTATCATCAATGGAGATTATAAAGTGGGCGAAATGATGACAACAGATAAGAGAGTTCCTCTAATATCTGCTACGGGTTCTACTCGTATGGGAAGAATTGTAGGAACTACTGTTGCAGAACGTTTCGGGAAATCCTTATTAGAATTAGGAGGAAACAATGCGATTATTATTACACCAACTGCCGATTTAAAAGTGGTGGTTCCAGGAGCTGTATTTGGCGCTGTTGGTACTGCGGGTCAACGTTGTACTTCTACTAGAAGATTGATTATTCACGAATCTGTTTATAATAAAGTACGTGATGCTATCGTGGGCGCTTATGGTCAAATTGTAATTGGGAATCCGTTAGATGAAACCAAACATATGGGACCATTAATCGATAAAGATGCAGTAAACACGTATTTGGCTGCTATTGAAAAAGCAAAAGCTGAAGGCGGTAATGTATTAGTTGAAGGTGGCGTTTTAGAAGGTGAAGGTTTTGAAAGCGGATGCTATGTAAAACCAGCAATTATTGAAGCTGAAAACCATTACGAAATTGTACAACACGAAACATTTGCTCCGATTTTATATTTAATGAAATACTCAGGAGATGTAGAAAATGCAATCGATATTCAAAATGGAGTAGTACAAGGATTATCTTCTGCGATTATGACGAATGACTTGAAGGAAGCTGAAAAATTCTTATGTTTTGCAGGTTCCGATTGTGGAATTGCCAATGTAAATATTGGAACTTCGGGTGCTGAAATTGGAGGTGCTTTTGGAGGCGAAAAAGAAACCGGTGGCGGACGTGAATCTGGATCTGATGCTTGGAAAATCTATATGAGAAGACAAACCAATACAATTAATTACTCAGACGAATTACCTTTAGCACAAGGGATTAAATTTGATTTGTAAAATAAATTCTTTTGATATTTAAAACCTGTTAGAAAAAAATTCTAGCAGGTTTTTTATGTAATAATATGGTGTAAAAACACTATAACATTATATTAAGATTGGTTAAAATTTTTATACTGTTATTACCTCTAATTGAGCAAATCTGTTCATTACGATTTGAGAGGAATAGTTTATTTTATTTTTTTCTGAATACTCTTTAAGGTAATTTTCTTTATTCCATAATTTGGCGCGGCTTCTTGTAGCATAAAACCAGATAAATACACCAATATTCTTTAAGGAAAAGAAGTTTTTTGTTAAGCTGAAAAAATTTCCCTTCCCAGTAGGAGTCAAAACAATTATTTTTCCATTTTCTTTTAATAGCCGAATTGAATCTTGTAGCATTAAATCTTTATTTTCGGCATTTAAATGAAATAAAACACTACAAATAGTTACATAATTGAAACTATGATCTTCAAAAGGAAGTTTTTTATTTACTTCAATTTCAATTATTTTGACATTGGAACCGTTTAGTTTTTTATTCGCTTCTTTAATCATTTCAGCGTTTTTATCAACTCCAATACAATCAATCCCTTTTTCGTCTGATAAAATCTGAATCATTTTACCAGAACCGGTCCCTATATCTAATAGTTTTCCTTTTTCATCTACTTCGTTAATCACAGGTTGTAAGAAAGAACGATACCAAGGAGCTTCTTGAAGGTTGGAAAAGAATTTTGAAAAATTCATCATATTGATTTACGAGATATGATGTATATTTAGTTGTATTAAAAAATTTAGTTGCTCATTTCTTGTAAAATTTCAGCAATGGTCTTTTTTGATAATTCATTTTTTAATTGATTTTCAGCACCTGTTAAAATATTTTTAATTGATTTTTGAGCATTGTCAGGTCTTTTCCCTTCAGATAAAATATTAAATGTAGTCTGAAATAAAGGCTTTCCTCTTTCCATAGCATTCAATATTTCTAAAACGGTAATTTTTGAAGGGTCTTTCATTAAACGAATCCCGCCATTCTTACCTTCTTTGGTTTCAATAATATTAGCCAAATTTAAATTTTGTAATATTTTTACTAAAGTAGGTTTCGGAATGCTTAAATATTTTGAAATATCTGCAGTAGATAAAAATTCAAATTGTTTTTGACGAATCTTATCTGCGATAAAGATGACTACTAATATTGATTTTGTAAAGGATAATGAATAACTCATACTTGATATACGACATATTTAGAATGCAAATATAAAAATTAATTTTAATTGTGCAAATATTTATACTATTTGAGTCAAATTTAATTTCTACTTGAAAGCTTCAAAGCAATTTTACCACCAAGCCAAGCCATAGGGATATAAGCAATAAGTATATCTATAACGGCAAACCAAGTTGGTCCAGGTAGCATATAATTTACTGCAATTCCTCCAATTAAAAATAAAACTCCAATACTTAATGAAAATTTCATTTTATTACTAGCAGCAATCAATCCAGCAATGATAGCACCTACAAAAGTCCCTAAAGCGTGAGCTAAAAATGGAAAGATAAAATATTCAGCTTCTAAAGTTGGCATTATTACTGCGAGGGCTTCCATATCGTTTGAGTCAATTCCTTCAATAGGAAGTACAGAATAACCTGTCATGATAAGTCCCATATTTACAGCACTACCACCAATCCATCCGACAATAACTGCTAAAGTATTTCTGATTATTTTCATGGTTTCTTACTCTTAAAGTTCTCAACTAAGATAGTATATTTAAAAAATCCAAAAGAATATGAGCGTGTTTTCTATATTCCTCCTTTGCTCAAAAATAGATAAATCAAAAATAATACAAACAAAATACCCAATATAAAGAAGAATATCTTCCAAGCAGAATAAGGTCGTTGACCCGATAATTTTCCAGATTGCCCATTGACAAAAAAGTTATAGCGTTTGCTTTTAAAAGTGTAAGCACTTATATAAACAGGAAGTAAAATGTGTTTAAAGGTTTCTTCAGAAAGTTTCATATCTAAGGAAGATACTCTTTGTGTATCTCCTCCAATATCACGTTTGACCCAACGTTCTGCAATAATTCGAGCTTCTTTTTGAGCTTCTAAATGACCGTTTTTTAAAGGAATAGTATATTTTTCAGTAACAAAACCAGCAAGGAAACTGCTATCAAAAGGTTGTAGCAATTTTAAATTCCAACGAGCAATTTTATGCGGAATTACACCCATTTTTTGTTTGGAAGCTTTTGATAAGGTATCATCAACAAATCCATTTATAGTCCCATTTGCAGGATACCATCGGGTTCGTCTTTCGGATACGGTTTTTTTATTATTACCACTCCCAACCGTTTTAGTTACATAATAATATTCACCTCGTTGCCCTGTATAAATTGCGGATAGTTGTGCATCAAAAGTCCAATAGGGAGAATACAATCCTTTGGTGTTTTGAGGATCTAAAGTGGCTTTTTTTAATTTATTGGGAGCAAACCAAAGTCCTTTTACCCATTTCTGAAAAATATGATGTGCTTTTTTCTGGTCAATCTGAAATGGCAATACCGCTCCCGGAACAATCCATTCTTCTTTATAAGCATCTTCTACAATAAGAGGCATACTACAATAAATACAATGTAGGGATTTATAATGCTCTTCAATATGCTGATTGGCACCACAATTTTTACAATGAAGCATGGTGATTTCCTCACTGTGTGATTGACCTCCCATTTCGCCTAAATATTTTTTAAGGGCTAATTCTTCAATACTAGCTTCAGAAGTGCTAATCGTTTCTGTATGTCCGCAATATTTACATTTAAGTTCTGTCGTCCCTGGAGCGTACAAAAGCTCAGCACCACAATTGATGCAGGATTTTTTGAATTCGGATTTTTTTGAATTCGGTATTTTAGGAGGTTTTTCTTCCATATTAATTTAGACCTAACAGGTTTTTAAAACCTGTTAGGTCTGGAAAATAAATATTATTGAGGAGGAAGCGGTGGTGGTGTATTTCCGCCTAAAAATGCCTTTAATTCTTCTACTTCTTTTAAAACAGTCCAATTTGGCATTCCTTGTTTCCAAACTAGAGAGTCTTTATTAACGGTACGTCCTGCGAATAACCCCTTCAATTGCTCAAAATTTACAGGTCCCATTTGTTTTCCTTCTTGCGAATAGAAATATTGAATGCTCGGAGGCATTGGTGGTGGCATCATTCCTCCTTGTTGTTGCATAGGGTTTTGTTGTTGCCCACCCATTTGAGGAGACATTAAACCGCCCATTTGTTGTGCGAGTACAAAGCCCATTCCCATTCCCATTCCTGCTCCTGCGGTTCCGCCATCGTTTAATGCAGCTGCTTCTATTGCTTTGGCAGTTTTGAATTTGGTTAATTTATCCAAGTCTAATTTATCAATACGACTGTACTCGAAAATTTCTTTTTTAAGTTCTTCTGGCATCGAAACATTTTCGATATAGAATTTCTCTAAGGAAATACCTACACTTAAAAACTCGGGTTCCATCACTTCCTTACAAGTTTGAGAAAGCTCCGTAGTATTGGCTGCGTATAATTCTATTGGAAGATTTGCTTCTCCAACAGTATCGGTGAAACGAGTTGCAATTAAACTTTTTAGGTGTTCGTTAATTTCAAAATTAGTGAAATTATTATCGGTTCCAACGATGTCGATGATAAACTTCCCTGCGTCTTCAATTCTGAAAGCATAGGTTCCGAAAGCACGAATTTCAATCAATCCAAAACGATCATCGCTTAAAGTTATCGGGTTTTTAGTTCCCCATTTTTCATCGGTAAATAGGGTGGAATTTATAAAATATACTTCTGCTTTAAAGGGACTATCAAAACCGTATTTCCAACCTTTTAAAGTGGTTAGAATCGGCATATTTTGAGTGTTTAACGTATAAGTGCCTGGTTCAAAAACATCTGCTAGTTGCCCTTCATTAATAAACACGGCTATTTGTCCTTCGCGAACAATAAGTTTTGCATTGTTTTTTATTTCGTTTTGGTAACGCTCAAAACGATGACATATAGTATCGTCTGTATAATCTAGCCACTCTACAATGTCTATAAATTCGTGAATTAGCTTTTCTTTTATTTTATCGAAAATTCCCATGTGTTTGGTTTTTAAATTTGAGGTATAAAGGTAAGAAATTAGAGTAGATTATAAATCACCCGAATTAACAATATTTTTTTTGTCAAGACTTGAAATTTATACCAATAATTGGTATATTTGAAAAAATCTATTAAAAATGAATAAAAACACATCCATATCACTTGGGAATTATTTTGACGAATTCGTTCAAAATAGCGTAACTCAAGGAAGATTTAAAAATGTAAGTGAAGTTATTCGTGCTGGATTAAGACTTTTAGAAGAAGAAGAAAATAAAGTTATTGCCTTAAAAAATGCTATTCAGGAAGGAATTGATAGTGGAATAGCACACGATTTTAACCCCAAAAAACATCTTGAATCTCTAAAAGCAAAGAAACACTCGAATGGCTAACTATAAATTAACAAACAAAGCTGTTGAGGATTTGTCAAAAACTTGGGAATAAGTAACTAAATGTTGTGTTAAAAATTAAAAGAAGTGCTAAATTTTAAAATTTCGTATATTTGAAAAAAAGTCAATTAATATGGATTTACAATCAAGAAAAATAGAATTTGTACAAGAATTTCTTAAAATCCAAAGCGAGGAGATAATTTCTCGACTTGAAAAAATGTTAAAAAAAGAAAACAAAGCATCCTATGAGCAAATATTTAAGCCAATGACTCAAGATGAATTGAATAAACGAATTGACAAATCGGAATCTGATTTCCAAAACAACCGATTTAAAAGTAGTTCTGAACTTTTAACCAAATACGAATAATGTCTTTTAAAATTATTTGGTCTGAATTTGCCGAAACTCAACTTGACGAAATTTATGAATATTACGAAAAGAAAGCAAGTCCAAGAGTTGCTAAGAAACTTGTGAGAGAAATTATTGACGAACCAAAAAAGTTAATAAAGGCACCACTTATCGGACAAGAAGAAGAATTATTAAAACAAAGAGAAACTGAATATCGATATTTAGTTTTCAAAAACTACAAACTAATTTATTCTATTGACAATCAAAAGGGATTTATAAAAATTGCCGATGTTTTTGATACTCGACAAAATCCTCCAAAATTAAAACGAACAAAATAAAGCCAGTTATCACACCGTATAAAAATAATAATCGAAATTGGCTACTATTCTTTTTCAAATCGTTAACCCTAACGATACTTTGTCTTTCGTAAATACGCACCGTTTCTTTTTTGTTTAAATTGTAGCGAGACTTATACTAACTCAACATTCTGATTATCAAAAACCACATTAAAATGAATTTTTGCGTTTAATGCTCTAAATACTTTCAAAATTGTTTCAAACCTTGCATCATTTAAGTTGTTTTCAATTTTCGATATTTGCGCTTTCTTTACACCTACTAATTTTCCCAATTGTTCTTGAGTAAGTTTTCTTTCTTTTCGTACTTTTTTAATGGTTCCGCCTAAAATATCAAGATTTAATTCATTTTCAAATTTATCTCTTTTTTGAGTTCCAATTTCCCCAATATGTTGGTTGATTAATGTATCTAGATTTGTTGGCTTCATTAATTATTCCTTTTTCACAAAAATACAAAAGTTTCTTTAATAAGAAACAATAATTGTTCCGTTTTGTTATTTATAAGAAGATTGAACAACCTAACTATACTTCATCTTCCGTAAAATACGTACCGTTTCTTTATACGAATTATAAACCGAGTCACCTGCTTTCTTTAAAAAAGGTTTGGCTTCCAATAGCTTGTTTTTTGCTTCGGTAAAGTCGTTTAAATAACAAATTAAATAGGTAGCAGGAAGGCTTTGTAAATCTTTTTCTTCGGAAGGTTTTAAAGGGATTCCTTTTTTCAACTTTTCAACTAAAGCATTGTTGGCATTGTAAATATGATACAACGTTTTTTTATTGAATTGAGGTGGATCGAAAATAAGTTGAGAATCTATTTGATAAGAACCATTTTCCTGAAAACTAATAATCACTTCCTCTAAAGGATAGTATTTATATTGATTGTTTAAACCTAAATGTACATATTCTGTAATTTTAAAATTCCCTTCAGAATAAGAAATACTCACCTCATCTAAAGTGGAATAAAACAATCGAACTTGCTCGTTAATCAGCTCGATATCTACTCTGGAATAATAGATTTCCTCTTTTACTTTTTTAACATTTCCAGCCCAACAAACCACAAATTGTTCCTTGAAAACTCGGTAATGTGAATCTAAATCTTTATGCCGATGGTTTATAAAATCTATCACTCCATCTAGCGTATGTTCAATATTGTTTTTCGCCTTGTTTTCGATGGCTTTTACAATTTCTGAATTGACATCTTTTATCACAATATCAAAATCCTTGGGCATCGAAATACTTCCATCTCTCATAAAAATAGAACCTCCCCAATATTTCCAAATATTTTTTCGGAGGGAAGTGATTTCTTCCGTAGCACGAATGGTCACCAAACCCACTACTTTATCTGAAGGCAAATGTGGAAATGCCACATTTTCATACATAACCAAAGGAGGATTGGTTAAATAAGCGTTGATGAGATTTTGAATCTTGCTATCATCAAAAAAATCGACTCCTCTAATTTCATTGGCTTCATCTTCCACACCAATCACAATAAAACTATTGTTTTTCGGATTGCTATTACTCAGTGCACAAATGTGTTTTAAGAATTTTGCTTTTCCTTCTTTTGAGCTTAAATCTATCTTTCGTTTTTTATCATAGAAACTGCTCTCATCGTTGTGAGCTAGAAGATTTTTTATGAGTAATCTTTTGTTTATCAAAATAGAAAAATTGTGTCTGGTCATCCCGATAACTATCGGGAGCAGTCGATACCTATTTTAACTTAGCCTTTTTTAGAAACCCCTCGACTGCGCTCGGGGAGACATCTCAGTAAATATCAACTGATTTAAAATCAGCTATTTTTCACCGAATAAGTACTAAAAATAGCAATAAAAAATAAGAATAAAAATCTTACTATTTTTTTTACATTTTTTAACCAACTGTTAACAACTATTTCCCAAAGAAAATCACAATTTAGCATTCCAATTTCCTACACACCTTTTAGGTTTGTAATTTTGGGAAGATTACTTAAATAAAACACAAATGGAAGAAGAAACTACCGCTCTAGATATAGCGGCTTTAAATGAAAAAATAGAAAAAGAGTCTGCCTTTATCGACATTCTTACGATGGAAATGAACAAGGTAATCGTTGGTCAAAAACATATGGTAGAGCGTTTGCTTATTGGCTTGTTGGGTGGCGGACACATTTTATTAGAAGGAGTTCCGGGGCTAGCAAAAACCTTAGCCATTAATACGCTTGCAAAAGCGGTTCATGGTGATTTTAGTCGGATTCAGTTTACACCAGATCTACTTCCTGCCGATGTGGTTGGAACGATGATTTACAACATGAAGGACAACAAGTTTAGCATAAAAAAGGGTCCGATATTCGCCAATTTTGTTTTGGCAGATGAAATAAATCGTGCTCCAGCGAAAGTTCAGTCGGCTTTATTAGAAGCGATGCAGGAAAAACAAGTGACAATTGGAGATACTACATTTACACTTGACAAACCATTTTTGGTAATGGCAACACAAAATCCGATAGAGCAAGAAGGAACTTATCCGTTACCAGAAGCACAAATGGATAGGTTTATGCTAAAGACCGTAATCAAGTACCCAAAAATGGCAGACGAACAACTCATTGTTCGTCAAAATTTAAAAGGAAGTTACGAGCAGGTAAATCAGGTAGTGACTTTAGAGCAAATTCTAAGAGCACAACAATCGGTTCGAGAAGTGTATATGGACGAGAAGATTGAAAAATACATCCTCGATATCATCTTTGCAACCAGAAACCCTGAGAATTATAACCTAGCCGAATTAAATCCATTAATCAATTTTGGATCTTCTCCAAGGGGAAGTATCAACTTGGCAATTGCTTCAAAATGTTACGCATTTATCAAGCGTCGTGGTTATGTAATTCCTGAAGATGTAAGAGCGGTAGTACACGATGTGCTTCGCCACCGTATTGGAATTACCTACGAAGCGGAAGCAGAGAATATCACTTCAGAAGATATTATTAATAAGATTGTTAATGAGATTGAGGTACCTTAGATAGTTGGCAGTACTCAGCCTTCAGTTGGCAGTCTTTGATTTGAGGTGAAAATCAAATTAATTACAAATTTTAAACTGAAGACTATGAACTGAAACTCAGTATCCTTCTGAAATAATAAAGAACAAATAAAAACAAATAAAAGGCTGAAGACTGCCTACTGAAAACTGCAGACTAAAAAAAATGGGCTTTAGAAAGTTATTAGCATATAAAAAAGGATTTGAATTGGCGATGGAAATTTTTGAAATATCAAAATCTTTTCCGAAGGAAGAAACCTATTCATTAACCGATCAAATTAGAAGATCATCACGTTCTGTATGTATTAATATAACTGAAGGATACCGAAAAAGAAAATACCCAAAACATTTTATAAGCAAGATGTCTGATGCAGATTCAGAAAATTCTGAAACACTAGGTTGGTTAGAATTTGCTTTTGCTTGTAACTATATAAATGAAGAAACAAAAACTAAATTAACAAATAAAAACAGTGAAATAGGTAAGTTGTTAAACTATATGATGAACAACCCCGATAAATTTAATTAACACAGACACTTCGATACGTTTGCTTGGGCAAACACTCAGTGTCCTTATTAAGATAAAGAACAAATAAAAACGAGAATTAAAGGCTGAAGACTGCCAACTGAAGACTGAAGACTGAATACTGAGAAAAATGGATACAAAAGAACTTCTAAAAAAAGTACGGAAAATCGAAATCAAAACACGTCGCCTAAGCGATCATATGTTTGGTGGCGAGTATCACAGTACTTTTAAGGGTCGTGGAATGACTTTTAGCGAGGTGCGTCAATACCAATTTGGTGATGATGTAAGAAGTATCGATTGGAATGTAACCGCACGTTATAACGAAACCTATATCAAGGTTTTTGAAGAAGAACGAGAGTTAACATTAATGCTAATTGTGGATATTTCGGGTTCAGAATTCTTCGGAACAGACGATCAGTTTAAAAATGAAATCGTTACTGAAATAGCTGCAACTTTGGCTTTTTCTGCCCTTCAGAATAATGACAAAATCGGACTTATTTTATTTTCAGATGAAATAGAATTGTTTATTCCGCCGAAAAAAGGAAAGTCTCACGTACTAAGAATTATTCGAGAATTAATCGAACACAAACCACAAAGTAACAAGACAGACATTGCGATGGCACTAAAATATTTTTCGAACGTTATCAAGAAAAAAGCGATTGTTTTTGTGCTTTCCGATTTTATTACTGATGAATATCGAGACACTTTAAAAATTGTTTCCAACAAACACGATGTTACTGGAATAAGAGTATTCGACAAACACGAAGAAGAAATACCAAACCTCGGAATGGTGCAAATGCAAGATCAAGAAACAGGCGAAATGGTTTTGGTAAACACCGGATCAAAAGGAGTTCGGAACCATTCTAAAGCACATTATTTAGAAAAAGTGGGATATTTTAAAGAGTCGTTTCAGAAAAGCGGAGCAGGTTCATTAAGTTGCCGAGTTGACGAAAGTTATGTGAAGAAATTGTTGGGATATTTTAAGATGAGATAATGTAGCCCGCAATCGTGACTGTGAAGAAATCGAATTAATATTTCTCGCAAAGACGCTAAGTCGCAAAAGAAAAAAGAGTAAAGAAAAGAGATTAAAAAATTAGATGTTAGAGAATAATAAAAATAGAATAATTAATTTGGAAAAAGCAAGCTTTGGATATTCTAAGCAATCACGCCTTCGCGCCTTCGCACCTCTGCGAGCCATTTCCCTTTTAGCTTTTTTGGTGCTATTCAGTTTCTCATCATTCTCACAAGTAACCACAACCATAGACACCACCACTATCCGAATTGGTGAGGAGATTCTTTACACCATTCAAGTCGAGGCAGATTCTACAGATTTGGTAATGTTTCCAGAAGGACAAACCTTTAAACCATTAGAGGTAATTGAGTCTTATAAAATAGACACCACACGACTTCAAGACAAGATAAAACTCATAAAGAAATACGGCTTAACACATTTTGATTCGGGTTCTTATACCATTCCAACACAACGAATTGTCATTAATAATAAGCCCTTTAATACCGATTCGGTTAGGATAGAAGTCTTCAACGTTTTGGTAGACACGACCAAGCAAAAAATGTTTCATATTAAGCCTGCTTTGGAAGTAAAAGAACCTTCATTTAATTTCGAAAAAGCAGCGGTATGGCTAATTCCAATTTTGGTTATAATTGCGGTTGGAATCTTATTATTTTTCAGAAGGAGAAAAAAGAAACGAAAAGAAGCTGAGCAGCAACTTCCTCCTTATGAAGAAGCGATTGAAGCATTAAAAGAATTAGATCATTCTCACTTTTTAAAAAATGATAATTCGAAACGATACTACTCAGAATTAACCGAAATATTGAAACGATATATTGGCAGAGAAGTAGATGATTCTGCGTTGGAAAGTACTTCCAACGAATTAATTGAACGATTAATTTTACACAAAGATTCAGGTAATTTTGACTTTGATTCGGAAACTATTAAAAAGATTGATAAAATCTTAAAACGTGCCGATTTAATCAAATTTGCCAAAATGAAAGAGCAAGAAGGTCAGGCAAAAGTGGATCGTTCTGTAGTAGAAGACATTATTAATGAGACCAAAGAAATTATTCCAGAACCTACCGAAGAAGAGCTGCTACAAAATGAAATTTACCTAGAAAAACTTCGGAAAAAAGCTTTAAAAAGAAAACGAATTAAAATTGTTTTAGGGGCTGTTGCAACGGTAATTTTAGCTGCAGTAATCTTCGGAAGTATTAAAGGATTCGACGAATTAAAAGACAAAACGCTGGGGAATAAAATGCGAGATCTCTCAGAAGGACGATGGATAAAAAGTGAATACGGTACGCCATTAATTATTGTAGAAACTCCTGAAGTTTTGGTGAGAACAGAAGATTCATTAATTCCGAAAAGTGTTGTAATTAAACGGAAAAGCATCTTTTCTTATGGACAGATTACCGATCCGCTTTATGTGATGGTAAATTCCATTCAATTTAATCAAGAGCAAAAATTAGAGTTGGATTCTTCGCTAGACATGATGTTGACTCTCCTTGAAAAGGCAGGAGCCAAAAATTTGGTAGTAAAACGAGACGATTTTACAACCGAAAAAGGAATTAAAGGTATTAAAGCCTATGGTGATTTTCACGTTCAAATTTCAGAAGGTAAAGTATTAAAGAAAAAGAGTTCCTACGAATTGTTACTATTTGCTCAAGAAAACGGATTGCAAGAAATCTTGGTGGTATATCAAGACGATGGGCGGTTTGCAGAAGATATAAAAGATCGAATTATCAACTCAATCGAGTTAGAAATAACACCAGAAACAAAAAAGAAAGATGAGCAGTAATTTCGAATTTGTAAATCCACAATTGTTCTGGTTGCTTTTAGTAATTCTAGCACTATTGCTATGGTTTTTTCTAAAACGAAAACAACAAACGGCTACCCTAAAAATTTCAAATTTACAAGGCTTTAAAACCTCCAAAAACTGGTTGGCAAAATTACGACCACTATTATTTGTACTTCGCCTTTTGGCTATAGTTTTAGTTATTATAGCAATGGCTCGACCTAGAACAGTAGATGAATCCACCAGGATAAAAACCACCAAAGGAATCGATATTGTCATCGCAATAGATGTATCTGCAAGTATGTTGGCGAGAGACTTAAAACCAAACCGATTAGAAGCTTTAAAAAGTGTGGCCTCCCGATTTATTCAAGCACGTCCCAACGACCGAATTGGTTTGGTAGAATATGCTGGAGAAAGTTATACCAAAACACCTTTAACAAGTGATAAAAACATTGTGCTTTCTTCATTAAAAAGTATAAAATACAATACTGTAATAACAGGAGGAACAGCAATTGGTATGGGATTAGCAACTTCCGTAAATAGATTAAAAGAAAGTCGTGCCAAAGGAAAAGTAATTATTTTATTGACTGATGGTGTGAATAATTCAGGCTTTATAGATCCAAAAATTGCAAGCGAATTGGCAGTAGAATTTGGCATTAAAGTTTATACCATTGGACTGGGATCTAACGGAATGGCACTATCACCCATCGGGATTTTACCTAACGGGCAATTTCAGTACGGAAATGTACAAGTAGAAATCGATGAAGATTTACTGAAACAAATTGCTGAAACCACCGGAGGAAAATATTTTAGAGCGACCAGTAATACCAAGTTAGCTCAGATATATGAAGAAATAAATAAATTAGAAAAAACCGAAATAGAAGAAACCAAGTTTAAAAGCTATGACGAATTATTTAGACCATTAGTGTTATTAGCTTTTGGTTTATTATTGTTTGAATTGTTGTTGCGATATACTTTGTTTCGGAGTTTTGTATAAATTCCTGCGAAGGCAGGAATTTCATTAATAGAATTGAAAAAAGTTTAAATTTTTAGATCATTAGATTTTAAAACTTAAAGTTTGGAAGCTAAGCAGAATGGTCACTGAGCGGAGCCGAAGTGACGAAGCGATAATAATAAATTAGAAAGATACCTGCCTTCGCAGGCATTAATATAAATTAAAAAGATACCCGCTGGAGTTTATCTTGAGCGGAGTCGAAGCTGAAAATAGTATAAATTAAAGAGATACCCGCCTGCGGGGCATGTTATGTACCAATTAGAAAAACCAATATTCTTTTACTTACTATTCGCCATTGCGGGGCTAATGGTGCTATTTCTATTGGTGTTACTTTGGAAAAAACACACTCAAAAGAAATTTGCACATAATAAAGCTCTTAAGTTTTTAAGTCCGGATAAATCAAAATTCAAACCTTGGCTAAAAGTAATCGTGCTTTCTTTAGCCATTGCGAGTTTAAGTTTGGCATTGGTGAATCCAAAAATAGGAACAAAAATTGAAACCGTAACAAGAGCTGGAGTTGATGTGGTTTTTGCATTGGATGTTTCCAAAAGCATGTTGGCTGAAGATATTGCTCCCAACCGAATAGAAAAATCTAAACAATTAATAACACAAATTATTAATAGTTTGGGTGGAGATCGAGTAGGAATTATTGGTTATGCTGGTTCTGCTTTTCCACAGGTGCCAATTACGACCGATTTTTCAACTACTAAATTATTTTTAAGCAGTATGAATACCGATATGGTTTCATCACAAGGTACTGCGATTACCGAAGCGATTAAAATGGCAAAAACCTTTTATAATAATGAGGATCAGGCTAATAAAGTGCTTTTCATTATTTCCGATGGAGAAGATCACGAAGGAAACATTTTAGAAATCGTAAATGAAGCTGCCAATTCTGGAATTAAAATTTTTACTATTGGTGTAGGTTCTGTAAAGGGTGCACCAATTCCTATTAAAAGAAATGGGATTTTACAACATTACAAACGTGATGAAAATAACGAGCAAGTAATCACTCGTTTAAACATTAAAACACTTACTGATATTGCTAATGGAGCCAACGGAAAATACATTGATGGAAGCAACACCAAGGAAGTCGTTGAAGAAGTTACCAGTATTTTAAACGGTATGAATCAAAAAGAATTTGAAGCAAAACAATTCACCGATTTTAAAGATCGTTTTCAATGGTTTTTAGGTGTAGCCTTTTTATTATTAGTGCTAGATGTACTTCTTTTAGAAAGAAAAACAGCTTGGATTAAAAAATTAAATCTGTTTAATGAAGATAAAAAAAAGAGCTAAGACCGCTGCGCTTTTAGATAAAAGATAAAAGACTTGATTGTAACAAACGAATAAATGGAATTTTAAGTTATAGTAATTTTAGGAAAAATTAATAAAATATAAAAAACGGCTAAATTTACGGTGTATTATTTCAATCCACCTTTAGCTACTAAATAAATGGTAGAACAGAACATAAAATACAATCCTTTTTCTTCGCGAAGCTTTGTGCATTTGTTTGCATCTCTGCGTAATAACCTATTTTTTGTTTTAATAATATTTGGTTCATTAACTCTTAATGCCCAAGAAGACAAGGAAAAACAAAAGGTATTACGGCAGTCGGAAAAACTATTAAGCAAGGCAAATTCAGAAATGCTAAAAGGAGACTTTTCTATTGCTGAAGCAAATTATAGAAAAGCAATTTCCTTAAATCCAAAAGACGATACCGCTAAATATAATCTTGGAAATGCTTATTATAATAAGGAGATGAACGATATCGCGATGAACCGTTTTAAACAAGCGGCTTCGGTTGCAGATTCCAAAGAAGACAAACATAAGGCTTTTCATAATTTAGGAAACACCTATATGAATGAAAAAAAATACCAAGAAGCGGTAGAATCCTATAAAAATGCCCTTCGGAATAACCCAAAAGATGAAGAAACGCGTTATAATTTTGCTTTGGCAAAAGAGCTGTTAGAAGATCAAGAAAAAAATGGCGGTGGCGGTGATGATAATAAAGATCAAGACGATAAAAAGGAAGAAAATAAAGACCAGCAAGAAAACGAGAACAATAAGAAAGACGGAGACGACGGAGAAGATAAAAAAGAGCAAGACAAAGGCGACGAGGAGCAGGACAAAAAAGAAGGTGATAAAGACAAAGATAAAGGGAAACCCGACGAGCCAAAAGAAGACAAGCAAGAACAAAAACCTCAACAACAACAGCCTGGGAAATTATCGCCTCAGCAAGTAAAAAACTTGTTAGAAGCAATGAACAATGAGGAAAAGAAAGTTCAAGATAAAATAAATGCAAAAAAACAAAAAGGAGCTAAAGTGAAATCTGCAAAAGATTGGTAATGAAATATAGAATTATCTATACCTTTTTATTTTTTCTGAGCTTTGGTTTATCACAAGCTCAGGTAACTTTTGTTGCCAAGGTTAGTAAAAAAACTTTGGGAATTAATGAGCGTTTACGAATAGATTTTGAAATGAACCAAGATGGAGATAATTTTGTTCCTCCAAATTTTGAAGGATTTAATGTAGTTGGCGGTCCCAATCAATCTATTAGTAATTCGTGGATAAACGGTAAAAAAAGTTTCTCAAAAACCTATTCCTATTACTTATCTCCTAAAAAACAGGGTACATTTACTATCAAGCAAGCCTCTATTGAAATTAGAGGAGAAAGATATAAAACTATTCCTTTAAAAGTCTTAGTTACTGCGGCGGTTACAAAACCTAAAGACGGAAATAATGCCGATTACATAGCTAGTGAAAACGTTCATTTAGTGGCTGAAGTTTCTAACGCAACCCCATATTTAAACGAGGGAATTACTGTAGTTTATAAATTATATGTTTCAAATAATGTGAGTATTACCAGAAGTTGGCGAGAAATAGATTCGCCCAAGTATGCAGATTTTTGGAGTCAGAATATTGATAATAAAGGGAAATCTCAAATTTATGAAGGCACCTATCAAGGAAAACCGTATCGCTATGTAATTTTAAGAAAGGCAATTCTATATCCTCAAAAAACGGGAGAGTTAATTATTGAGCCACTAACACTCGATGTTCCGATAGATGTTCAAGGAAATACTAGAGATATTTTTGGTCGAAGAAGAATGACTCGTGTAAACAGAACCATTTCTGCTGGAAAACGAACCATTAATGTAAAACCATTACCATTAAAAGGAAGACCAGATAATTTTTCGGGAGCAGTTGGAGATTTTCAGTTTAATGTAAGCACCAATAAAACGATTTTAAACGCTAATGAATCCTTAGAATTAATTACTAAAGTTTCTGGAAACGGGAATTTAAAATTATTCGATTTACCAACCATAACACTTCCGAGTTCGTTGGAAGTTTATGAGCCTGTTCGGAATGATAAAGTGACGACAAATATAAAAGGAATGAGAGGATATATTTCTCAAACTTACACCATCATTCCACAATACAAAGGGAATTACCCAATTCGTCCTGTAATATTTTCATATTTTGATCTAAAGTCTAATCGCTATAAAACCATTTCTTCTGAAGAGATAATTATTAATGTAGAAAATGGTCCATTACCAAATCAAAATACCCCGGAAACCGTCACAAAAGGTAATAATAAAGAGGTAGTTATTGCCAAGGACCAATTTAAATACATTCAATTAGCGGCAAATTTAAAATCGGTTAATCAACCTATATTTTTTAAATCGAAATTATTTTGGTGGTTAACTGGGACACCGTTTTTACTTATTCCAATTTTTATTTTAATAGGAAATAGCCGAAGAAAACGTTTAAGTGATGTAGATGGAAAACGACTTCGGAAAGCAACAAAACTGGCAAAGAAATATTTATCGGAAGCCAAAAAGAATCTAGGAAAACAAGAAGCATTTTATGAAGCTTTGGAACGTGCATTGCATAATTATTTAAGAGCTAAATTAGACATTGTAACTTCAGAGTTTTCAAAAGAAAAGATTACCACTTTACTTTCAGAAAACCACGTAGAAAATGAGGTGGTTTCTGATTTTATTATATTATTAAAAAGCTGTGAATTTGCACGATATACACCAACTTCAAATGTTACAATTAAGCAAGATTATGAAAAATCGGTGCGTATAATTTCGAGTATTGACAAACAGTTTAGGGGTTAAAATTATGAAAGTAAAGCTAGGAATTAAGAGTTATTTTAAAACAACTATAATTGTAATGATTGTGGTGCTTTTTTCTGTGCCTGTTTTTGCTCAAAACGGACCTCTTTTTGAGCAAGGTAAGGCACTTTATAAAGCTGAAAAATACCAAGAAGCCATCAATTCTTGGATGAAAATAATAGATAACAAAAAACAATCGGCATCACTATATTACAATTTGGGAAATGCACATTACAAATTAAATAACATTGGTCCAAGCATTTATTATTACGAAAAAGCATTGTTATTAAACCCTAATGATAGTGATATAACAAACAATCTTTCTTTTGCCGAAAACGCTCGGGTTGATGCTATAGACCCATTACCAAAAACTATATTTTATAAATGGTATCACCGTATTTCTTCGGCACTCACATTTGATGGTTGGGCGATTGCTTCAGTTGTATTTTCAATAGGATTTGTGCTTTTATTTTTGTTGTATTATTTCTCCTATTCCGAAGGTAAAAAACGCTTGTTTTTTGTTACTGCTTTGGCTTCTATTTTGTTATTAGCAATGTCTTTGTCGATGGCGTATTCTACTTTTGAAGATGCAATAAAAAACCAACCTGCAATCATTTTTTCTGAAAGTATTGAGGTTAAAGACGGTCCAAGTTTAGGAAATGAAACTTCATTTACCCTTCACGAAGGAACCAAAGTTCAGATTATTGAAAGAGATTCTGATTGGGTTAAAATTCAAATTGCCAACGGAAAAGATGGATGGATTCCTCTATCAGATTTAAAAGAACTCTAGTCCAAGTCTTCTTCAATTAAAACACCCATTTTTCCCATTTTATAATCACGCATGGCTTCTAAAATTTGTGTTTGATTATTCATAACAAAAGGACCACTTTGCGATACTTTTTCGTTGAGAGGTTTTCCGCTAAGTAGTAAAAACTGGGAATCTTCAGAAAATGAAAGGGTAATTGAATTTCCTTCGTTTTCAAAAACGACAAGATTTTCAGCATCAACAAATCCGTAACCAGTAATTCGCATCGTTCCTTTAATTAGATATAGCATTGTATGGAACCCTTCAGGAATTTGATAAGTTTCTGTGCCATTTTTTTGGGCATTCCCCCAAATAATTTGCAGTTCACTTTCAGTTGGGAGATCGCTTTTTATTTCATTAAACTCTCCTACAATAACTTTGGTTTCTACTTTATTATCTGCGGAAACAACCACTTGTATCTGTTCTTGGGAAAGATGACGATAATAAGGTTCTTTCATTTTACTAACAGCAGGAGTGTTGATCCAAATTTGTATAATTTCCTGAGTTCCGTTTCTTTGAGCTAATGCTTCCGAAGGTCTTTCGCTATGAACTATCCCAGCACCAGCATTCATCCATTGTACTTCTCCTGCTTTGGCAATCTGACTATTCCCACGACTATCCCGATGATGAACTTCGCCATCCACAATAAAAGTAACTGGAGAAAAACCACGATGTGGATGGGGACCAATTCCTTGAATTCTAGCAGGACGATCATCAAAATATTGAATGCGTAAATGATGTACCAATAAAAACGGATCTACTCGATTTACTTTTTGTGTGGGTAACGATTGTTTTACAGGAGCCCCTCCCATATCAATCTCTACAGAAGGTAAGAGCGTTTTTACTTTTTTTAAAAAAGCTTCCATAGGATTAATTTAATTGATTGAATCTATTTTTTCGTTGATTTTCTCTTCTGTTTTTTCTTTTACATGGTCTATTAATTCTTCTGGAATTTCAATTTGCTCCACCGTTTCCATTAAATCTGGAAGTACCATTGGAGCTAATGAAATAATAGGCTCATAAAGGATAGAATTTTTTGTTTTTTCTTCAGAAATCACATAATCTGTCGTGTTCCATTGATTAAAAAACATAAACACCACACTGATAATAAAAGCGATAATCAAGACGTTAAAAACACCGCCTAAAAGTTTATTGAATATTCCCAGAAAGGCAAAGTCAGCTAGCTTGGTTAAAAATTTCCCTGCCCAGTTTATAACAATTACCACCGCAATAAAAGTAACCAATCTTGATACAATACTGCTAGTTTGTTCACTCCAATCAAACCAATTAATTATATATTTTGCAGCATACTCCGAAAAATAGATAGCCGCAATTACTCCTAACACCAAACCGATTAAAGAAGCTAAAGTGACGAAAATCCCTTTTTTCATTCCTCGTATAAAAGCGAAAACTAAGATGATTCCTAAAACGATATCGAAAATGTTCATATATTGAATTTAGGGTAAATATAGTGTAACATATTTATATTTTCGAAAAATAAAATTTTCATTTTTTAAAAAATAAACTAAAAAATATTTTGATAAATCGTTTTTTTTTTTTTTACTTTGTAGGGTTAAGATTACGATTTTAATTTATTTCATGATAATTCTATTATAACTCCCCAGTTAATTA
>CAZIMW010000003.1:0-339 GCA_964540425.1 uncultured Flavobacterium sp.
AAGAAAACCTATAGATATTCATTGACTTTCTATTTTTTAAAATGAAAGTATGAGTTTGCTCTGTTAAAATATAGATGCTAAAAATTTTTTTAAATCGAAATATTTATATTCGGTGTAATAGATAAAATAGATATTTTGCCTATATATCCAAAGCAGTAAGTTTTGAACTGTTTGTAGCTTTTCCACCTTCATCAAACGACTCTTGCTTAACCATTCCTACCCCTTCAGAAAACCAGCTTTTTGAAGTAGTTGTTATTTTTTTACCCATCATATCTACGACACTTGTCATTTGTAATACATAACAATCAAAAGTGCCTGCAGGAGTGGTTACGTTTTCCT
>CAZIMW010000003.1:349-32572 GCA_964540425.1 uncultured Flavobacterium sp.
GTTTATTACCTTTACATTAATCGTCATAGTAATTCCCATCGATATTTTCATATTCATATTTGAGTCTGGTAATTTTTGCCCCACAGAAAGGTCATTGGGTAAAATAATATTGGTCCCCGTAATTTCGGTTTCCATGCTTTCAAACTGTTGGAGCATTGCCATATTTCCAAGAGAATTGTAATCTATTGAGATTCCATTTCCATCGCAAGTAATGTCGTAAGCAAAATCCATAGATTCGTTCCCTTTTTTATCTATTATTTTGGCAGACATCGTAATCACCTCATTTTTTCCGTCATTTCGAAGATTGATTAATTTATAATTTATTTCTCCAGATGCTTTTCCTTTTTTGTTATAATTGGTATAGGTGAATGTGGCTCCTTCTTTAAAAGGGTAATATTTGCTGCAGTTGCTTTGTGAATAACCGATTAGACTGAATAAAAAAAGCAATACAATTGTGAAATTTCTTGTTTTCATAAAAATATATTTTATTTAGTTGGGTTCTAAGATAAATATAATTACCAAAAAAAATGCTTTAATAGTGTGAAATAATACTATATGGAGTGATTTTAATGAACTTCAAATAGTAAAATACTCTTTGTACCACCTTTGGTAACAAAATTTATTTTTCCATTTTTATTGGCATCGCCTAAATCTATCGAAGAAGTTCCAAAAACAGGGAAACCGGAAAATAACGAACCAGAAGTTGTATAAAGATACACTTTGTTTTCTTGAGTTTCGGTAATTGAAATATATGATTTTTTGTTGGTATGAAATATTTTTGGTGCTGTATAAATACCAAAAGGTAACTCCACTAAAACACCATTTATACGCATTAAATTATCATCTAAAGTAACTTTCGTTTTTCCTTTTACGGTAAATTGATAACTGGTTACATTGAGTTTTTTTGAAATAATTTTCCCATCAATACCAATGCTGTTTTTTGTATTATTTTTACTGATAATCACGATTTTTTTATCTTCAATTGTTGGCGGTATTTTAGAAAAATTAAAGGTTTTAGAAATCCGTGCTCTCGATTTTCCAGTTCTACTTAATAGATTTAATTTGCCGTTTTCTTCGGCGATTACAATATGATCTTTTCCAGAAATCCTGAAGTGCTGTGGAGCAAAAACAATATCGGAATTCGTTTTTTTGAACTTAAATCCTTTTACCTTTTTTCCTTTGTTATTGAGCATTAAAACTTCCTTTCCTTGGGTAATAATAAAACGATATTTCCTGTTATTGTCATAATCAAAAACCGAAAGTGGTTGGGTAATATCATCATTAAATTTTATAGGAAACGGACTCACATTTCTGCCCGTTCTGTCCAAAATATAAAAATAATGTTGGGTAACAAATGCCAGTTGTTTTTTTCCGTTGCGTAATAAATCTATTTCTTTAATTTTTCCTAAAATTGGACTTTTTAATTTTTTTGTCCAAAGTGTTTTTCCGTTGGATGAAATAAAATATAGTTTGTCTGTTACATCTTGAACCACTATATCTTTCCCGCCTGTTCTGTGATTACTGAAAAATATTGGGTCACTTAATAATTCATTTTCAAGCTTAATATTTGTTATTTGAGACACCTTTCCGGTGTTGATTTTTTGTATTGAAGAAACGGCTTCCTTGCAAACAAAATTAACGTGTGCAAAATTACGATCGTAACTAAACTGCAATACTGCTAACGGGTATTTTTTAAGGGAAATATCTGAAATTTCCGTTTTAAGTAAATTCGAAATTGGCTCAGAATAATTACCATTCATTCTTATAATTAACAAGGAAGATTCATCACTTAATTGCGACATGGCTTCTTTATAATAAGTAGATTTTGAAAGTGTATTATTACTTAAAAAGGAATTGATGATTTGTTGTGCAATCACTTCGGTCTCAGAAAAAATAAAGAAATCTTCTAACTTAAATACAAATTTTGGAATGGTCTTTTGAGTGAAGGTTTCAAAATTATTGATAAACAAATTTGGTTTGTTAAATTCAGAAATTAAAACGTTTTTAAATGATTCTTTTGGGCTGCTAAATTCTTCTAAAATACTAGAAGTGATTTCGGTATCTATACTTTTAATTACTATTGCTTTTCCTTGAGGAAGTGAAATCTTTCCAACTTCAGTAACTCCTTCAAAAAGCAATGCTTCGTCGGTGTTGGTATTTTTAATTCCTCTAAATTTTTGAAGATTGTTGTTAAAGGTCTCAAAATTGTTAAAAGTAATCGATACAACTCCTTTTGCATCAAGAGGAGTGATTTTTGCAATTTCGTTTCGTTGTGGTTGCAATCCTTTAAAAATTGAAATTAATTGTGGCACCGAGTCGTTTGCTAAAATAACTCCCGAAGCGGTTAAGGCATCTGGTAAAATTTCTACATCTAAAGCTGCCCACGAACCAAAGTTGAAAAGTAGAGATTGCCCAATTTGTATTTCGTTTACAGGAAAAAATGCAGTAAAGTCTTGCGTATTTTTAATTTTAAATATTTTTTTGAAAGTAGCTGCTTTTTCAGTTTTACCGTCTATTAAATTCTTGATATTTTGCTGCGAATTACTCACCACAAAAATACTGTCTTTTAATAAGGTGTAAATAACTTGTTCGTTTATTAATACTTTCTGAAATGATTGTTCTTTGTATATGTTTTTTTCGACGGTAATGTTGGGAATAGAATCTGGATTAAACAAATGTTCATTGGTTTTTCCGATAAAAGTGTAAATATTATTCTCTTTGTTTGAGACACAAATTAAACTCCTGCTATTTGGTTTTAAATAATTGAAAATAGCAATTTCAGAGAAAAAAGTATAGGGACTTTTAGTCTTAAATTTAGAAATTAAACCACTATTTGAAATGTCAGATTTTAAGGTTTCAAAATCTTCGATTTTAAAAATAATTGAAGTGTTTTCAGGAATGAAATCGATTAAATTTTTAGGCTTTTTAGAAGCAGTTTCGCAACTAAAAAGTAAGCTTGTGAAAATAAGAATAAGACTTGTTTTAATAAAAATCTTCATATCACAAAAATAATAAGGTTTGTCGTCCTTTTCAACAGAATTTGAATTGTTTATTTACGGGTTTTTAACAATCTTTAAATCCAATTCATATTGTTCAGGTAAAAGCCTGAAACTCTTGCGATGATACTTTGTGATTCCGTGTTTTCTAATAGCATCTCGATGCTCTTTGGTAGGGTATCCTTTATTTTGTTTCCAGTTGTACATTGGGTATTCTTCGTGAATTTTATTCATAAACTCATCTCGTGCAGTTTTTGCCAATATAGAAGCAGCAGCAATATGCAGATATTTGCCATCACCTTTTATAACGGTTTCAAAAGGAATATCCTTAAAAGGTTTGAAGCGATTTCCGTCAACAGCAATAAGCTGAGGTGTAGTAGAAAGTTGTTCAATAGATTTATGCATTGCCAAAATGGAAGCGTTGAGTATGTTTATTTTATCAATTTTTTCCATCATAACATGAGAAATTCCAAAGCAAATAGCTTGTTCTTCGATGATGGGTTTTAGTAAATCACGTTTCTTTTCTGAAAGTTGTTTGGAATCGGTTAGGATTTTATTTTTAAAATTATCGGGTAATATTACTGCTGCGGCAGTTACGGGGCCAGCAAGACAACCTCTTCCTGCTTCGTCAGTTCCACATTCAATTAGTTTTTTGTGTATTTTAAGTTTTAACATTTTAAAAAATTATTACTTCCCATTTCTTACTTCCCTCTTCTAATTTCGTATTTATTTTTACTTCAATAATTCCTTTCAAAAGTATACCTTTGCTCGATAAGTTAAAAGTAGATGTACAAAACGTTTTTATTAATTTTTTTTCTATTCACTTCGGTATTTGTGTTTTCTCAAAATGAAGAAGAAAAACCTAAAAAACAGAAAAAGGAAAAACCGTCAATTACTTTGTATAAAATAATTTCGGCAAGGCTAGACACTACCTATGTGGATACTTCGCTGACCATTCAAAGAGATTACAAGTTTAATTATTTACGGAAAGATAATTTTGAACTTCAGGAATTTGCAAATGTTGGTCAACCCTATAATTCCTTAGCATATAGTTTTGAAAATACAAATTTAAAGCCCTTGTTTGCTGCTCAAGCTCAGCACTTTAATTATAAAGAAATTGAAGATGTAAACTATTATCATGTTCCAACTCCCTTAACCGAACTGTATTATAGAACGGCTTTTAATCAAGGACAACAACTGGATGCGTTTTTCACTATAAATACTTCAGAACAATTTAACTTTTCTGTTTCTTATAGAGGTATTCGGTCTCTTGGGTCTTACCAACATCAAAGAACTACAACGAGTGATTTTATGTTTACGGCTAATTTTCATTCTAAAAATAAACGCTATCGTATCAATACTCATATGAATGCACAAGATTTAATAAACGAACAAAACGGTGGGCTTACAGACGAATCAGTCTTCTTTTTTCAAAGTGGTGATAGCGATTTTAAAGACCGAGGAAGATTGGATGTGAACTTTGAAGATGCTGAAAATGAACTAAAAGGATTTAGAGTTTATGTAAAACAAGAATATGAACTCATCACCAAAAAAGACAGTACCGATCAAAATAAATTAGTTATAGGAAACATAGTGAGTTTTGAAGATAAATCATATTCATATACACAAGATAATCCTTTTGATAGTTATGGAGAGTCTTATAAAACTTCTGGATTATGGAATAAAGTGTATTTAGAAGATTTTAATGTACAAGGATATACGCGTTTTGAAAACAATTTTATAGGCAGTTTAACTGCATTTATAGGATATACAGATTATAATTACGGCTACGACACCAAATTAATTTTAGACGATGGAGAGATTACAAACCGCTTAAAGGGAAATTTGTTACAAGCAGGTGCTTCCTATAAAAAAACTTATAAAGGATTTGAATTATATGGAGATGGTGCCTTTAATATTTCGGGAGATTATAATGCTAATTATTTAATTGTAGGTGCTTCCTATAACATTAATAATAAACATAAAGTAAGTGCTGAAATTAAAACACATTCTACCGCACCTAACTTTAATTTCTTGCTATTCCAAAGCGATTACATTAATTATAATTGGCAAAACGATTTTAATAATGTAAAAACCCAACAATTAAAAGTAAACTTTACTTCCGAAAAAATCGCCAACCTTTCTATAAATTATACTGGAATTAATGACTATACTTATTTTACAGTTAAAGCAAACGATTCTACGCCAACTCCTCATCAATATTTAGATCGTGTAGATTATGTAAAAATTAAAGCACAAAAAGAAATCCGTTATAAAAAATTCGGATTGGACAATACCTTCTTATTTCAAAAAGCATTGAGTGGAGAAGAAGCATTAAAACTTCCGCAATTTATAACCAGAAACACCCTGTATTATGAAGACCAATGGTTTGAAAAAGCCTTGTTTGCTCAAATGGGCGTGACCTTTAAATACTATGGCGCTTTTGAAATGAATGCTTACGATTCTGTTTTAGGTGAGTTTTATGTTCAGAACGAAACGGAATTAGGAGGCTATCCACAGTTTGACATTTTCTTTAATGCAAGGGTTCAGCAAATACGATTTTACTTTAAATACGAAAACTTTAATGCTTTGTTTTCTAGTACAAACGATTATTTTTCAGCTCCTAATTATCCATATCGCGATGCGGTATTTCGTTTTGGTATAGTTTGGAATTTCTTTATGTAAAATAAAAACCCCGTTAGAGTGTAAACTCTAACGGGATTTTATTATTGATAAAAAACTCCTTGTATTAATTACAGTTTTACTCCAACTTAGCCAAATTCTCCGCAATTTTCTCCGTGTATTTATCTGCTGCCTTAATAGCATCTTTTGGATTGGTGATTTTTGTAGTTGCAGCCATTAATAATTGATTTCCTTCTTCTCTATCCAAGTTGTAAACTAACGTTTCTAGGACATACATTTTGTCTGTTGAAGTATAGCTGCTTCCAGAGCCATAATAATTTCCGAAGGTAGAATAAGAGTAAGGGTGCATATAGTAACTATTGAAACCTCCGTAATAGGATGGGTAATATGAAGAATAAGCCCCCATCATCCCCGCTCCCATATAATCATTGTAATAGGTGGTTGTTGTGGTTTCTTCGTAATCTTTAAGTACGCTTATACATACTGCATCGTACCCTTCATAACCAAAAATATCACGAATTAATTTTTGTCGTTCTTCTGTCATTTCTTTGTCAGGATTCAATTTAGGAAAACGGGTAAAACTTTCGGTAGCTTTATAACCTGCTGCTCTAAATTTATTAGCAATACTGGTTTCAAAATCTGCTCTTACATTTGCATCTGCAGTTCTGGCAATTACCAAGATGTTTCTATCTTTAAGTTCACTTACATCAGGGCTTTTCCAAACACTTAATACACTTACTTGAGTGTTACACCCTGTAAAAAAGGTAAGTGCTAAAGCGAATAGTAAATAGTTTATTTTGTTTTTCATAGTTTTAATAGCCATTAAGGCTTTAAGTTATTTTTTAATCTTTAAGCAACCCTCTTGAGATAACTATTTTTTGAATTTCAGAAGTACCTTCATAAATCTGAGTAATTTTAGCATCACGCATTAAACGTTCTACGTGGTATTCTTTTACATAACCATTTCCTCCGTGAATCTGAATAGCTTCAACAGTAACGTCCATGGCAGTTTGTGAGGCAAATACTTTTGCCATAGCACTACTCATAGTATAATCGTTACCTTGATCTTTATCCCAAGCAGCTTTATGCACTAACAATCTTGAGGCTTCAATATTGGTAAGCATATCTGCTAATTTAAAAGCAATAGCTTGATGATTGCAGATTTCTGTTCCGAAGGCTTTGCGAACTTTAGAATAATCTCTTGCCAATTCATAGGCGCCTCCTGCAATTCCTAATGCTTGTGAAGCAATTCCAATACGTCCTCCACCAAGTGTTTTCATGGCAAATGAAAATCCAAATCCATCAACACCAATTCTATTTTCTTTAGGTACTTTTACATCGTTGAACATCAATGAATGCGTATCACTTCCTCTAATTCCTAATTTATCTTCTTTTGGACCCACTACAAAGCCCTCCCATTCTTTTTCAACAATAAATACATTGATTCCTCTATGTTTTTTATCTTTGTCGGTTTGTGCAAAAACTAAATAATAATCTGCAGTGCTACCATTAGTAATCCAGTTTTTGGTACCATTTAATAGGTAATGATCCCCTTTGTCGATAGCCGTTGTTTTTTGTGAAGTTGCATCCGATCCCGCTTCGGGTTCACTCAAACAAAAAGCACCTAGCTTTTTGCCAGTCGCTAATTTGGTTAAGTATTTTTGCTTTTGCTCTTCGTTAGCGTACTTTTCAATTCCGTAGCAAACTAAGGAGTTGTTTACCGACATTACTACACTTGCAGAAGCATCGATTTTCGAAATTTCTTCCATTGCTAATGAATACGAAAGCGTATCCATTCCTCCTCCACCATATTTTGGATCGATCATCATTCCTAAAAACCCCATTTCGCCCATCATTTTTATTTGTTCGGTTGGAAATTTTTGTTGATTGTCACGTTCTATAACGCCAGGAAGTAATTCATTTTTTGCAAAATCACGAGCTGCGTCGCGTATCATTATGTGTTCTTCGGTAAGAGTAAAGTCCATTGAAAACGGTATTAAATATGTGTTTTAAAAAAAAACAAAGATACCTTTTTAATATCCAAATCCAAAACTAAAAATTCAAATCACGAGGTATTAAACCTTAAAAATTCTAAAAAAAAAGATAAACCCAACTTATTTTGGAATTTGACACTTTGTTTTTGGAATTTATTTTTAGGTTTTAGTATCTTCAACTTTTATAAATAAACTCTGTTGAAACAAAATAATTACCATATTTTAGGGATAATGAGCGGAACTTCCCTTGATGGAATCGATCTTGCTGAATTGCATTTGTCAGTTTCAGAAAAAAGTGTTTGGAGTTTTGAAATTGGTATCGCTGAAACCATTGCCTATCCCACAATTTGGAAAAATAATTTACAAGAAGCTATTTCGTATTCTAAAGAGAAAATGAAGGGTTTTAACAAAGAATACACTGTGTATTTAGGTGAGATAATTTTAAGTTTTATTGAAAAGCATCAACTAAAAAACATCGATGCAGTTTGCAGCCACGGGCACACCATTTGGCATCAGCCCGAAAATGGAATGACATTGCAAATTGGGAATCTTCCTGAAATTGCATCCATTATAAATCAAAAAGTAATCTGTGATTTTAGAGTGCAAGATGTTGCTCTGGGAGGAAATGGAGCTCCTTTGGTTCCTATAGGTGATCGATTGCTTTTTAATGAATATGACTATTGTTTAAATCTAGGCGGATTTGCAAATATCTCATTTGAATTGGAAGGAAAAAGAATAGCCTATGATATTTCTCCAGTAAATATTGTGCTCAACGTTTTGGCTGAAAAACTAGGTTTTCCGTTTGATGATAAAGGTAAGTTTGCTTCAGAAGGAATCGTTAATAACAACTTGTTTCAGCAATTAAATACCTTGAAATACTATAGTGAAAACCCGCCAAAATCTTTAGGTTTGGAATGGGTTCAAGAAAATATTTTTCCTTTAATAGAAGCTTCAGAAATTTCAATATTAGATAAAATTGCTACGGTTACGGAGCATGTTGCGTTTCAGTTAGCAAATAATTTTGAAGAATCTTCTTCAGTTTTAGTAACGGGTGGTGGTACTTTTAATTCTTTTTTACTTCAACGAATTTATTTTTATAAAAAATTGGATTTGAAAGTTCCTTCAGAAAAAATAATAGAATATAAAGAAGCCTTGATCTTTGGTTTGTTAGGGATTTTAAAACTCCGAAATGAAGTTAATTGCTTGGCGAGTGTGACAGGAGCGGTTCGAAATCATAGTTCTGGAATCGTATTTAAGCCTTAAAATCACTAAGGATAAGTTGTTTATATATTTGGATGTAATATGTTTTGACGTACAGTAAAATTACTTACATTTAATCCGTTAAAAATACTTTATAAAAACCCCTGTTTTATGACTGCAATTATCATAGTAATTTTTGTGATAGGATACCTTTCCATCACTTTAGAACATCCTTTAAAATTAGACAAAACAGTTCCTGCATTAATTATGGCAGCCCTTATTTGGGCATTGCTTGCCATTGGATTTCACGCAGGTTGGTTTACGGTAATTGATACCCATGAAAATGTTTTTAATTTTTTAACAGGAGGAGAAGCAGCAGAACACGGTTTTGAAAACACGCTACTTCATCATTTAGGAAAAACAGCTGAAATACTTATTTTCTTGATTGGAGCCATGACTATTGTTGAAATTATTGACTTGCATAGAGGTTTCGAAATTTTAAAAAGCGCTGTAAAAACCAAAAGCAAAATAAAATTACTTTGGATTATCGGGATCTTAGCATTTGTACTTTCAGCAATTATAGATAATCTAACTGCAACTATTGTATTAATTACGTTATTAAGAAAATTGATTGTAGATAGAGACCAACGACTTTGGTATGTTGCAATGGTAGTAATTGCTGCAAATGCAGGTGGAGCTTGGTCGCCAATTGGTGATGTTACCACTACGATGCTTTGGATTGCGAAAAACGTAACTGCTATGGGACTCATAAAGTTTGTAGTAATACCTTCAATTGTATGTTTTGTTATCCCATTTATTATCGCAAGTAGGATGAAAGTCTTTAAAGGAGAAATTAAAGTAGATGCTAGCGAAGATGGAGAAACAGAACGAATTTTAAGTAGTAAAAAAATGTTGTTTTTAGGTTTAGGAATGATTGTTTTTGTGCCAATTTTTAAAACTGTCACTCACTTACCTCCATATATAGGAATGATGTTTTCCTTAGGTGTTGTTTGGTTGGTGTCGGAATATATTCATCCAGAAGAAAATTTTAATGCAGAAAGAAGACATTTGTACTCTGCTCATAAAGCACTTTCTAGAATTGAAATTTCAAGTATTTTATTTTTCTTAGGGATATTAATGGCAGTGGCTGGATTAGAATCTCTCGTGTATGGAGTTTCACAAAACGGTGATCCAGTTGGAACTTTACGTTATGTTGCTGAAGTCCTACAAGGTGCAATTCCAAATCAGGATGTAGTAGTTATTTTGTTAGGAATACTTTCCGCAGTAATTGACAATGTGCCATTAGTAGCAGCTTCTATAGGGATGTACGATTCGCCAACAGATTCTGTACTTTGGCATTTTATAGCTTATTCTGCAGGAACAGGTGGAAGCATGTTGATTATTGGCTCAGCGGCAGGAGTTGCTGCAATGGGAATGGAAAAAATAGACTTTATCTGGTATTTGAAAAAAATAGCTTGGTTGGCATTTATTGGTTTTATCGCCGGAGCTGGTGTTTTTATTTTAATAGCAAGAGTGATATTAGACCATTAATGACAATTTTCAAATTTAATTACCGTTATTCAATTTAAACTTATAAGTACATGATTAGTATGTTAATTCAAGACGCCTCTGAAACGGCAGAAAACCTAGAGCCTATCGTTGAAGAAAAAACACTTTCCATCATGCAGTTATTGATGGATGGCGGTACCGCAGGTCAAATAATTATTGGAATACTCTTTGTACTACTATTTGTAGCGGTTTATATTTATTTTGAACGTCTTTTTGCTATCAAGGCTGCTACCGAGTATGATACTACTTTTATGAATCAGATAAAAGATCATATTAGTGGAGGAAATTTACAGGCAGCAAAAGGCTTATGTGCTCAAAAAAACACCCCTGTTGCTAGATTAACTGAAAAAGGAATTTCCAGAATTGGAAGCCCTTTGGAAGATATTAATACAGCTATCGAAAACGCAGGAAGACTAGAAGTATATAAACTAGAAAAGAACGTGAGTGTTCTAGCAACTATCGCTGGTGCTGCTCCTATGATTGGTTTCTTAGGAACCGTAATCGGAATGGTTTTAGCATTTCATACGCTAGCTTCTAGTAGTGGTCAAGCCGAAATGGGAACCCTAGCTCAAGGAATTTATACAGCAATGACAACTACAGTAGCAGGATTGATTGTTGGGATTATTGCCTATATGGGTTACAATCATTTGGTAGTGAGAACCGACAAAGTAGTGCATCAAATGGAAGCAACTGCGGTTGACTTTTTAGATCTTTTAAACGAACCTGGTTAATGAATTTAAGAGGAAGAAATAAAGTAAGTGCCGAGTTTAGTATGAGTTCTATGACGGACATTGTATTCTTGTTATTGGTGTTTTTTATGCTAACATCGCCTACAATTACACCTGATGCTTTGGATTTAATTCTTCCAAAAGCAAAAGGGAAATCGACCAATAAGCAAAATGCTTCGGTAAGTATTACCAAAGATGGTGCTTATTATGTAAATAAAGAACGAGTAAGCGAACAGAATATAGAAACTGAATTAAGAAAAGTTTTTGCAGGAGAAGAAAAGCCAACCTTAATATTAAGAGCAGAAGAAGGAGTACCTATTGAAGATGCCGTATTCGTCATGGATATTGCCAATAGAAATAGTTATAAAGTGGTATTGGCTGTACGACCGAATTAGGTTCAGTATTCAGTGAATCAGTACGCAGTAATCAGTTGGAAATTGAACTAATTTTGTCATTCAGAGGGAGGAACGACCAAAGAATCTTTTGAAATAAAAAAGAATAATAAACATAAAAAACTTTGCGCCATTGTGTGAGGGAAAAATATGAGTAGTCAAATCCCATTTCGGCTTCGCTCAATGAACAACTAAATTCGGGCATTGAGCGGAGCCGAAATGGCCTTAAATAAAATCATGAGCATCCTTAACACAAAACATAAAAAAAAGAGCATGACCATCACGGTAATATTACACGTGATTATTCTTATCCTGTTATTTTATGTAGGCTTTTCTTATTTAGATCCTCCACCAGAAAAGGGTATCGCTGTCAACTTCGGAACGATGGACACTGGTAGCGGAAAAGTACAACCCACCAAAAAAATTAAAACCGCTCCAAAACCTACCGAAACAAAACCCGTAGTTCAGCAAAAAACAGAAATCAAAGAAGAAGTCGTTACTCAAAATACCGAAGACGCTCCCGTCATTAAAAAGGAAGAAAAGAAAGAAGAAGTTAAAGAGATTATAAAGGAAGTTCCAAAAGAGGAACCTAAAAAAGAGGTAGAAAAAAAACCAGATCCAAAACCAGATAAATCGACTACTGATGCACTCTCTAGTTTAATCAACGGACCAAAAAACGATGGAAAAGCAGAAGGAGGAGAAGGAGACGATAAAACCGGAGGCGATAAAGGAGATCCAAATGGAGACCCAAATGCAAAAAGTTATTACGGCAAAGGAAAAGGATTGGATGGTGATGGAAACTATTTGTTAGGTGGACGAAAAGCCTTAAATAAAAAGAAATTTGTACAAGATTGCAATGAAGCAGGAACCGTTGTGGTAAGTATAGAAGTGGATCGCACCGGAAAAGTAATCAGTGCCACTCCAGGAGTACGTGGAACCACCAACAACTCCAAATGTCTTTTAGAGCCTGCAAAAAGAGCCGCTTTGGCAACCAAATTCAACAAAGACGACAAAGCACCACACAAACAAATTGGTAAGATTATTTACCGTTTTAGTTTGTCTGAGTAGTTTAAAAATTAGTCAAAATCATCTAACTTTTTTCAATATCTTTATAGCATAAAATAAAAGCTATGATTCGTAAAACACTACTTTTAGTTACCATTGCTGCTACAATAATAAGTTGCACCAATTCTTCGGAAAAAAACATTTTAGAAAATAATAATACTAAAACCTCGCCTCACGATTTTATGTTTATGCAACGTGCGTATCCAACTGGCGAAATTAAAACAGATGCTTATTCGAAGGCGGTTCAGTGGAAAAAAGCACAAAAAAATCGCAACCAAAATGAAGATGCGATTTGGGAATTTGCAGGTCCTTTAAATGTAGGTGGACGTATTTCAGATATTGAAATCCCCATAGACCAAGCACAAACCTATTATGTGGGAGCCGCTTCGGGAGGAATTTTTAAAACTACCGATGCAGGAGCAAATTGGATTCCCATTTTCGATGAGCAAGAAATGCTTTCGATTGGTGATATAGAAATTTCAAAAAACAATACCAATCTTATTTGGGTAGGAACTGGCGAAGTAAATGCAGGAGGAGGTTCATTGGCTTACGACGGAAACGGAATATATAAAAGTTCCGATGCCGGACTTACGTGGGAAGCAAAAGGATTACCAGCAGCAGGAAGTATTAGTAAAGTTTTAATTGACCCCAACGATGATACAACCATTTTTGCAGGTGCAATGGGTCCACTCT
Source organism: uncultured Flavobacterium sp. (assembly GCA_964540425.1). Taxonomy (GTDB): domain Bacteria; phylum Bacteroidota; class Bacteroidia; order Flavobacteriales; family Flavobacteriaceae; genus Marifrigoribacter. Next base: position 13,630 of record CAZIMW010000003.1, read on the forward strand.
TTAGAAAAGATACCAATCGTGGAGTCTATCGTTCGTCTAATGATGGCGTTGATTGGGAACAAGTTTTATTTGTAAGTGATTCTACCGGAATTATAGATATGGCAATTCATCCAAGCAACGGAAACATCGTATATGCAGCAAGCTGGGAACGAATTAGAAGACCCAACAACAGACAATACGGAGGTGAAACTTCTCGTATTTATCGTTCTCAAAACGGTGGAGATTCTTGGACAGAACTTACCAATGGATTACCAAGCAACGCCAACGATAAAGGAAGAATCAGTATTGATATTTCACAATCCAACCCCGATGTTTTATATGCTTTTTACTCTGATAAAATTGGTAATGTAGAAGGGACTTTCAAAACAACCAATGGTGGAGATTCTTGGACGCAAGTAAATTCTGTTAATAACGGAACTTCCTATCACTGGTGGTTTGGAGGGATATTTGTAGATCCAACAGACGAAAATGTAATTTATAACTCAAGTTTTATTATGGAAAAATCTACCGATGGTGGACAGACTTGGAGTACAACATTTCCAAATGTTCACGTAGATCAGCAGGCAATGGCGTTTAATGCTTCTGTTACAGGTGAAGTATTAATTGGGAATGATGGAGGATTGTATAAAAGCACCAACAATGGGAACACTTCTTCAAAAATTAATAATTTACCAATTACCCAATTTTATCGTTTTTATGTTGATGCTCAAAATGCCGATAAAGTGTATGGTGGTACTCAAGATAATAATACCATTAGAACACAAACAGGAGGATTAAGCGATTGGCAAGGGATTTATGGAGGTGACGGATTTCAACCTTTAGTAGATCCGAGCAATACCAATGTGATTTACGCGCTTTCACAACGAGGAAATTTAGGAAAATCTACCAACAACGGAGCTTCATTTGGTGGTGCATTAAACGGAATTCCAGGTGGAGACACCAATAATTGGGATACGGCAATTTGTTTTGATCCTAACGATTCGCAAACCCTTTTCTACGGAACGCAAAAAGTATATAAAACCACCAATGCTGCTGGAAATTGGACAGCCATAAGTCCAGATTTAAGCAACGGTCCTCATTCAGGAAACCTTGCTTTTGGAACCGTAACCACCATCAATGTGTCACCTTTAAATAGCGATGTTATTTACGCAGGAACCGATGATGGAAATGTTTGGGTAACGCAAAATAATGGAGGAAATTGGACTCAGATTTCAGCAGCATTACCAAATTTATGGACCACCAAAGTATTGGCTTCTAGAGACGAACCTGCAACAGTCTATGTTACTTTTTCTGGCTATCGTTATGGAGAGGATAACGGTCATGTTTTTAAAAGTACCGATTACGGAGCAACTTGGAGCGATATTTCTTCCAACTTACCAAATATTCCAGTAAACGATATTGAAAAAGACAGCTATGGAAATTTGTTTTTAGGAACCGATGTAGGCGTATTAGCTTCCTTAGATGAAGGTTCAACTTGGCAACCTTTGGGCGAAAATATGCCTTCGGTAGTCGTAACAGATTTGTTTATTCACGAGAATTCTGAGTATTTGTACGTTGCTACTTATGGACGTTCCAGTTATAAATTAGATATTGCAGATGATGTTTTAGGAATCGAAATAAATTCGATTGTTTCTGAGATAAAACTATATCCAAATCCAGCTTCTAACTTTGTAAATATCACTTTTGAAAATGCTTCGGAAGAGGTTTCAGTACTAATTTATGACCAATTAGGAAGAATAGTTTTAAGTAAGGAATTCACTTCGGTAACTTCTGAAAAGCAAATTTCATTGGAAGGAATTTCAACTGGAAATTATTATGTTCAGATAACTTCTGAAGGACAAAAAACTACTAAAAAATTACTAGTAAAATAAAACGATTGAATTATTCTGAAACCATAGATTGGTTATTTACACAGTTGCCAATGTACCAACGAATTGGTGCTGCGGCTTATAAAGTAGATTTGTCCAATACCTTAAACCTCACTAAATATTTGAATGAACCGCAAGATTCGTTTAAATCTGTTCATGTAGCAGGAACCAACGGGAAAGGTTCTACCAGTCATATGTTAGCTTCGGTTTTGCAAGAAGCAGGTTATAAAGTAGGTTTATATACTTCACCACATTTAAAAGATTTTAGGGAACGAATTAAGATAAATGGCAATATGATTTCGGAAGATTTTGTAGTGGGTTTTATAGCCGAACATCAGTCTTTTTTTGAAGAAAATCACTTATCCTTTTTTGAAATGACGGTAGGTTTGGCATTCGATTATTTCAGAAAAGAAAAAGTGGATATTGCTATTATTGAAGTCGGTTTAGGAGGGCGATTAGATAGTACCAATGTCATCACCCCTGAAGTTTCTATAATTACAAACATAGGGCTGGATCATACTCGTTTTTTAGGAGAAACAATGCGAGAAATTGCTTCAGAAAAAGCAGGAATTATCAAAGCAACTATTCCTGTGGTAATTGGAGAAACCACTTCTGAAACAAAAGAGGTTTTTCAACAAAAAGCTAAAGAAGTTAAAACAACTATCACTTTTGTGGAAGAAATAAATAGTACTGATTATCCTTCCGATTTAAAAGGAAATTACCAAAAAAAGAATATTAAAACAGCAGTTTCAACACTTAGAACTCTTCAAAATAAAAGCTGGAACATTTCTGAAGAAAATATAAAAAATGGACTTTTAAATGTAGTTTCAAATACAGGGTTACAAGGAAGATGGCAGGTTTTAATGGAGCAACCCAAAGTTATTTGTGATACAGCGCATAATAAAGAAGGGCTTATTTTAGTTATGGAGCAATTACAAAAAGAAGATTACAAAAAGCTGCATATTGTACTTGGTGTTGTAGATGACAAGAATTTAGAGACAGTTTTGCCCTTATTTCCAAAAGAGGCGACCTATTATTTTTGCAAACCTGATGTAATTCGAGGATTGGATGTTTCTGTTTTAAATGAAAAAGCAAAGTGTTTTGGACTGTTGGGAAATCGTTATAATTCAGTAAATGAAGCATATAAAAATGCTTTACAGAATTCAGAAAAGGAAGATGTTGTATATATAGGTGGAAGTACTTTTGTGGTAGCAGAAGTTTTATAATAATTTTTAAAATAAATGTTTGTAGTAAATAAAAACTGCCTTATATTTGCCATCGCTAACAAAGAGGGCAATTAGCTCAGTTGGTTCAGAGCATCTCGTTTACACCGAGAGGGTCGGGGGTTCGAATCCCTCATTGCCCACTTCAAACAGAATCCCGATACAGAAATGTATCGGGATTTTTATTTTCAGGTAGGTGCTTCAGAAGTAGCAGGATCAAGTCATAAGGTTGTGAAATCTTAGAATTAAGCAACGTATAGTTACCAGTCTATATTGGAGTAATTTAACTCCAAGAATAAACATTGTTTTCCCTTGATTAACTTCTTCTTTTACCTATTCAGATCTATATTAGGCTTCATGTTTTATCGTTTTTATTTAATTTCTTGCATTTGTCTCATTTGTTTTAATATTATTTTTTTAGGTGTTAATGGAATCATACTAGTCATTATTTTTTGCGAAAAAGTAAGTCCAGAAATAACATCTAATTTACCTTTTAGCATTCCGTTATATCCATCTTCGGCAACACTTCTGGCACTTACCGTTTTCTTAAATATTTCGGTTTTGTCCATTCCAGAAACTCTTCCGAATTGAGTTTCAGTTGCTCCAGGCATTAAATTGGTAACTGTAATATTCGTGTCGTGTAATTCTTCAGAAATGGCATTGCTGAAAGAAGTTACAAAAGCTTTAGTAGCAAAATACACTGCCTGCAAAGGGCCAGGTATTAAACTTGCTGTTGATGAAACATTAAGGATCTTCCCATCATTATTTTTCACGAAATCTTGCAAAAAATAATGAGTTAGAGCAGTTAGTGCACTTATGTTGAGGTTTATCATTGCTAAGTCTTGTTCCAATTCTCTTTCATTAAACTTGCCTAAACCACCAAAACCAGCATTGTTTATTAAATAATCTACTTTAAGCCCAGCATCTTTTACTTGCTCATAGATTTCTTTGATGGCATTTTGCTTTGTTAAATCTTTTTGAATTACAAATACATTAATGTTGTAGGTTTTTTCAAGTTCTTTTTTTAGTTCGTTTAATTTGTTTTCGCTTCTTGCAACTACAATTAAATTACCGCCTTTTTCTGCGTGTATTTTTGCGAGTTCTTTTCCTATTCCACTACTTGCTCCTGTAATTAATGCTGTTTTTTTCATTGTATTGTTTTTAATAGTGACTACTTAATTTGGTTTTGGTTAATTTTTTTATATTGAATATTTATTGTTTAAAAAAGGTTTGAATTGATTGGTGTTATTAAAATTTCCTTTAAGTATTTAGGTGGAAATCACACTTAAAAGAACCTTTTTATTTTTAAAGCGTTTAATTATTAATCCTTCTGTAACTCTTGCATTTTTTGTTATTCTTCTTGTTGAAGTAGTATTAACATCTTCTATTGGTAACTACCTCTAAAACATTTTTTTTTTACCTGTTATTGTTAGTTAGTAATCACTTTCAAAAATATAGAAATTATTTGAATTTATATATTTTTCAGAATAAAAGGAAACATAAGTATATCAATAGTTTCGGTCAACGATGTTGACTGATTTACGCTGTTGTAAAAGTTGTGTAAAAAAGAAGAAAGCTAAGTGGTTTAATGCGATACTCCTTTAAAGTTTATTAAATATGTTCTAAAATCCGTTCCAAAGCCATTCCTCTAGAGCCTTTAATAAGTATTTTGCAATTATTGAAGGATTGCTTTTTTAGAGATTGTTTTAAATTTTCAAAGCTTTTAAATTTTTTAATTTTTGTTGATGTTATAATCGTTTTGTAAAAATTTTCGCCCACCAAATACATTTCATTAAAAGAACTGTTTTCTATATAATTAACAATGTTTTGATGTTCAAATTCTGCTTCGCCTCCTAATTCAAACATATCGCCTAGAAATAAAACTTTTGTTGTTCCTTTAGATTGTTCAAAGTTTTCTAGCGCAGCCATCATACTACTTGGGTTGGCATTATAAGCATCTAAAATTATTTGATTACTTTCTTTTTTTAAAAGTTGAGAGCGATTGCTGGTTGGTATATATCCTTCAATGGCTTCTTTTATGTTGGTTTCAGAAACATTAAAATACGCACCCATACTAATAGCTGCTGCAATATTATTAAAGTTGTAAAGCCCGATTAAGTTACTTTTAATTTCTTGGTTTTTATAAGAAACGATAACGGTGTCGCTAGCATCAATTAATTGAATAGTGCAATCTTGGCTTTTATTCCCGAAAGTAATTTTTTTAATTCCTTCGGAGTTTTGTAATTGCTTATCATCATTAGCGTTTATAAAAGCCGTTTTATTATTTTTTCTTAAAAAACCATATAATTCCGATTTTGCCTTCACCACACCTTCTAGGCTCCCAAAACCTTCTAAATGGGCCTTTCCGAAGTTGGTAATATAACCGTAATCAGGTTTTGAAATATTAGAAAGCAACTCAATTTCTTTAAGATGATTGGCACCCATTTCTACAATTCCTATTTCGGTTTCTGAATTCATAGAAAGTAATGTAAGAGGAACACCAATGTGATTGTTCAAATTTCCTTTTGTGGCAGTAGTACAGTATTTTTTTGAAAGAACCACGTTAATTAGTTCTTTGGTGGTGGTTTTTCCATTGCTTCCTGTAAGTGCAATGATGGGAATTGCTAAATATTCTCGATGAAAAGTAGCTAATTGTTGAAGTGTCTCTAAAACATTTTCAACTAAAATGCTTCCTGGAGTTTTATATTCAGCTTCATCAATAATTACCTTGTAAGCACCGTTTTCTAAGGCTTGTTTTGCAAATTTATTGCCGTTGAAGTTATCGCCTTTCAAAGCAAAAAACAAACAGTTTTTAGTGATGGTTCTGGTGTCGGTACAAATTTCGGAAGATTTTAAAAAATAGTAATGAAGCGATTTAATATTCATAAGGTATAAAATAATATAAAACACACACACAAAAACCGAACCTAAAACGAACATTAGGTGCGTTTTATCGATTTGATTTTTAATAGTCAAAATAAAAAACTAACTTAGTAAACTTATAATTAACCAAGGTGTTTTTCATGAAAAGATTTTTACTTTTCGTTTTATTAATTTCTTTTTCGTTTTTGTCTTTCTCTCAAGATAAAAATAACAGCATTCCTATGAGTTGGGAAAATAATATACGCAGTTATTTTGTTCCAATTGAATTGCCTCCTTTAGATATTTCAGTAATAATTACAGAAGATAGCATCAACGATTTAGATAAAAGTATGCCTTGGCGATACGGAATAGAAAGACCATTAATGTTGGATTTTGAAAGTAATGGTGAGTGGACAGACTTGCCAAATAATAGAGGTAGAATTTGGCGAGTTGCTATAAAATCTCCAGATGCTATAAATTTGAGTATTAATTTTGATGAATTCGAATTACCTGAAGGCACTATACTTCATTTATATAATGAAGATCAAACCGATGTTTCAAAAACCTATACAAATAATCAAAATAGAGATAATAAAATATTAGGTTCTTGGTTTATTTCAGGAGATGTTATTTGGATTGAATATTATGAACCCTCAAATGTAACTAGTGAACCCCAATTACAGGTTGGAAGTATAATTCACGGTTATCGAATGGGAAGAGTACGACAAGTTAACGGGAGAGGTTTAAACGATTCTGGCGATTGTAATTACGATGTTAACTGCCCAATAGGAAATGATTTTGAAACCAAAAAAAATTTAGCAAAAAAAACAGTGGCATTGCTTAATTTAGGAAATGGCTATTTATGCTCAGCATCACTAATTAATACAACCGAAGGAAATAAAATCCCTTATTTACTTACTGCAAATCATTGTTTAGAAAATAGCAATCCAGATTTTTGGTCGGTACGTTTTAATTGGATGAGCCCAAGTCCTATATGTGGAACGGAGGATGAAAGTCTAGATATTCAAACTAATTTCACAATGAGTGGAGCAGAAGTTAAAGCGAATAACCCCTTAAGTGATTTTGCATTAGTTGTTTTATATAATGATATTCCAGAATCATGGGATGTAGCATTTGCAGGATGGGACAATACCGATAATTTACCAGAATATGAAGTAGGAATTCATCACCCAAATGGAGATGTCATGAAAATTTGTAGAGATGATTCTGGGGCAGTAAAAGAAACCGCCAATGGTATTGAAGTATGGCTTATTGGAGGCGTTTCTGTTGGAACTGGAGATGGTTGGGAAATTGGCACAACTGAAAGTGGATCGTCAGGGTCACCACTATTTAATGAAGAAGGAAGAATAATAGGACAGTTATATGGAGGACAAGCATCTTGCTTAGGTTCTGATACTAATAATGATTATGATATTTATGGGCGATTTGCTGTTTCTTGGAATGCTGGAGACTCACCCGAAACTCGATTAAAAGATTGGTTAGATCCAATAAATTCAGGGCAAACCACCACCGAAACTATACAAAATATTTTAAGTGCTCCAGAATTTGAAGAAACAGGGTCTTTAGAAATTTTTCCAAACCCAGCAAGCACTTCTATTACAGTAATAAATAGTAGATATCCTAATTTGTCTTTTAATTTTTATACAATTTTAGGTAAAAGTATAGCGTCTGGAAACTTGTCTAACACCTATAATCAAATTAATGTAGAACGTTTAGAAGAAGGGATATATATATTGTATTTAATAGATAATGACAGTAAAGTAACTTCAGTTAGAAAAATAATAATTGACAGATAACAACCAAGCTTAATAAATTTGGTTCTGCCACGAATTAAATGGTAAAGGTTTTTGGATATACGATTGTGCGACGCAGGATATACGACTGTTTATAATAAAATTTGGTGTACCAAATTAACTTTATAATGTCGTATTATATTTTTACTCACTTCTTTTTTTTTAATAGGAATTCGTGATATGCTTTGCACTTCTTTTTCACAATATTTTCGTAACTATTCAGTCAAAATGATAAGTTATGCATTAAAAGTAAAAAATTTCTCACAGATTTTTACAGAAGACAAAAGGAATATCGAACTGATTAATTTTGAATAATGAAGTTTAACATATAGGTCAATAAAAATTCAAGTACAATGTTTAATTTTTAAATAAATGTTGAGTTTAGTTCGGCACAAAACTTCGACATTCGGCGTTCTGTATTCGATATTCGATATTCATTAAGGAGTTGTGAATTTATTATTTTGGCTGAATAGTTAAATAGTAAACATTTAATTCCACTAAATTCGTGGTAGAACCATAAAAGTAAAAAGCCTCTTTTATTTAAAGGGGCTTTTTGCTTTTAAAGTAATATTTTTGCAGTCAAATGAAACGAGCATGTTAACACCCAATCAAGTTGAGCACAAGTTTTTTATAACACAACTAAATAGCCTACCCCGTACTTGATACGGGGGCTAATAGCGAACCCGCCTTCGGAACGGGCAGGCAGCATACTTGTACTGAGTACTTCGACAAGCTCAGCATAACACTTAGTCGAAGTATGTCAGGTTTAATAAATATTATAGACATATGAAAGAAAAAAAGAAAGATATTCGAGCTTTGTCAAGAGATGAGTTAAGAAGTTTTTTTCAAGAAATTGGAGATAAAGCATTTCGGGGAAACCAAGTTTATGAATGGCTTTGGCAAAAAGGTGCACATCATTTTGATGATATGACGAATATTTCAAAAACGACTCGTGATTTATTAAACGAACATTTTGTAATCAATCATATTGAGGTAGATAATATTCAAAAAAGTGAAGATGGAACTATTAAAAATGCAGTAAAGCTTTTTGATGGATTGATTGTAGAGTCGGTTTTAATTCCTACTCCAAAAAGAACTACTGCTTGTGTTTCAACTCAAGTAGGTTGTAGTTTGGATTGTAAGTTTTGTGCCACTGCTCGCTTAAAAATAATGCGAAATTTAAAACCAGATGAGATTTACGACCAAGTAAAAGCCATAGACCAAGAAAGTAGGTTGTATCATAACAAGCCACTTTCAAACATCGTTTTTATGGGAATGGGAGAACCCTTGATGAACTATAATAATGTGCTAAAGTCTATTGATAAAATCACTTCGGAAGATGGTTTGGCAATGTCTCCCAAACGTATTACCGTCTCAACTTCTGGTGTGCCAAAAATGATAAGAAAACTTGCTGATGATGAGGTGAAATTTAATCTAGCCGTTTCTTTACATTCTGCCATTCAGGAAAAGAGAGAGCAGATAATGCCTTTTGCAAATAAATTTACCTTACCAGATTTAAAAGACGCCCTGCAATATTGGCACGAAAAAACCAATAGAAGAATTACCTACGAATATGTTATTTGGGAGGGCATTAACGATGGAAGAGAAGATATTGATGCTTTAGTTGCCTATTGCAAATATGTACCTTGTAAAGTAAATTTAATTGAATATAACTCTATTGGTGATCCTGCTTTTAAACAAGCTTCAGGACAAGTAACCAATGCATATATAGCAGCTTTAGAGAAAAATAAAATTCCTGTAACGGTTAGAAGAAGTAGAGGAAAAGATATTGATGCAGCTTGTGGGCAGTTGGCGAATAAGCAATAAAAAAAGGTGGCTTTATAAAAACCACCTTTTAAAATTTATATAAAAATAATTTCTTATTTCTTGATAATTTTGAAAGATTTTGTTTGACCTTCAATACTAACTTTAGCAATGTAAATTCCAGTTTCTAATGAAGCTAAATTAAGATTTTCATTAGTGTTAGATAATTTTTGAGAAACTACTTGTTGACCAATAACATTATAAAGTTGAACACTTTCTAGGTTTGTATTAGCGCTTAAAACTAAAACGTTTTGAGCATCAACATAATAGTTGAAACCTTTAAAAGTTTCATCTGTTGTTCCTAAAACTCCATCTACTGTGATATCATCAAGTAATACAGAGTTAATATCAATAGAATCAAAATGTCTGAATGTTAAATAAACAACTTGACCATCAAATGCAGAAGCATCAATAGTAACTAAAGCAGCAGAATCTGTATAATCTCCTGCAGAAGCTGTAACATCATCAGATACTAATCTTGTATCTATTGGAGTTGCAACTAAAAGATCTCCAATTGTGTTTGAAGTTGTTAAATAAACAGAATATTTATCGTCAATAAATGTACCGTTTGTTTGGTATGTACCTACTAAAAAACTAATTGTAGTTCCGGTAACTCCTGTTAAATCAATAGGGTCTTTAGTTACTAACCAGTTATCTGGTGTAAAAGGTGCACTTTCCCAAGAATCAGAATCAACTCCAAACCCAGTAAATAACCAATCTGGTGAAATAGAAGCTGCATCAAAAACCTCCCAATTATTTCCATCACCATCAAAATCAATTGCATCCCATTGAGCAAATGTTGTAGCATCTACTACTTCTCCATTAAAATCATCAAAGAAGATTTGTGCATTCATTGTAAAAGCAGCAAAAACAGCTACTAAAAGTGTAATTTTTTTCATAATTTATATTTTTAAATTTATTTTAACAAAAGTAAGGCATAATGTTTAAAATCTTCTATAAAGTAATTGTTTTTTAACTTATTTTTGAAAATTAATGAAAACAGTTTCTCAAATAAAACTCCCCATAGAATACGAAATGGAACTTTTCGAGAAAAAGTTCCTACTCTCTATGTCCTCAAAGGTTTCTTTATTAAACAGGATTACCCATTATGTAGTTAATAGAAAAGGAAAGCAAATGCGTCCCATGTTTGTTTTTCTTATTGCAAAAATGATTAATAATGGAGAGGTAAATGATCGAACCTATCGTGGTGCTTCCGTAATAGAATTAATTCATACAGCAACTTTAGTCCACGATGACGTGGTAGATGAAAGCAATAAACGTAGAGGTTTTTTCTCCATAAACGCCCTTTGGAAAAATAAAATTGCAGTTTTAGTGGGCGATTATTTACTCTCAAAAGGATTGCTACTTTCTATAGATAATGATGATTTTGATTTGCTTAAAATTATTTCGGTTGCCGTTCGTGAGATGAGTGAAGGAGAATTACTTCAGATAGAAAAAGCCAGAAAACTTGATATTACCGAGGAAGTTTACTACGAAATCATCCGTCAAAAAACAGCCACATTAATTGCAGCTTGTTGTGCTATGGGTGCAAAATCTGTAAACGCTTCAAAAGAAGAAGTTGAGGTAATGCGAAAATTTGGAGAGTTAATCGGAATGGCATTTCAGATAAAAGATGACCTTTTTGATTATGGTTCCGAGAAAATTGGAAAACCGACAGGAATTGATATTAAGGAACAAAAAATGACGCTTCCTTTAATATACGCTCTAAATAATTCTTCGAATAAAGAAAAAAAATGGGTCATTAATTCCATAAAAAATTATAATAAAGATAAGGTTAGAGTAAAAGAACTTATTGCTTTTGTGAAAGAAAAAGGGGGTTTAGATTATGCAGTTACTAAAATGAAAACCTACCAACAAGAGGCTTTGCAAATGCTTCAAAAACATCCAAAATCACCTTATAAAGACTCGCTTGAGTTGATGGTAAACTACGTTATTGATCGAAAAAAATAGATTCTGCCAACTGATTATACGGATTATTTCAAAACAAGCTAGAATAAAAAAGACACTAATTTCACGAATTTCCACGAATTAAATGGGAACACGAATTTTCTTGGATTACTAAACTGTTCCTGGTTTACCTGATTGAAGACTGCGTACTGATTTACTGAGTAGTACCCTTCGACACTTTCTCTTTCGTCGGAAACTCAGGCTACTCATTTGTAGTTTCGATTTTACTGAATACTGCGTACTGACATACTGCGTACTGAAAAACCCAGGCAACCTTTTTGCATTAACTTGCGTCTATATAATAGAAGCGTTAAAAAAAGCATAGATACTGAAATAAATTCAGCACAAGATGAAAGTTGTTTCCTTACATAAAAATTATAAAACTCTAATTTTCAAAGCTAGTAAGGGAAATACAAGAGCGCAGCATCAATTATTTGAGTTGTTTGCTCCAAAAATGTTGAGTATTTGTAGGCAATATTTTAAAAATTCAGCCATTGCGGAAGAAGTAATGTTAACGGGGTTTCTAAAAGTTTTTACGCATTTAAATACCTTTAAATCTCAAGGGAGTTTTGAAGGTTGGATTCGAAGAATTATGATTAACGAGTCTATTTCTCAACTTCGGAAAGAGAAAAAACTATTGTTTAAAGACGAAGAAATTCTAGAAAATTCATTAGACCTCGTAGCTTATATCGAAACAGAAATTGAAGTAAAAGAAATTCAGAAAATGATAGACCGATTACCAAATGGATATAAAACAGTATTTGTTTTATATGTAGTTGAAGGCTATAAGCACAGTGAGATTTCCGAAATGTTAGGGATTTCTGAAGGCACCTCAAAATCACAATTATTCAAGGCTAGAAAAATGCTTCAGACCTTTATTAATAATGAAAATAAAATTAGTTATGGCACCCATTAAATTTGACGATTATATAAGAGAGCAGTTACAGGAGCGAGAAATTCAGCCTTCAAATGCTGCTTGGAAAAAACTAAATAAGGAACTAAATCACTCTTCGAAAAAGGCTACTAAAATTCCTTGGTACGCCATTGCAGCAAGTATTGTGGGGTTTTTAGTGATTGCTTCATTGGTTTTTGGAAATCAAACAAATTCAGTAATCGATACTAATAAGATTGTTAAAACAGAAGCTAATATAAATGAAGAAATTCAGAAAGAATCAGTTATTAAGACAGAAAGTAATGAAATTGTAGCAGAAACTGAAACTCAAACCGCAGTAGAAAATAGTTTAGAAGTACGGGTGAATTTAGAAAATCAGAATACTATTTCTAACAATAAAATTCAAACTGAAAATTCAGAAACTGCCTTTGCAAATTCAGAAAAGAAAGGTTTGGGTAATAATAATCAAGAACCTGTAGTTAGTTTAAATTCTGAAATTGACACCTCAGAAGACGATTTTATAGATTTAAAAGTTGCAGAAGTTGTGGCTGAGGTTGCAGCGATAAAGAAATCTAATAGGGAAGTTTCAGAAGATGAGATAAATGCATTATTAGAAAAAGCGCAATTAGAAATCCAATCTCAAAAAATTCTAGCAAACAAAAAAGTAGATGCAATCGCTTTATTAAATTATGTAGAAGAAGAGCTAGAAGCTAGTTTTAGAGACAAAGTTTTTGACGCACTTGGCGAGCAATTTGAAAAAGTAAGAACCGCAGTTGTAAATCGAGATAATTAGCGTCTTGCGTCGTATATCACTCTAGTCATAAGTCAAATAAAATCAATTCATCAATCAAAAAACAAACAATTATGAGAATCATTACATTAAGTATTATCGTTGCATTATGGTGTATTCCGTTTATTAAAGCAAATGCTCAAGAGATCACCATTAGTGTTGAAAAGCTAGAAAATTCTAAAGAAGAAATTATTAATGAGGAAAAAGGTGCTTTAAAAAGAGAAGTTGAATCTATTAACTATCGATTAGAGAATGGAGAGATAACTCAAGAAGAAGCTGATCAACTAAAAAATACTGTAGCAGAAAAACACGCATTAAATATTGAAAATAGAATTGCTATTGTTGAAAATAAAATTGCCCTAAGAAAAAGAAATAATAATGATACTCTTACAAATAAAAATAATCATATTTTGATGTTAAAATACTTTGAAGATGGTGAAGTGTTTTCAGTTTCTTACTACGCACATAAAAAATATGACCGTAGAACAACCAATAACTTAGTTTTAGCGATAGGTTTTAACAACTTAATAACCGAAGGAGAATCATTTAACGATACCGAAATTAAAATTGGAGGAAGCCGCTTTTTTGAGATAGGTTGGGCTTGGAAAACAAGGGTTTTTAAAGAATCTAATTGGCTTCGGATTAAATATGGATTTTCATTTACTTGGGATGGTTTAAAACCAGATGATAATCAATATTATGTAGATACAGGAGAAGAAACCGTATTGCAAGTACATCCTCAAAATTTAGATAAAGCAAAATTACGAGTAGATAAATTAATATTTCCAGTGCATTTTGAATTTGGTCCTTCAAAAAAGAAAGAATACAGTAATTATTTTAGGTACTCAACTAGAAGACAATTTAAATATGGGATTGGGGGTTTTGTAGGGTTTAAATTAAGCTCGCGACAAAAATTAAAATATTCCCAAGACGGTTCTAATAAAAAAGAAAAAATCAAGGCAAGTTATAATACCAATAGTGTGGTTTATGGCGTTAGTAGTTATGTTGGTTGGGGTTGGACTGCTCTTTATGCAAAATATGAAATCAATCCAATCTTTAAAAACAATCCAGTTGACCAACATAATATATCGATGGGATTGCGATTCGATATGTAAATATTTAGTAAAATTTGTTTCATTTTTAAAAGGTTTTTTTCTGCTATTTTGAAAGAAGCCTTTTTTGTTAATAAATAAGTTTGACTAAACTTTGAGTTTTTGTTTTAGAATTTCACATCTTTGAATTCAGAAAAATGATTTCACAAACTACCATAGATAATGTATTTGAAACCGCTCGCTTAGAAGAAGTGATAGGTGATTTTGTGCAATTAAAAAAATCGGGGAGTAATTTTAAGGGTTTAAGCCCATTTTCCGAAGAACGAACTCCCAGTTTTATGGTTTCTCCCGTAAAACAAATTTGGAAAGATTTTTCAAGCGGAAAAGGAGGAAATGTTGTTTCTTTTTTAATGGAACACGAACATTTTACCTATCCAGAAGCTATTAAGTACCTAGCAAGAAAATACAATATTGAAATTGAAGAAACCGTCCAAACCGATGAGCAAAAAGAAAAAGCAGACGAACGAGAAAGCTTGTATTTGGTTAGTGAATATGCAAAAAAACAATTTCATAACAACCTTTTAAAAATTGAAGAAGGAAAAGCCATTGGCTTAACCTATTTTAAAGAAAGAGGTTTTACAGACGATACTATAAAAATATTTGAGCTGGGTTATTCTCTTAATCAATGGGATGCCTTCACTGGAAAAGCTATAAAAGACGGTTATAAATTAGATTATTTAGAAAAAACAGGGCTTAGTATAGTTAAGCAAGAAAAGCAATTTGACCGTTTTAAAGGCAGAGTTATTTTTCCAATTTTAAGCATGAGCGGTCGTACTCTTGGTTTTGGTGGAAGAATTTTAACAAACGATAAAAAAGCAGCAAAGTACCTAAACTCACCAGAAAGTGATATTTACCATAAAAGTAAAGTGTTATATGGACTGTTTCAGGCTAAAAAAACCATTTCGACTGAAGATAATTGTTATTTAGTAGAAGGATATACCGATGTAATTCAGTTTTATCAAACAGGAATTAAAAATGTGGTTTCTTCTTCAGGAACAGCGTTGACACCCGACCAAATAAGGCTTATTAATAGATTAACAAAAAATATTACCGTACTTTTTGATGGTGATGCAGCAGGATTAAGAGCATCCCTTCGTGGTATCGATTTAATTTTGGAGCAAGGTATGAATGTGAAAATTTGCACATTTCCTGAAGGAGAAGATCCTGATAGTTTTGCAAAAAAGAATTCAGTTGAAGAACTCACTTTATTTTTAGAAGAAAACGCAAAAGACTTTATAAGTTTTAAAGCATCATTATTGGCATCCGATGCGAAAAACGATCCCATAAAAAAATCGGAAACCATTCACAATATTATTGCTAGCATTTCAAAAATCCCCGATGTTATTAGTCGAGAGGTTTACATAAAAGAATGTGCTAGAATAATGGATATTTCTGAAGAAGTTCTTTTTAATACATTGGCACAAACCCTTCGGAAAGAACAAAAGGCAAGTCAAAAAAAGCCAACATCAAATACAAAGAGTTTTGAAATAGTTTCTGCAAAAAAAGAAGATGTAACTGCTGTAAATCGACAATTTGAATTAGAAAAAAAACTTATAGAACTATTGTTGCTTTATGGTGTTGAAGAAGAAGATTTTGAAGAATTAGTAATGGATACAGATGAAAAAGGAACTATTACTTATAAATCTGAATTTGTAAAAACTAAGGTTTTTGAAAAAATATATTTAGACCTTCAAGAAGACGAAATTGAATTTACAAATGACGAATTTAAAAATATCTATTATGATATTATTGAAAACTATAACAAACATCAAGAATTAAAAATAGATGTTTTTATTAATACCTTACAACCAGAAAAAGCGGAAGCAATTACACATATTTTAATGGAAGATGAGAAATATGTTTTACACGATTGGAAAGGCAGAAAAATTTATGTAAAAAGTAAAAAAGAATCTTTAGCTCAGATGGTTACAGAAACAATAATAAATTTACGACGTTTTTTAGTAACCCAAAAAATTGATGAGTTAGCAAAAAATATAAATTCTATAGAAGATGATGCTAAAAAACTAGAGGTTTTAAATGAAACGGTAGATTACACGTCTCTTAAAAAGTTACTTTCCGATAAGCTTTATAGAGTGTTGTAAAGCACTATTATCCAAATTGAAACATTCTTGACTGATGTATCAAGTCAGCTAAATTATCAACTTTCAGTTTTTTCAACAACCTTGTTTTATAGGTGCTTACTGTTTTTTCATTGATGTTTAATGCTGCTGCAATATCTTTATTTCTTTTTCCGCTAGATAACAGATTTAGTACCTCAATCTCTCTGGATGATAATTTTTTATATCGACTAATTGCGCTGGACCCACCAACATTTCTGCTTGTAAAAGTAGAAGTTAATTCCTCATTTAAGAAAATACCTCCTTTTCTAATTTGTTTTAAAGCTTTTAAAAATATTTTTGAAGAAGCTGTTTTAGGTACATATCCTGCAGCACCAGATTTTATAGAACGTAGAGCATAAATTTCTTCTGGATGAGTAGAATAAATTAAAACCCGTAATTCAGGAAATTGCTGTTTAATAGTACGCAATGCATTAATGCCATTAATTTGTGGCATATCAATTTCCATGATTAATATATCTGGATTTTGTTCCTCTAAAGTTTTATATAGTTCGTCACCATTATTTGCCTTTCCTACAATAGAAAAATTTTCATTATTCTTAAGTAAACAAGCAATCCCTTTTCGAGTAATTGGATGATGATCCGCGATAACAATTTTCTTCATTTTTAGTCAATTAAGTATTTAATTTTTCCACTAATTTAGTGACTACGATGACTTTTTGAGGATAAGTAGTACTTCTATTATATGTCAAATTTAAATAATAATTAAATGAACGTATTACATTTGAGAGAAAATTCGCTCAACTTCACGAATACTCGTTGAATAACTAAATTCACTTCATTTTAAGTGGGATTTTACATACAGGTATGGCGGTCATCTTATGTTGGTTAATTATATTAAGTCTTGAATATAAATCAAAAACAACCTTTTCTCGATTTTTAAACTTTTCTGTACTGTAGCCTAATTCTTGCATTTTCATTGCCCATTCCAGTTCATCATAATTGGCACCAATTTGATCTTCATCGGTACGGTTGTCGCCAAATAAACCATCAGTAGGAGCTGCATTTTGAATTGATTCAGGTACTCCAAGTTCTTTAGCGATTTTATAAACTTCACTTTTTAATAAATCGGCAATCGGACTCAAATCAACTCCTCCGTCACCATATTTGGTGTAAAATCCTACACCAAAATCTTCAACTTTGTTTCCTGTTCCTGCTACTAAATACCTTTTTAATCCCGCATAATAATATAAGGTAGTCATTCGCAATCTTGCTCTGGTATTTGCCAAGGATAAATGGAGTAATGGGTTTTTGTCTGAGGCAGTATCTTGATCTTTAAATTTTTCAAACACAGCAGTTAAATCAAATACTTTAGAACTTACCTTAGAATATCTTTCTTTAAGTTGTTCAATGTGTTCTTTTCCTCGGCTTACCTGGTTTTCGGCTTGGTGTATTGGCATTTCAATACAAAAAGTAGGAAAACCTGTTTTAGCACAAAGTGTGGAGGTTACAGCAGAATCAATACCGCCGCTAATACCCACAATAAAACCATCCATTTTTGAATTTTCAGCGTATTCTTTCAACCAATTTACAATAAAATCTACCACTTCTTTAGTATGCATATTCTTATTTTTAAATAATATCTTTGCAGCACAAATAAACGGAAAAGTAAAATTTTAAAAAAGAATTTACGTTAAACAGTTTCAATTTGTTTTTATGAAAAAAAATATTCTATTAATTTTAATAGTTTCTCTAGTTGCTTGTGATACTAAAAGTGATGTGGAAAAGGAAATAGAAAAAATCCCAATGGATATCGAAATAGTACGTTTTGATAAAGCTTTCGGGACTGCTAAAGTTGAAGAATTACCTGAATTAAAAAGAAACTATCCTGCGTTTTTTCCGAAACAATACAACGATAGTATTTGGATTGCTAAAATGCAAGATACACTGCAACAACAATTGTATCTTGAGGTTATAAAAAAATATCCTTCAGAAGAAAACTTGAAAAATGAGTTGGAAATTCTCTTTCAGCATATTTATTATTATTTTCCGAGTTTCAACACGCCTTTGGTTATTACAGCCACTTCGGATGTTGATTATAGAGACAAGATAATTTTAGCAGATAGTTTGCTTATTATTAAGTTGGATACCTACCTCGGAAGTGAACACTTTTTCTATCAAGAAATTCCAATATATGTAGTTCAGAACATGAAGAAATCCCAAATATTACCTGATGTTGCAGCCATTTATGCTCAAAAATATACTCCAAAAATAAGAAGTAGAACATTTCTTGCTCAAATTATTTATTATGGAAGAATTTTATACCTAAAAGATCTATGGTTGCCAAAAGTAAATGAGGAAGATAAAATAGGATATTCCAAAGAGCAATTAATTTGGGCAGAAGAAAATGAAACTGAAGTTTGGAGAAATTTTGTAGAAAATGAATACCTTTTCAGTACCAATCCAAAATTAGGATTACGTTTTATAAACCCTGCACCATTTTCAAAATTTT
>CAZIMW010000003.1:32582-33204 GCA_964540425.1 uncultured Flavobacterium sp.
ATTCGCCAGGAATGATTGGTCGTTATTTGGGTTGGCAAATCGTTCGGTCTTTTATGAAAAATAATACTTTGGAAGAACTATTAACTTTAAGTGAAGAAGAAATATTTAATAAATCAAAATACAAACCAAAAAAATAATTAATACTTTAATTGCTAATTGAATGTCAGGTTGAGCGCTCCCGATAATTATCGAGACGAAACCTCTTCTTTATAGATTAGCATAAAATATTAAATAGATCAAACACAAAATCATGACAAAAAAACACAATTCAGATATCACAGTAAACGTAACATTAGACGAGAATAAAATCCCAGAAAAACTCCATTGGTCTGCAAAAGATGGAGGCATAGAAAATATGGAATCCAAAGCAATATTTATGTCTGTTTGGGATCATAAAGCAAAAGAAGCTTTGCGTATAGATTTATGGACAAAAGATATGCCTTTAGACGAAATGAAAGTATTTTTTCATCAAACCTTAACAGCAATGTCAGACACTTTTGAACGTGCTACTAACGATGAGAAAATGAGTGCTACCATGCGTGATTTTTGCGAGTATTTTGCTGAGAAATTGGAGATTAAACGAGGGGAGTAGTTAAAAGGTTTAAAGAATAATAGGTATTAT
>CAZIMW010000004.1:0-32454 GCA_964540425.1 uncultured Flavobacterium sp.
ATAAGGTAAAACAATTAATGATTGGAAAAGTAAGTGTGTTTTCGGGTCATAGTGGCGTAGGAAAATCTACCTTGGTAAATGCTATAGAGCCTTCATTGGACTTAAAAACGAAAGAGATTTCAGATCAACACTTACAAGGGCAACATACCACCACTTTTGCCGAAATGTACGACCTTTCTTTTGATGCAAGAATTATAGATACCCCAGGTATTAAAGGCTTCGGAATGGTGGAGATTGATAAAGAAGAATTAGCAGGTTATTATCCGGAATTTTTCAAACTAAAAGAATATTGTAAATTTAATAATTGTTTACATATAGAAGAGCCTAAATGTGCGGTGAAAGAAGCTTTGGAGAACGATGAGGTTTCTTGGTCACGCTATAAAAGTTACCTTCAGATTTTAGAAGGAGAAGAGGAACATTACCGAAAGGATATTTATACGAAAGAATAGATTCAGTCTTCAGTAAGCAGTTTTCAGTAGGCAGTCTGTAAAAATAAAATTCAAAGCCAGTGATAATCAGTCAGATCCGTAAAATCAGTGTTCCAATTTTAAAAATAATTTTATGAAAACAGTCATTCAATTAGTAAAAGAAGCATCAGTTACTGTAGAAGGAAAAATCATTTCAGAAATAGGAAAAGGTTACCTTATTCTTTTAGGTATTGAAGCAGAAGACAACCAAGAAGATATTAACTGGCTAGCGGGTAAAATTGCTCGACTTCGTGTTTTTCAAGATGAGAATGAAGTCATGAATCTTTCAATAATAGATGTTGATGGCGATGTAATTGTGGTAAGTCAGTTTACTCTTCATGCAAAAACAAAAAAAGGAAACCGTCCTTCATTTATTAAAGCTGCTCGTCCCGAAATTGCGATACCGTTATACGAAGCTTTTGTGCTCCAGCTAGAAAAAGAAATAGGTAAGAAAGTTCAAACAGGTGAATTTGGAGCAATGATGGATGTTGCTTTAATTAACGATGGTCCAGTTACTATTTTAATCGATTCAAAACAAAGAGAATAACTTCCAATTAAATTTCACTATCCTTAAGTTTTTGCTAAATTAGCATTCCTAAAATTTGATGAATGAGCAAACTATTTGCCCTACTTATTTTGTTTGTTTCCATAACAATTTCTGCCCAAAAAAAATACGCTGTAAAGTCAATTTCTAAAGATATGTTAGAAAATGCTAATGCGGTTATTAGACACGATGAAACTATTATTACTTTAGAAAACTATAACAGTATGACTAAAGAATACCATGAAGTGATAACTGTTTTTAATAAAAATGGACTTAATATTATAAAACCAGTTGCCTATTACGATAACTCATCAAGTATTAAAAATGTAAAAGTTATTATTTATGATGAATTAGGCAATATATTAGAAGAATATAAGAAAAGAGATTTTAGTGATATTAGCGCCTCTGGAGGAAATCTTTATAGTGATGACAGAAAGCTTGTGTTGGATTTTACACCTGGCAATTACCCCTTTACTTTTGAATTTATTTCTGAAATTAAAACATCTTCAACTGCCTTTATGCCTCGATGGAATCCATCACCTTATTACCGAGTTAGTACCGAAAGTTCTTCCTATAAGTTTATAAACGAAAAACAAGTTCCTTTAACAGCTATTAAATATAATCTAGAGGAATTTAATGTTGAAATTACTGAAAACAATACCCTTAATGAGTATCGAGTAAGTAATATCAAAGCTATGAATCGCGAATATTTAAGTCCAGATTATACAGAGATTAAACCCGTGGTTAAAATTGCACTTAAAAGATTTCAGTTAGAGAATTCTCCAGCTTATGTATCTAATTGGAAAGAATTTGGAAATTGGCAAAACAACAAATTGCTAAACAATAGAAATAATCTTCCAGAACAAACAAAACTTAAAATTGAAAGTTTAGTCGCTGGAGTTGAAGATCCAAAAGAAAAAGCCAAATTAATTTATCAATTTATGCAGGATAAAACACGATATATTAGTGTGCAAATTGGTATCGGTGGTTGGCAACCCTCTTCTGCTAAAGAAGTTGATAAATTAAGTTATGGTGATTGTAAAGCTTTAACAAATTACACAAAAACACTTTTAGAAAGCCAAGGAATTGAGTCGTATTATACCATAGTAGATTCAAAACCAAACGGGAAAAATATAGACGAAGATTTTGTTGCCTTACAAGGAAATCATGTAATTTTAACCATACCTTTTGAAGACGAACAGGTGTTTTTAGAATGCACAAGCCAGCAAGTGCCATTTAATTATCTAGGCACACATACAGATAACAGAAAAGTATTAATGATTACACCCGAAGGAGGAGTATTTACTAAAACCCACGAATATAAAACAGAAGATAATGTAAGAAGTTTGGTAGCTACTGCAAATATTGATGAAGCTTTTACAGTTTCTGGAGATCTTACTGAAACGTCTATCGGACTTCAATATAATCTAAAATATGATTTGGAGAATTATACAAACGAAGAAAAAACCAACTACTATAATTATATATGGAGTCATTTGAATAAAACCAGTTTTTCAAATATTAATTTTACAAACGATAAAAATAATATTGTTTTTACAGAAAATCTTAACTATTCAACGGGTAATTATATTTCAAAAGCGGGAGAAAGGGTATTGTTTAATCCCAATATTTTTAATAGATATACTAAATTAATAAGCACAAATAAAGAAAGAATATTAGATTTTGTAATTAAAAGGGGAAAAATTTATAAAGATGAAATAGAAATATCATTACCTAAAAATTATAAAATTGAATCTTTATTTGAACCAATACACATAGAAACTCCTTTTGGAAAATATTCAGCAACCATTGTTGAACTTGAATCAGGAAAATTAGTATATAAACGAGAATTAATATTTAATTCTGGTAGATTTTCAAAAGATCAATACAACGATTATGTTAAATTTATTAAGTCGGTTGTTCGGAAGGATAAATCTAAAATTGTACTAATAAAAAAATAAAAATTATATTAAAACTATCTAATAATGAAATATAAACTAGTCTTTATCACATTAATAAGTGTAAATATTTCGTTTTCGCAAAATTATAAATTCGGAAAAGTTTCTAAAGAAGAACTATCTGAAACTCAAAATAGTTTACATCCAGAAGCAGACGCAACAGTATTATACAGAGAATATAAATCTTTTTATGTATATACCCAAGGAGATGGTTTTAATTTGCATACCGAAGTTTTTGAAAGAGTAAAAATATATACAAAGCAAGGATTTGATTGGGCTACTAAAAAAGAAGTAATATATAAACACGGAAAAGATAGAGAAGAAATGTCTTCAATAAAAGGGGTAACCTATAATCTTGAAGGAGGATCCATTCAAAAAACAAAACTAAAAAAAGGCGGAGTTTTTGAAGAAAGAATTAGTGATTATAGAGTGATTAGTAAATTTACGATGCCAAATATAAAACCAGGTTCTGTGATAGAATATTCTTATAAAATCACTTCCCCTTTTAATGATATTAGTGATATAGATTTGCAATATGAAATTCCAATTAAAAAAGAAATTATTGATGTTAGAATTCCAGAATATTACGTTTATAAACATTATGGAAACCCACAATCTAAACTTAATTACTCCTATTCTGAAGACACTAAAAAAATAGATATAGAAATTAGAGGAAGTAGTGGAGTTGGTACTGCAAATTATGATAAAAACTATGATCGTTCTGGCGGTGCACACGGTAGTACTAGCTATAAAGAAAGAACCTATTTGTTAGATGAAGAGAATATTCCTCCCTTAAAATCATCAGTTTTTGTAGATAACCTTGATAATTATAGAGCAACTTCAATTTGGGAATTGTCTGTAACTAATTTTCCTGGAAGTATTCCTAAAACATACTCTACGGATTGGGGCTCAGTAACAAAAAACATTTACGAAAATGATGCTTTTGTAAATCAATTAAATAAAACACGCTATTATGAAAGTGATATTAATAGTGTTTTAGAAGGAGCCGCAAACCCTTTAGAAAAAATGAGTTATATTCTTAACTTTGTAAAATCGAAAGTTAAATGGAATAACTATTATGGATATTTTCCAGAGAAAGGTGTTAAAAAAGCATATAATGAAGGAAGTGGAAATATTGGAGATATAAATTTAATGTTAGTGTCAATGTTGCGATATGCAAAGTTAAATGCAAACCCAGTTTTAGTTAGTACTATTGATAATGGTATTCCAATTTTTCCAACTAGAGAAGGATTTAATTATGTTATTGCTGCCGTTGAGTTTAGTGGAAAATTATATTTATTAGATGCCTCAGAACCTTTTTCTTCAATTAATTTATTGCCAGAAGTAGCTATGAATTGGCAAGGAAGACTAATTAGAGAAAATGGCACTTCAGATTGGGTAGGTTTATATCCTAACAAAACTTCTCAAAAACTAACGTATGTGCAAGCCGAAATAATTGACGGTGAACTAAAAGCATTGGTAAGACAACGTTATAGTGAACATTATGCAAAACAATACAGAGTAAATAATTATGGGAAATCTATTGAAAATCAAATCATAAAACTACCAATTAATGATAAAAATGTATTCGTGTCGGAATTAGAAGTTAAAGATTTAGACAATTTAAAACCTAGCTTGAGTCTTAGTTATAAGGTTAGTTCGTTTTCTATTGTAGAAGAGATTAATGAAAAGCTTTATTTTTCTCCAATGTTGTTTTTTGCACAATTAACGAATCCATTTAAAGCTGAAGTAAGAGAGTATCCAATTTATTTTGGTTTCCCAAAATCAAAAAAATTCACCATAAATATAAAGCTTCCAGAAGGCTATAAAGTAACGTCAATGCCTAAAAACGCAAAAGGGAGCCTAGCGGATAATATGGGAGGTTTTACGTATTTATTAAAAGAATTGCCAGGAAATACATTACAGCTATCCGTTACAGTTAATGTAAATTCGCCAATAATATTATCTGATAATTTTGAATATTTAAAAAACATGTACAATCAAATTACAGAAAAGGAAAATGAAAAAGTAGTGCTTTCAAAAATATAAATTATGAATCTTAAACACTCTCAATTAGAAGTAGATAAATGGATTAAAGAACATGGGGTTCGTTATTTTAACGAGCTGACTAATATGGCACAGCTTACCGAAGAAGTAGGAGAAGTAGCAAGAATTATAGCACGCAGGTATGGAGAGCAAAGCGAAAAGGAGAGCGACAAAAACAAAGACCTTGGCGAAGAATTAGCCGATGTGGTTTTTGTAGTTTTGTGCTTAGCAAACCAAACAGGTATTGATCTTCAGAAAGCTTTTGATAAAAAAATGGATTATAAAACAAAACGGGATCACGATCGACATCACAATAATAAAAAACTTAAATAATATGTTTAAAAAAATAACATCAACTCCTGGGTTTTGGAAATCGGTTTTCTCTTTAGGAATCGCCTTTGTTATATTATTTGTTCTTGTTAAATGGGCTATCGAGGGTTTTGATGCTGCTTATTTTTCAAGTTTTGAAAACCCAACAATGGTTGTTCTAGGTCTTATTGTTGGAGGTTTTATTTATGGCTTTTTTGCAGCCTTTGGAAAATTTAGAGGAAAAATTAAAAAAGATGAGCAAAGAAATTGAAAGCAATTCTTTCATATAAAGCTGTAAATAAACCAGTAGAAATAACAATACCAGGTTCAAAAAGTGAGTCGAATCGATTATTGATTTTACAAGCGATTTTTCCAAATTTAAAAATAGAAAATTTATCAAACTGCGATGATACTGTTAATCTTGTAAAAGGATTAAAATCAAAAAATGGATTGATAGATATTCATCATGCAGGTACAGCAATGCGATTTTTAACTACTTATTTTGCATCAAAAAACGGAACTGAAGTTACTCTAACCGGAAGCAAAAGAATGCAAGAACGTCCTATAAAAATTTTAGTGGATGCACTTAAAAGTTTAGGAGCAGAAATTACCTATGAAAAAAAAGAAGGATATCCGCCAATAAAAATAAAGGGAAGGCAACTTACTGCTTCGACAGTAAACGTAATGGCTACTATTAGTAGTCAATATATTTCATCATTAATGCTCGTAGCACCTTCGTTTCCTAACGGAATTTGTATTAATCTTCAAGGTGAAATCACTTCATCTCCCTATATTAATATGACATTAGATTTGTTGAAATCTATAGGAGTTAACGGGAGTTTTTCAAACAACATTATAAAAATAGCAAGCTTAAAAAAATGCAATAATCAAACCATCACTATCGAGTCCGATTGGAGTTCAGCTTCTTATTTTTATAGTTTGGTGGCGCTTTCTGAGAATTTAAAGGTTACTTTAAAAAATTTCCGACAGAATAGTTTGCAGGGAGATTCAGAATTAACTTCAATTTATTATAAATTAGGAGTTGAAACTGTTTTTAATACTTTGGATAATTCAATTCAATTACAGAAAACAAATAAGATAGAAACATGTCTTCAGTTAGACTTAATTAATACGCCAGATATCGCACAAACTATTGTGGTTACTTGCTTAGGTCTTGGAATTACCTGTAAGTTAAAAGGTTTAAAAACCCTTAAGATTAAAGAAACTGACCGTTTAATTGCATTAAAAAATGAATTGGAAAAATTAGGTGCGAATATTACTATTACGAATGATGGTTTAGAATTGTTTCCTTCAAAAAAAATCAATAAAAATATCGAAATCGAAACCTATCAAGATCACCGTATGGCGATGGCATTTGCTCCTTTAGCAATAAAAACTCCTCTTGTAATTTTGCAGCCAAATGTGGTAACAAAATCGTATGCTACCTTTTGGGAAGACTTTAAAAAAATAGGTATTAGTACCCAGATAAAATAATAAATGGTCATTTACTTGACAACCCCTAGTTTGAGATTGTATATTTGCTAACTTAATTTTAAAAACAACTACAGATTATGGGCATGAAACTCTCAAGATTTAATTTTGAACTTCCTGAAGAATTATTAGCAGAATATCCTGCAGCAAACAGAGACGAATCTCGTTTAATGGTTTTGAACAGAAAAGAACAAACTATTGAGCATAAAACGTTTAAAGATTTTAAAGATTATTTAGACGAAGATGATGTATTAGTACTTAATAATACCAAGGTTTTTCCTGCGCGTTTATTCGGGAATAAAGAAAAAACTGGTGCTCGGATAGAAGTGTTTTTATTGCGAGAACTTAATAAAGAAACACGTCTTTGGGATGTTTTAGTTGATCCAGCACGTAAAATAAGAATAGGAAACAAACTATATTTTGGTGAAGACGATTCGTTGGTTGCTGAGGTGATTGACAACACTACATCAAGAGGAAGAACCCTTCGGTTTTTATTTGATGGTCCTTATGATGAATTCAGAAAAAAACTTACTGAATTAGGTGAAACGCCACTTCCTAAGTATATTAAAAGAGAAGTTGAACCAGAAGATAAAGAACGTTACCAAACAATCTTTGCCAAAATTGAAGGAGCAGTAGCTGCACCAACTGCTGGATTACACTTTTCTAAACATTTACTAAAACGTTTAGAAATTAAAGGAGTTCATTTTGCTGAAGTAACCTTACACGTTGGGTTAGGAACTTTTAGCTCGGTAGAAGTGGAAGATTTATCAAAGCATAAAATGGATTCTGAAGAAATTCAAATTAATAAAACTGCTGAAGATATAATTAACAATGCGATTACTGAAAAAAGAAGAATTTGTGCGGTTGGTACAACTGCAATGCGTGCTTTAGAAAGTTCTGTTTCTTCAAACGGAACACTAAACGCCTATGAAGGTTGGACAAATAAATTTATTTTTCCTCCCTACGATTTTAGTATCGCTAATATGATGGTAACTAATTTTCATACACCAAAATCAACTTTAATGATGATGGTTTCTGCATTTGCGGGACATGATTTTGTAAGAAGAGCTTACGAAGAAGCAATCAAAGAAAAATATCGTTTTTATACCTATGGAGATGCGATGTTGATAATATAGTGTAATAATCAATCATGAAAAAAGGGGAAAGTTTATTTAACTTTCCCCTTTTTTGGTTTGTAATACTTAGTATTAATGTCTAGGTGTTTTTCCGTTTTTACTTTTAGAACCTACACGAGACATTGCATTTCTAAATCCAATATAGTCAGAAGCCATATCTTGAGGGAAATACCTTCTCTGTGCTGGATCCAACCAATAATCTCTATCTCTCCAAGATCCTCCTTTATATACACGAACTTCGTTATTAATTAAAGAGGTTCTTCCTGAGTATTTGTCATATTGACGATCCATAACTCCAGAGCTATCGGCACTTACAAAATGCTTAGGTGAGTTATACATTTGCTTTTTATCGCTAATTTCTTCATCATCAAATGACCCGTAATGACGTGTAGATTTTCTGTCACCATCACGGTAATTACGGTTATCACTTTTGCTAAAATTTGTTCTTAAATAAGTTTCGTTTTCGTCAACTGGAACTTGATGAATTTCACCAGGTAAATTTCTTGCAATAATTTTTCCGTTACTTAAGGTATCAAATACAATTGAGTCTGCGGTTACAATTTTAACTTTTCCGTCTTTACCTATATAATTTTTAGTATAAACATTTCCTCTAAAGTAATTAAAGTCGTTAAATTCATCATCAACAATAGGACGATAAACATCAGCAACCCATTCAGCAACATTGCCAGCCAT
Source organism: uncultured Flavobacterium sp. (assembly GCA_964540425.1). GTDB lineage: Bacteria > Bacteroidota > Bacteroidia > Flavobacteriales > Flavobacteriaceae > Marifrigoribacter. The sequence goes on from CAZIMW010000004.1 coordinate 8,645, forward strand.
ATCATAAAGTCCATGGTCGTTAGGTTCGTAAGATTTTACTTCAGCAGTAATGTCAGCACCATCATCACTCCAACCTGCAATTCCGCCATAATCTCCATCACCTTGTTTAAAGTTGGCCAGTTGATCACCTCTAGATTTTCTTTTTCCTGAACGAGTATATTGTCCAGCCCAAGGGTATTTTTTTCTGCCTCTATATATATTATAGTTTCGTAAACCAACTAAACCCAATGCCGCATATTCCCATTCAGATTCTGTAGGAAGTCTGTAAGCAGGTAATAATAAACCATCTTTTCTTTGTACATATAGGTTGGTGCTATCTTTACTCCTTTTCGCTAATGATTGTGATCGTTTTCCGCCTCTGGTAATTGAGTCGTTACCACCATATGTTTGAGTTGGAGATTTTAAATAGGTGTCGGTATTAAATGTTTCACCAGCTTCAACTTCATATCGAGCATTTCTTAAAGTAAAACCTTCTTGTTCAAGAATCATTTCATTTACACGATCAGTACGCCATTTTCCAAATTCAACGGCTTGAATCCAGCTTACACCAACTACTGGGTAATCTGCATAGGCAGGATGGCGCAAATAGTTATTGGTCATTACTTCATTGTATCCTAAACGGTTTCTCCAAACTAAAGTATCTGGGACAGCACCATTATAAATATTTTTGAAATTCTCATTTGTAGGAGGAAATACTTGCTTTATCCAATGTAAATATTCAGAGTACATTAAGTTGGTAACTTCTGTTTCGTCCATGTAAAATGATTGAACATGCTGTTGATTTGGAGAGTTGTTCCAATCATGCATAGGGTCATCTTGGACTCTACCCATTGTAAAGGTTCCACCTTCAATAAAAACGAGCCCAGGACCTACTTCCTGTTCTTTTGCATTTGGGTTGGATTTAAATCCACCTTCTTTGGCGTTTGTTTTCCAGCCAGTTGCTCTAGAACTGCTTTTATAATCTCTAGATTTGTTACAACTTACTAATAAAGTAACTGTAATAAGCGCTAATAACAGCGATTTTGTTCGGTTTGTTTTAAAGTTCATAGATTTCAATTAAGAAAAAATTGGGTTTGCAATATAGTAATTAACGTTAATAATTCAATAATATTTTAAAATTAATAAACTGTTAGGTTCTAAGTATTATTACTACTGACTTCAAGTAACGTATTTGAATTTTAATTATTATATATGAATTAAAAATAATTGAAAAAAATAATTAGAAAAAACGACTATACTAAGTGTATATTTGAAGCGTTACTCTATAAGATGAAAAAAACACTATTATTTTTTAGTATTATTTTAATGCCCTTATTTCTTGGAGCTCAAAGTAGAAATATTGAAATTAATTGGGATGATAATACTTTATTGAAAAAAAAATCAAGCATTTCAAAAGGTAAAACTGCTGTAGTGGCAAAGGAAAACGCCTCAAAAGGAATGCTCTTTTTAGAGTCAGAAATTAGTTATGCGGAACAATGGAAAGACAATAATTTTGCAGACGAAAACTCCTTACAAATTAGCAACATTAAATACGGTACGTTATTACCTGCTGAATTAAAAAAACTTAATAAAGAACTAATACCAAACAAACTTACCTATAGTATTGCAAGCGGTAAGGCGAGAGAAATAATTTATACTTCATTGCAAATTTCTCCTATAATCAAAACAAAAACAGGCTATAAAAAAGTACTTTCTTTTTCAATTAACTATTCGTTTTCAAATAAAACCCGTTCATCTTCCCGACTTCAAATCTCCAACTCAGTTCTAGCTAGTGGAAAATGGTACCGATTTAAAGTTGAAAAAACAGGAGTTTATAAAGTAACAAAAAGTTTTCTGAGTGACTTAGGAATGAATACAAATAATATTGATCCTAGAAAACTTAAAATTTATGGAAATGGCGGAAAACCCCTTCCTTTTTTAAATGAAGAAAATACTATTTTTGATTTGCAAGAAAATTCAATTCAAGTAATAGGAGAAGCCGATGGTAGTTTTGACTCAAATGACTATATATTATTTTACGGTACAGGTACTCTAGGATATTTAGGTGCAGAATCTGAAACAAATTTTGATACAAATATAAATCCTTATAGTGACGAAGCGTATTATTATGTAACTGCCGACGGAAACCCAGGTTTACGAATTCAAAACATGGTAGAACCTTCGGGAGATGCTTCCACAATAATTTCACAATTTAACGACTATCAATTTTTTGAAGAAGACACAGAAAGCCCAGCAAAGGTTGGAAGACGTTGGTACGGTAATCGGTTTGATATAGAAAGTGAACAGTCTTTTGTTTTTGATTTCCCAAACATAGTGTCAGGGCAACCTATGAATGTTATAATTAAAGTTGCGTCTGCATCTGAAGCAGTTACGTCAATGGCATTTTCGGTAAACGGAACGAGCTTAGATCCTATTGGTTTTAGTCCAATTAATGACCCTCGTTTATTAGATACGAGAGATTTTGAAGGTGAAATTCCTTCAGGAAATAGCACTGTAACAATAAACTTGCTATATAACAATGCTGGAAACCCAAGTAGCATAGGGTATTTGGATTATATAAGTGTAGAGGCGCTAAGGCAATTAATTGGAGTGTCAGGTCAATTTTCATTTAGATACAATGATGCGGAAATATTACCTGAAATTGGAGAATACCAACTTTCAAATGCTGCTCAATTTAATCAAGTTTGGGATGTAACAAATACCAGTAGCATTGTTTCAAAACAGAAAGAAGGAAATGCCAGTACAATAGTATTTAAGGCAACCTTAGGAGAGTTAAGAGAATATGTTGCCATAAGCCCTAACGATTATTATACACCTACAATTGGTACACAATCATTTGTTCCGAATCAAAATTTAAAAGGAACCATTTTTAACGACGAATCCGGAAATTTTAAAGATATAGACTATTTAATAGTTACCCCGTCTTTTTTATTACAACCTGCTTTACGTCTTGCCAATCACAGAAAAGACATAGATGGACTAAACATTAAAGTAGTAACATTAGATAAAATTTATCACGAATTTAGCTCAGGGAAACAAGATATAGCTGCAATTAGAAATTTTATTCGCTATATATATGATAATGCTTCAACAGAAAATAAAAAAATTAAGTACGTATGTTTATTCGGAGATACTTCGGTAGATTATAAAAACAGACTGTCAAATAATAATAACATTGTTCCAACTTTTCATACTTTATACAGCGGGAGTACATTTAGTTCGTTTATGTCGGATGATTTTTATGGGAATATGGATCCTGATGAAGGGTTAATGCTTCCTAATGAAAAGTTAGATATAGCAATGGGAAGATTATTAGTAGATAACGTAAGCCTTGCAAATGCAATGATCGATAAAATTGTTAGCTACGAGTCTAAAAGCTCATTTGGAAATTGGAGAAATAATTTTGTGTTGATTTCGGACGATGTAGATGAAGATTGGGAATTTGAGAGACTACAAGGTAATTTAGACGCGCTTGGAGATGAGGTTGCTCTCGAAAAACCAACAGTTAATGTAATTAAAATACATTCAGATGCTTACCAGCAAGTTGCTTCAGCAGGAGGAGATAGGTATCCAGATGTAAATGATGCTATAGAGGATGTTATAGAAGTTGGAGCATTAATTGTTAATTACTTTGGTCATGGTGGTGAAGATGGCTTGGCTTCAGAATTTGTGTTTACAAAAAGCACAGGCGAAAATTTATTAAACGAAAATAATTATCCTTGCATACTTACAATAACCTGCGAGTTTACAAAGTTTGACAATCCATTAAGAATTACAGCAGGAGAACTAACTTTTTGGAATAAAAAAGGAGGAGCAATATCTATGGTAACAACAACTCGGTCAATTGGTGTAAGTGTTGGAGTAACTTTTAATCAAATATTTGCGCCAGAAGTATTTGGCTATGGATTAAACATCCCAAATACACCGGCAGAAGCTGTACGGATTTCAAAAAATCAAATACCAAGTGCAAACAGAAGAGTTGTTTTTTATATCGGCGATCCTGCTATGCACTTAGCTTTTCCAAGACAGCAAATAAAACTAACTACCTTAAATGATATGCCTATTGCTGAGACTAGAGACGTTTTGCAAGCGCTAGGGAGAGTTAACATTGGAGGAGAAGTTCAAGACGAAAACGGTAATTTACTAACCAGTTACAATGGTGTTCTTGAAGCTAAATTATTCGATAAAAATGTGCAGCGGCAAACTTTAGGTAATGACGGAATATTTATTGACGGTGAATTGGCAATTATGGACTTTGTTACGCTAGGTCAAACCCTTTTTAATGGAAAAGCTACTGTTACAAATGGTTTGTTTGAATTTGAATTTGTAATGCCTAGAGATACGCAAATACCTATTGGAAACGGAAGGATTAGTTTTTATTCAAACGAAAACAATTCGCTTATAGATCATGCTGGTTTCGATTTAAGGTTAAAAATAGGTGGATTAAATGAAAATGCTCCAGAAGACAATATAGGTCCAGTAATTAACCTATTTATGAATGATGAAAATTTTGTTTCTGGAGGGATTACAAACAGCTCGCCAATTTTAATTGCAAAAATTTCAGACGATAACGGAATGAATACCGCAAATGGTATTGGACATGATATGGTGGCAGTCCTTGATGGGAATGAGTCTGATCCCTACGTTTTAAACGAATATTATCAAGCAGAAGTGGACGATTTTACCAAAGGATCTTTAAATTTTAAATTAAGAAATTTAGAAGAAGGGCTGCACACCTTAACATTTAAAGCTTGGGATGTGTATAATAATTCTTCTACTGCTGAAATACAATTTATTGTGGCAGGAAATGATAAATTAGAAATTACACGTGTATTAAATTATCCAAATCCATTTGTAAGCTATACTGAATTTTGGTTCAATCACAACCGTCCTTTTGAACCCTTAGAAGTGCAAATTCAGGTTTTTACGGTAACAGGAAAAGTGGTTTGGACTAGAAATCAGATTATAAATACAGACGGTTTTCTTTCGAGAGGTGATATTATCTGGGACGGAAAAGATGATTTTGGCGATCGAATTGGCAAAGGTGTCTATATATATAAGATAACCGTAAAATCAACGTTAACTAACCAACGAGTAGAGAAATTTGAAAAACTCGTGATTCTATAAATAAATAAATATATATTTGCAAAAATTAATTTTAACCAAATGAAACGAGCATGCTAAAAAGCTTATCACCCAAAGGAATGATTAATAGCGAACAGCATGTGTTACCGCTGAAAATAAAATTTAAACACATGAAAAAAATATTTTTCCTCACATTATTAAGTATAACTAGTTATACGGTGTCATCACAAAATATTATAACAACAATTACACCTAATTCAGAAGACTCTAGAGTAATTACTACTGGAGTTCCGTTTATGTTAATTGCTGCAGATGCAAGAGCTGCTGGTCTTGCCGATATGGGTGTTGCAACATCTGCCGATGCTTTTTCACAACAATGGAATCCATCTAAAGCTGCATTTGCAATATCTAAACAATCAATAGGAGTTACATACACACCTTATTTAGGAAAATTAGTAAACGATGTGTTTTTAGGTAACCTTACCTATGTTAACAGAATAAACGAACGAAGTGCAGTTGCTGCAAGTTTTAGATATTTTAGTAGTGGTGAAATAGAGCTAAGAGAAACTCCAGAACAAGAACCTTTAATTGTAAAACCAAACGAATTGCTTTTTGATATAACGTATTCATTACGGTTAAGCGATCGTATTGCTTTAGGAGTAACAGGTCGTTATATTAGATCAGACTTGAAATTACAAACTGCTATTGAAGACGCTAATGCAGCAAATACCTTTGCAGTTGACATATCTTCTTATTATCAATCTGAAGAAATGGCAATGAGCAATTTTGACGGACGTTGGAGAGCAGGAATCAACATCTCTAATATTGGACCAAAACTTAAATATGACGAAACAGGTCAGGAAAATTTTTTACCAACCAATATGGCATTAGGTGCTGGATTTGATTTTATCTTAGATGAATACAATACGATTGGTGTTACTGCACAAGTAAATAAATTATTAGTGCCAACGCCTCCAATTTACGGTACAGAAACTACTTTTGATGATGTATCCGGAGATGGTATATTTAATCCAGAAGATGGAGATGTATTAATTAGTCAAGCAAATAACGTAATTGTTGAAGGTCAAGATCCAAACGTAAGTTTTATGCAAGGAATGTTCCAGTCCTTTGGTGATGCACCAGGAGGTTTTAGTGAAGAAATGCAAGAGTTTACTTGGGCAATAGGAGCAGAATACTGGTTTAGAGATGTATTCGCTTTTAGAGCAGGATATTTTAATGAAAATCCAACAAAAGGAGCAAGACAATTTATGACTTTTGGAGCAGGATTTAAATACACTTCTATTAACATAGATCTTTCGTATTTAGTATCAACATCTAAAGTAATTAGTCCTCTTGAGGGTACGCTTCGTTTTGGTCTTACATTTAACTTCGGTGACGAATACGACGAATACTAGAAAATAGTGAAAAACATAAAAATCGATATCAATCTTGAAGTGTTTGAATCTGTTTCAGAACTTCCTATTTCGATTCAAAAATTAATGAATAAGGCGCATCAAGCACGTAAAAAAGCGTATGCGCCTTATTCGTTTTTTAATGTTGGTGCTGCACTTCAATTAGAAACAGGAGAAATAATTACTGGTAATAATCAAGAAAATGCGGCATACCCTTCTGGACTTTGTGCAGAACGTGTAGCAATATTTCACGCAGGTTCGCAACATCCAAATATGACGGTTACTTCTATGGCACTAACTGCTGGATCTGTTAAAAAAGAAAACACAAATCCTATTCCACCATGTGGAGCTTGCCGTCAAGTATTGGCAGAATACGAAGTAAAACAAGAAACTCCAATCGAAATCTATTTTATGGGGGAAAGCGGAAAAGTGGTAAAATCTAATTCTGTAAAAAATTTACTTCCACTTATTTTTGATAGTTCTTATTTGTAATTAGTAGTGTCCGATTAAAATTTTACAATTACTTAAAAACCTATATATAGTTTAGGTTCAAGATTTATTAATAAGAAACACCTTGCTTTTCTTTGTTACATCACACAATGGGTTAATCTGCTGTTTATGTGTCAGTTAAGACAGGGTCTTTTGTCTTTCAGCGGAGCGGTCTTTTGTCGGACACTAGTCATTTATAATATATCATTGTTGTTCGATTAAAAATGTTTGTTAAAAGTAGGCGCCTTGCTTTTTATATTTCTTGAATCTAGCTTTTAAATAAACCATAAATTTATAAATATCACGAAACCTTATTGCGATGTTATTGTGTTAGTTATAATCAAGTCTTTCTTCTTACGTCTTTAAGCATAGCGGTCTTAATTCTTTTATTTAAATATTACTGCTTTCTTTGTGTCCTTTGTGGTTAAAGAAAACCCGAATAACACACTTTTAAGTTTTTATAGTTTTGTAGTACCTTAGAAAATAGTATTTTTGTTCGCTATTGAAAACTTTAATCAATTAGCATTTTAGTAAAGAGATGATGAAAAAAATAACAAAAAAAACATATCTAGAATGGTACGAGAATATGTACTTCTGGAGAAAATTTGAAGACAAACTTGCACAGGTTTATATCAAACAAAAAGTAAGAGGATTTCTTCATTTATATAACGGTCAAGAAGCAATTTTAGCAGGAGCTTTACACGTAATGGATCTTACAAAAGACAAGATGATTACAGCGTATCGAAATCACGTTCAGCCAATAGGTATGGGTGTGGATCCTAAAAAAGTAATGGCTGAGTTATACGGAAAAAGCACCGGAACTTCTCACGGATTAGGAGGTTCAATGCATATATTTTCTAAAGAACATCGCTTTTATGGTGGCCACGGGATTGTAGGTGGGCAAATACCATTAGGAGCAGGATTGGCATTTGCCGATAAATATCACAAAAGAGATGCCGTAACCTTAACTTTTATGGGGGATGGTGCGATGCGTCAAGGCTCATTACATGAAACATTAAACCTTGCATCTTTATGGAAATTACCGGTAGTTTTTTGTGTAGAAAATAATGGATATGCTATGGGAACATCCGTTGAACGTACTGCAAATACAACTGAAATATGGAAAATGGGAATACCTTATGATATTCCATGTAAGCATATAGATGGTATGAAACCAGAAGCTGTTGCCGAAGCTTTAGATGAAGCAATTAAAAGAGCAAGAAAAGGCGATGGCCCTACGTTTTTAGAGATAAGAACCTATCGTTTTAGAGGTCATTCTATGAGCGATGCACAACATTATCGTACCAAAGAAGAGGTAAAAGAAAAACAAAAAGAAGATCCAATTACTTATGTGAAAGATGTAATTTTAAGTAAAAAATACGCTACACAAAAACAGTTGGACGAAATAGATGCTCGTGTAAAAGAGAAGGTTAGCGAATGTGAAAAATTTGCCGATGAATCTCCATATCCAGACAAAAATATTATGTACGATGTTGTGTACGATCAAGAAGATTATCCGTTTTTATCTCATAAATTATAAGTTATGGCTGAAATAATTAACATGCCGCGATTAAGCGATACGATGGAAGAAGGAACTGTTGCAAAATGGAACTTTAAAGTAGGTGATAAAATTTCGGAAGGTGATATTCTTGCTGAAATCGAAACCGATAAAGCTACCATGGAATTTGAATCTTTCTATGAAGGAACCCTGCTTTATATTGGTGTTCAAGAAGGAGAAACGGTACTAGTAGATGTACTTCTTGCAATTATTGGTGATAAAAAAGAAGATATTTCAGAATTTATAAAAGGGAATAATTCAGTAGAAGAAAAGGAAGATGTTGTTATAAACGAAACGGTCACTGAGCGGAGCCGAAGTGATGTAGCTAAAGAAGACAAGCCTCAGTCCATCAATATCCCAGAAGGAGTAGAGGTAATCAATATGCCTCGTCTAAGCGATACCATGGAAGAAGGAACCGTTGCAACGTGGATTAAAAAAGTAGGCGATAAAGTAGAAGAAGGAGATATTCTTGCCGAAATCGAAACCGATAAAGCAACGATGGAATTCGAATCTTTTTATACAGGTGAATTATTAGCTATTGGTGTTCAAGAAGGAGAAACCGCATTGGTTGATACTTTATTAGCGATTATTGGACCTAAAGGAACAGATGTTTCAGGAATTATAGAGAGTTATAAATCAGAATCAAATACTTCAGAAAAAGAAACTCCAAAGCAGGTTGTTGAAAATGTCAATTTGAGCATTGCTACTGAAGCAAAAGTAGAATTATCAAAACAAGTAGCTCCAACTCCAACAAAAACTCCAGAAGGAGGAAGAATATTTATTTCGCCTTTAGCTAAAAAATTAGCAGAAGAAAAAGGAATTAACCTTTCGCAAGTTTCAGGAAGTGGAGAGAATGGAAGAATTATTAAACGTGATATAGAAAACTACCAACCTGTAGTCTCAGGTGTTCATGCCTATACTCCAGTTGGTGTAGAAAGTTTTGAGGAAGTGAAAAATTCTCAAATGCGTAAAATTATTGCCAAACGTTTAGGAGAATCTAAATTTACGGCACCACATTATTATTTGACGATTGAGTTGGATATGGACAATGCGATTGCTTCTAGAAAAGCAATAAACTCTGATCCAGAAGTAAAAATATCATTTAACGATATGATTGTAAAAGCCTGCGCAATGGCGTTACGTAAACATCCAAAAGTAAATTCACATTGGACAGATACTTCTACACTTATAGCGAAACACATTCATATTGGTGTGGCTGTAGCAGTAGATGATGGACTGTTAGTTCCGGTATTGAAATTTGCAGATCAAATGACTTTCAATCAAATTGGAGCAAACGTAAAAGATTTAGCTGGTAAGGCAAGAAACAAAAAACTAACTCCACAAGAAATGGAAGGAAGCACCTTCACTGTTTCTAATTTAGGAATGATGGGTATTAGAGAATTTACTTCTATTATTAATCAACCAAATTCTGCGATTTTATCGGTAGGAGCAATTATCGAAAAACCCGTTGTTAAAAACGGACAATTAGCTGTAGGAAATACGATGGTAGTAACTTTAGCTTGTGATCACAGAACAGTAGATGGAGCAACAGGTGCAGCATTTTTACAGACACTTAGAAAATATATTGAGAGTCCGGTGACTATGTTTGTATAACAAATTACTGCGAAGGCAGGAATCTCATGAAATGAAATAATTATTAAATGTATTGTTAGGGTTCATGCTAGCTGTCCTAGTTATTCAGGAGAAATACAGAAAGTAGTTGCCCGTTTATAAGAAATTATAAAAGATACCCGCCGGAGTTTATATTGAGCGAAGACGAAATACAGGGAGTATTATGAAAAAAGTAATAATAACAGGAACAAGTAGAGGAATAGGGTACGAATTGGTTCAGCTTTTCGCAGATGCAGGATATCAAGTCTTAGCATTGTCTAGAAATGAAACTCTATTAACGGGAGTAAATTCTGAAGGTTGTACGATTTTTAATTTTGATATTACCGATGCAAAGGATATTAAAATGGTTTCCGATTTTGTAAAAGAAAACTGGAAACATGTGGATATTCTTATTAATAATTCAGGGCAATTAGTAAACAAGCCCTTTTCGAAAACTACGATTGAAGATTTTAAACAAGTTTATGATGTCAATGTTTTTGGAGCTGCTGCTTTAACCAAAGCAATGCTTCCGTTTATGAAAAAAGACGGTCATGTGGTAAACATAAGCAGTATGGGCGGTATTCAAGGCAGTGTAAAATTTGCAGGATTAAGTGCATACAGCAGTAGTAAAGGAGCCTTGATTACTTTAACCGAATTACTAGCCGAAGAATACAAAGAAACCGGCCCTTCGTTCAACGTTTTAGCATTAGGATCTGTGCAAACCGAAATGTTAGAAGAAGCCTTTCCAGGTTATAAAGCCAATGTTTCAGCTGAAGAAATGGCAGAATATATCATGGAGTTTTCATTAACTGGAAACAAAATGTACAACGGAAAAGTATTGCAGGTTTCTAGTTCTACGCCTTAAAACTACTTTAAGAATACAAAACCTATTATTAAGTTTTTACCAAAATTTTTAGTGTTAAATGGACCGCTTTTTTTATTGAATTCTTCTATAGAAACATAATCCATATTCTTAATTAACGGGTAAGATAAATAAGTTTTTACATCTATTAATTCACTAAAATTTGTTTTTTTTGTTAATGCGGGCCTTACAAATTCATAATTTAAATTAGTGAGTTTGTTTGGGTTTTTGTATCCTATAAATTCAACAGAAAACCCAAGTCCTTCTTTTGGTAACTTGATGAATTCATCTCTGATGTTTATTGTTATAACATTGTCTTTTAACACGTTTATTACTTCAGGATTTGAAGAGTAAATCTTTTGGTTTGGTAAACTGTCTATAATGGAGTAAATATTGATTCTTAAAGTAGCCATAACCTCATTATCATTAAAATTTTCTGGTAAATCAAACTTGATAAGTTTGTTAATTTTAATACTAAGTTCTTTAATTAAAGTATTTGCAAGTTCTTTTCTAGGTTTTGCTATTAATATTATCTCCATTTCTTTTGCAGCAATATAGCTACCTACACTTCGAGATTGTTTAGGTTGTTTAACAATGATTTCTTTGTACTTGTTTTTAATTACAACTTGTGCTAATTCTTGTGGTAAAGGGTCAATAAAAAGTGTATCTTTTATATTTTTTGTTGATGTCACTATTTTTTTATAGCCAAAATAATTTATGATTAAACTGTCGTTCGTAATTTCGGTTAAATTAAAAACCCCATTTTCGTTTGAATAGATTCCTGTTTCTCCAAATAATACTGCTACATAAGGAAGCGTTTGGTTATTAATTGAATCGTAGACAACTACGTTTTGCGAATAAATACTAGAAGCAACAATCAAAAAACATAGTAAAAAATAATTATTTTTCATTAGTAGAATCATTTAAAATAGAATTCTAAATTATCAAATATATTTAACTATTAGCTTATTTTTGAAAATATAAAATCAAATTAATTGAAAACTCTTCAAAAATACATTCCACAAGCTGCTGTAAATTCAGTTTTTCAATTAATTCAGGAGCATAAAGTATATTTAAAAATTGTAAACGAGCGAGTAACACGGCACGGAGATTACCGTAAAATGCCCAATGGACAGCATCAAATTACGGTCAATTCTAATTTAAATCCCTATCGTTTTTTAATTACTTTAATTCACGAAATAGCCCATTTAGAGGCTTTCAATAAATATGGAAGATTGATAAAACCTCACGGGAAGGAATGGAAATTTACCTTTCAACAATTAATGTTGCCTTATTTAAGACCCGAAGTTTTTCCGATGCAACTATTACCTTATTTAGCAATTCATTTTAAAAACCCGAAGGCAAGTAGTGATACCGATGCAAAACTTTCTTTAGCATTAAAACAGTATGATGCTCCCAACGATAAAAATTATATCTTTGAAATACCATTGGGAGGGAAATTTAGACTCTATAACGGGAAGATTTTTAAACGTGGAAACAAACGTGTAAAGCGTTATGAATGTTTGGAAATCGCTACCGGAAGAACCTATTTGTTTAACCCTAATGCTGAGGTTGAATTCCTGCGAAGGCAGGAATCTCATGAATAAGAGCTGTAATTTTTATAATATATAAATTTTGAACAATACAAAAGAGATCCCCGTTTTCACGGGGAATAGTAGTTATTACGCAGTAATCATGGCAGGAGGAATCGGATCTAGATTCTGGCCAGTAAGTACCACAGAATTTCCAAAGCAATTTCACGATATGCTAGGAACAGGACAGACGTTATTACAAAAAACATTTTCGAGATTGGAAGGTTTAATTCCTTCAGAAAATATAAATATTCTAACCAACGATCGCTATATCGACATTGTTTTAGAGCAATTACCATCCGTAACTTCAAAACAAGTTGTTTTAGAACCTGCAATGCGAAATACAGCTCCTTGTATTTTATTTTCAGCTTTAAAAATTCAGAAAGAAAACCCTGATGCATTAATGTTGGTAGCGCCTAGTGACCATTGGATTGAAGATGAAGCAGCCTTTTTGAAAGATGTAGAAACATGTTTTGATGCTTGTGAAAAAGATGATAAATTAATGACTTTGGGCATCAATCCTACCTTTCCAAACACGGGTTATGGTTATATTGAATATGATAAAGAAACTTCAGAAACCATAAAAAAAGTAAATCAGTTTCGGGAAAAGCCAGATTACGAAACTGCCAAAAAATTTATCGCAGAAGGTAATTTTGTTTGGAATGCAGGGATTTTTATTTGGAGTGTAAAGAGTATAGTGGAATCATTTCAGAAAAATTTACCAGAAATGTACACCTTGTTTTCAGGAGGAATAGATAAATTAAATACTTCTGAAGAGCGAAAATTTGTGCTTGATAATTACGAAAAATCTGAAAATATCTCTATCGATTATGGAATTTTAGAGAAATCTGAAAACGTATTTGTTAAAAAAGCAATGTTCGATTGGAACGATCTTGGAACCTGGGGAGCCTTACACGATAAACTAACTAAAGATGAAAATGAGAATGCAGTGGTAAGAGCAAAACTTTATTTGAAGGATGCTTCGGGAAATATGATTTTTACTTCCAAAGAAAAATTAGTAGTTTTAGATGGAATCAAAGATTATATTGTGGTGGATAAAGAGGATGTTTTAATGATTTACCCAAAGGAAAAAGAACAGGATATTAAAACGTTGTTAACCGAAATAAAGAAAAAATTTAATACTAAATATTCTTAGATGGAACCATCAGAAGGAAAATTAAAAGAAGAAAAAATCGCAACCGAAAAAAAAGAATTTGAACAAATAAAGCAATCTGCTTGGCAAGGTTTAAAATTGTTTTTTAAGGAATTGGTAGATATTCGGGACGAAACAGATCGAGAAGCAACCATTGAGGCTGTAAAGAAGGATATTTCGTTTAAGGGTCATAATGTTTGGATTCTAATATTCTCGATATTTATGGCTTCTATCGGACTTAATGTAAGTAGTACTGCGGTAGTAATTGGTGCGATGTTAATTTCTCCTCTAATGGGACCAATTGTTGGTTTGGGTCTATCCGTTGCAATTAACGATGTAGATACCTTAAAAAGATCCTTAATAAATTTTGGTGTTATGGTTGCCATAAGTGTGATGACAGCCTATTTATATTTTTTAATTTCTCCTTTAACAAAAGAGACTCCCGAGTTAATTGCTAGAACTTATCCCACAATTTTAGATGTCTTAATTGCCATTTTTGGTGGCTTAGCACTAATTGTTGCAAAAACAAAAAAAGATACCATGGTAAGTGTGATTTTTGGTGTAGCTATTGCTACTGCTTTAATGCCACCTTTATGCACTGTTGGATATGGATTAGCGATTGGGAATTTAAATTATGCTGGGGGTGCCTTGTATTTGTTTACCATAAATTCTGTTTTTATTGCATTAACAACATTTTTAATTGCCAAGTTATTAAGTTTTCCGATGGTACGTTATGCCAATTCAAAACGAAGAAAAAGAATTGCTCAAATTGCGACAACTTTAGCAATAATTGTTGTGGTACCAAGTGTTATTTTATTTTTAAATTTATTAAAAATACAGGTTTTTGAGAATAAAGCGAAGTTTTAGAGTCCATTTTTAATAAATATTCTCCTATTCATGATGGAGCAGTAATATTAAAGTCGAATCAAGATTTTAACAAAAATAAAATTGATGTTTATCTAATTGGAAGGCTGGTGCCAGAAAGCACTATTAATCGATGGAAAGAGGAATTAAAAGTTACTGATAATTTAAATGAAAGTACCTTGCATATTTATCAAGCTGCAGACCAAAGTGGCGATTTGGCACAAGAATTATCAGGTAAATTAAAATTTGATATTTTAGACGAATTGTACGAAAAAAATGAACAATTAGTTAAAGATAAGGATGCAAAAATAAAACTCCTAGAAAACGAAATTACTAATATGAAAGTTAAAGGGCTTCGGTTTCATGAAATTGGGGAAGAAGTTAAAATGAATTATAACGAAATAGAACAACTAAGTTATTATAATAAGATAACAACCAATTTTACAACTACAGATACCATTCCAGTAATAGCTATTGTTTGGAAAGAAAAGTATTCTGAAAAAGATAGGATAAAGGATAAAAAAAAATTAGATACGTGGCTTCGTTACAAACTTCGATTGGATACCATTCAAATTATTGATTAACAAAAATGGCTGCTAAAAAAGCAGCCATTTTTTGTATCTTATGTTTTGGAATATTATTTCTTAATAAACTTATAACTAACAGATTTATTTTCTACTTCCATTTGTACAAAATAAACGCCAGCAGTTAAAGCTTCAACATTAATATTGTTGTTTGCTGAAACAGTTGTGTTTAATACAGTTCTTCCATTGATGTCAATAACAGTAATTAGAGTGCCTTCAATACCGGCTAAAGAAAAGTTAATCTCTGAAGCTGTTGGGTTAGGATATAAACTAATTCCGTTAATTTCAAAATCTGTAATTGCTAATTGGTTTTCACCTTCTACAAAAGTATGTTGTGTACTAATAGTAGGGTTTTCTATAACATCCACAATTCCAGAAGGCCAAAAGATTTCAATTGTATCAATACCTGAACTAACTCCTAAACCAAAATGAGCAGTTAAAGAACTCATGTGGCTAAAACCTGTTCCAGATCTTACCTCTCTCATTTGTGTTCCGAAATCACCAGTGATTACGATTCGAGCTCCAATACCATTCAAATTACTTTCTACTCCTTTTAATACTATTTTTATATATCTGTTAGATCCACCATCATTCATCCATAAAAAACCACCTTTTGCAACATCTAAATATCCGTCATTATTAAAATCACCAATTGCACCTTCATCAAATGGTAAATCCATACCAGTAAATGTCATGTTGCCATTGTTAATATATAGTTCATCAGACAATTCAGATAAAATGTCTATATATCCATCATTGTTAAAATCAGCTCCTTTTACTTCCCAAGCTCCTAGATCTAGATCGTCAATTCCTGTTGTTGCTATGATGTCCGTAAAAACTCCTGAACCATCATTTTCGTAAAATCTGTTTTGTTCATCATGGTTTACACAAAAAGCATCAAAATCGCCATCATTATCAAAATCTTGAAAAATAGTTGACCACGATTGTGCATTGTCTGCCACGTTGATAGATGCTGCTACTTCGGTGTATGTTCCGTCACCGTTATTACGATACATTGCGTTGGTGCGTTCTGGATCTCCAGGAGATGATCCTTGACGACATTTTGTTAAATACATATCGGTATCACCATCATTGTCATAATCTACCCAAAGAGAAGAATAATTACCAGCAAGATCTATAGTTTCTATTAAGTTTTGGTCCAATACCATATTTTGATTTCCATCATTACGGTATGGGTGACTTTCGTCAATATCATGACAAACAAAAGCATCTAAATCTCCATCATTATCAATATCAACTAAGTTAGATCGTTGAGAAAAAATGTATTCAGGGTGTGTTTGTTCAACATAAGCTGTGCCGTCTGCATTAGCAAATAAGAAAGAGACTCTTGATCCATTTCCTAATACTAAATCTGTATAACCATTTTCATCAATATCTCCTGCTGCAACACTCCAGTTTGGAACGTTTTGTATTGTCATAGGATAAAAAATTGAAATAAATGTTCCATTTGATTGTTGGTAATCGATACCAACACCAGTTTCTGAAACTCTAACGAAATCATCAAAACCATCGTCATTCATGTCAACTGCGACGGATTGAGAACTTGAGTAGTTTTCAATTAAGTCACTTCTATTAGTAAAAGAAACTTGCGCAAATAAGGATGCATTACATAAAACTGCAATGCTACATAGTAGGAGTTTTTTCATTTTTATATATTAATTTGAATATAAGACTCTAAAAATAAATAAATTATTATGAATAACACTAATTTTTTGTATAAATCAATGCTCTTTAAGCTGAATATCTCTAATTTTTTTGAATAAATCTGAAGAATATACAAAATCGGTTACGTCGGTATTATCGGTTTTAAAAATTTCTTGATTGGTTCCTTGCCAAACCAAATTTCCATTTTTAAGGAATACAATTTTCTCTCCAATTTCCATTACCGAGTTCATATCGTGTGTTACTACAACGGTTGTGATATTATTCTCTTTGGTAATGTCTTGTATTAATTGATCAATTAACGTTGCAGTTCTTGGGTCTAAACCTGAATTTGGTTCGTCACAAAACAAGTATTTTGGATTGTTTACAATAGCTCTTGCAATGGAAACTCTTTTGTTCATTCCTCCAGATATTTCGGAAGGATATTTTTTGTTTACATTCTCTAAATCAACTCTTTTTAAAACTTCGTTGACTCTTTCGAGCATTTCGGGACGTTTTTTATCTGAAAACATCCGTAAAGGAAACATCACATTATCTTCAATATTCATAGAATCAAACAACGCACCTCCTTGAAAAAGCATTCCGGTTTCTTCTCTTAAAATACTTTGTTCTTTAGAATTCATAGAGCTCATAGCTTTATCTTCAAAGAATATTTCACCCGAATTTGGCTCAAAAAGACCGACCAAACATTTGAGCATTACTGTTTTTCCACTTCCGCTTCTTCCAATTACTAAATTGGTTTTTCCTCTTTCAAAAGTGGTTGAAATTCCTTTTAAAACCTCATCTTCACCAAATTGTTTCTTTATGTGATCTACCTTTATCATTAGCTTAACAGAAGTTGAGTTATAATATAATTAGTTAAAATAATAAGTACACTGGTCCATACAAATGAGTTGGTACTTGCTTTTCCAACTTCCAAAGCACCACCTTTCATATAGTATCCTTGCCAAGAAGGAACCGTTGCTAATATTAAAGCAAATATGAAGGTTTTAATAAAAGCATACACCAAATGAAAAGGGTAAAAAGTGTCTTGAAGCCCAATTGTAAAATCTGTTGCGGAAGCAAAACCACCGTAAACACTAGCTAGAAAGCCTCCAAAAACCCCTAAAAACATAGCAATTGCAATTACAAATGGGTACAATAACATCGCAATTATTTTAGGGAAAACTAAATAATTTAAGGGGTTGATTCCCATTACTTCTAGAGCATCAATTTGTTCGGTAACACGCATAGATCCAATGCTTGAAGTGATAAATGAACCTACTTTTCCTGCCATAATAATCGACATAAAAGTAGGGGCAAATTCTAAAATTATAGATTGTCTAGTTGCAAACCCAATTAATGATTTTGGGATTAAAGGGTTCTCGAAATTTAAAGCGGTTTGTATAGCAATTACACCACCAACAAAAAATGAAATAAACGAAACAATCCAAAGTGAATTGATAATTAAGTCATCAATTTCTTTAAGTATAAGTTCTCGCATTACAGACCGTTTTGTCGGATTACGAAACACTTTTTTAAGCATTAAAAAATAAGAACCAATATCACTTAAGTACTTCATAAGGTTTTTTACTATTGCTAAAATAACAATTTTAAATGATTGTTTTTTTTTGAAAAATTATTCAATAAAAAACGATTTAATTTTTTCGTAAATGGAAGTGTTTTCATAAATCCCTCCAAATTTTTCAGACCCTGGTCCTTCTGCAAAAACAGGAACCATCGTTGCAGAATGCCCTCCTGTTGAAAAAACAGGTTTAATTTTATTATAATCGCCATTGTCTGAGGCTAATGTAAATCCGCCAGTTTCGTGATCGGCGGTAACAATAACCAACGTTTCGCCATCTTGTTTTGCAAAATCTAATGCTACTCCTAAAGTTTTGTCAAAATCCAATAACTCTGTGATTAGATAATCTGCATCGTTGGCATGGCCACCCCAATCTATTTGAGATCCTTCTATCATTAAAAAGAAACCTTCCTTGTTTTTTGATAAATAATCTAGTGCAAGTTGGGTTGCTTCAGGTAAAAAATCTCCTCTGCCTTCTACCATTTTTGGCATTCCTTTTTTAGAAAGTAAAATGGCTTGTTTCTTTTTTGAAGTATGAGTTGGTAATTCTCTAGTATGGACTTTAAAATTATTTTCTTTTAAAAGTTTTAGTAAATCGTTTCCGTCTTCACGATCATTAAAAAATTTTAATCCGCCACCAGCAAAGAAATCTACTTCAGAATTCACTAAAAAATGTGCAATATCTTCTTCCATTCTTCGGTTTTTTACATGTGCGTAAAAACAAGCAGGTGTTGCATGTGTAATCGAAGAAGTTGAAATTAATCCAGTACTAATTCCTTTGGGCGAAATTTGTTCGATAATAGTCTCGATAGCCAAAGTATCTGGAGTCATTCCAACAGCACCATTATAGGTTTTAATTCCTGAAGCAAATGCAGTTGCACTAGCAGCAGAATCTGTAATTACATCACTCGATGAAGATGTTTTACTTAAACCAATTACCGAAAATCGTTCGAAATTTGTTGGGTTTTCATTATAAAACTGGACTGCTGAAACCTGACTTAAACCCATTCCGTCACCAATAAGTAGAATGATGTTTTTTGGTTTTGTTAGTTCCGAAATTGTGAGATCAGAAGTAATTTCAGCTTCTTTTTTACAGTTACAAGAAATAAGAAGTATTGAAATTATTAATAGAAATACTAAGTTTGATGACTTTTTCATAGAAAAAAATTGATTTTCAAAAATACATAAACCCATAGTATTTAGGAATTGTTATTCAGAACATTTTATTTCTTATTTTTAACTGAATTTAAAACCTATGAAAAAAATACTATTCCTCTTACTACTAACTTTAATTTCTTGTACTTCTGAAATAAAAAAAGATAGTTTGTTAATTGAAGGTGCCACATTAATTAATCCTTCAAACGCTACCGAAATAATTGAAAATTCCTATGTGTATATCGAAGGGAAAACAATTATTTCTTATGGTTCCTTAGAACAAAAATCTTCTGCTTTGATGGCAGAAAAAAACATTTCAGCTAAAGGAAAATACTTAATACCAGGAATTATTGATGGTTTTGCAACGCTTAACAATCAAGCCTACGCAAATGCTTATTTATATAAAGGAATTACTTCAATAATCGAAGTGGATGGTTTCCGAAGAGGTCCTTTTTATCCAAATGCAAATCCGTCACCACAAATTTATAGATTGGAAGGAGTAGGTGAGGAGCCTGCAACTAATGAGGAATTAATAAAAAGAATTGACAGTTTGTATGATGCGAATTTTAGAGTGCTTTTAATGATGTATTCATTAACACCAGACCAAACCAAAATGGTCTATGAATATGCCAAGAAAAAAGGAATGGCAACCATTGGAGAAATGGGATTAACAACCTACAAAGAAGCTATGGATATCGGGATTGATGCTTTTGTACATACTACCAGATATTCTTTGGACGTTGCAACAAGACCTATGGCAAATGCGGTAGCTCACGAGCCTTTTTCGAACGATTTGGAAAGTCCGAAATGGAAATATTATGCCTATTTAACACAATTACAAAATGGAGATTCACTTTTAGAAGCACACGCCAAAAATTTAGCAGCTTCCAACTCTTTTATAATGCCGACTATGAGTTTGTCGTACTTAGATTTACCCGATTCTAAAAACCCTTGGTTAGATCCTGTAGCGGTTATTTTAGATGAAAAAGATATCAACAGACCAGCGGATAAAATCACTGGAAAACACAGTATAGATTCTGTTGAACAAGCAGCTTACACCAATTTAATTACTACGGAAACCACTGTAATAGAACCTGCTTATTACAAAGCGGGAGCTCATTATTTGTCAGGTTCTGCTACTGATGTTTGGGGAACGATGCCAGGTATTTCATTACATACTGAATTGATGCTGCTTCATACAAAAGTAGGATTAACAATTGAAGAAGTACTGGCAGCAACGACCTCAAATTTCAATAAAGCTTTTGGTTGGAAAATTGGAAGAATTAAAGAAGGATTTGAAGCAGATTTATTACTGCTGAATAAAAACCCATTGGAAAATTTAGAAAACTTAAACTCAATTGACAGAATATTTATTGATGGAAAAGAATTGTTTCCTTCAGAATTACTAAAAAAAGATTAACAGTTTTTTCCTTAGAGCTTGCTTTAGAAACTGTTCCCTTCGACTCCGCTCAAGGAACAATAAATTACCGGTCTCTGAGCGGAGTCGAAGTCTGGTCACTGAGCGGAGTCGAAGTGACATTAATAATAAACAAAAATCAGCGAACATCTGTAAAATCCGTAAAATCAGTGTTCCTATTAAAAAACAAAATCATGAATAAAACCCTTTTTTTAATAGCAATTTTCTTTTTAATTAGTCTTCAAAGTTATTCCCAAAACGGAAAAATTATTTCAGAAGAAAACTTTTCAATAAAAGCATTCGACACTATTTTCAATAGAGTTACTGATGAAAAAGGAAATTACCTCGATAAATATCAATATTTAGATGAGGTGGTTATGAAAACTTTTTTCTACGAAAGTGACGGTTTAAAAGTAAAAGGGTATATGGCTTATCCAAAAGATACTTCCAAAAAATATCCTGTCATTATCTATAATCGTGGAGGAAATCGAGAATTTGGAAATCTAAATAAATACAAAATGACCTTCATTATAGCCAAAGCAGCAAGTTGGGGTTATGTGGTTTTGGCAAGTCAGTATCGAGGAAATGATGGAGGAGAGGGAATGGAAGAATTTGGAGGAAGTGACGTAAATGATGTAATCAACTTAGTAGATGTTGCTAAAAATATTTCTTTTGCAGATGAATCTAACATTGGTTTATATGGTTGGAGTCGTGGCGGAATGATGACCTATTTAACCTTAATGAAATCCGACCAGTTTAAAGCCGCAGCCGTTGGTGGTGCTGTAACCGATTTAAAAGAAATGGACGACAAACGCGGTGGCGAAATGGGTGTATATGTGTACGTCCAATTAATGCCTGGATATAAAAAAAATAGGGACTCCGTATTAGCAATCCGTTCTGCTATTTATCACGTAGATAAATTACCTAAAACTACACCTATATTATTGCTGCACGGAACTTCAGATTGGAGAGTAATTCCAGAACAATCCATAAAAATGGCATTGAAATTACAAAAATATAAAGTCCCATACCGATTGGTAATGTTTGAAGGCGGAGATCACGGATTGACTGAATTTAAAAGAGAAGTGGACGATCAAGTAAAAGCTTGGTTCGATAAATATTTAAAGAATAACGAAGCATTACCAAATTTAGAACCTCATGGGAGATAAGAAAATTGAAAGAAGAACTTTTTTAAAAACTTCTGGAATTGCGGGTTTAGGAATCGCAACATTAACATCGGCAATAGCTGTAAATTCTTCAAATCAAATAAATAATATGAAAAGTAAACGGGTTAATTTCACAAGAGATGGATTGGATTTTTCACCAGAAGAATATTCAATCTTACTTTCTAAAATCACTAAAAATGGTAATATCACATCAGATTCTTATTCCAATGGAGGTGTAGTTGAAGCTTTGGAAAAGAAAATGGCTGCTGTTTTAGGAAAAGAAGCTGCCGTTTATATGCCAACTGGAACATTAGCCAATCATATTGCTGTTCGGAAATTAGCTGGAAATAACAGTCGAGTTATCACACAAGCCGAAAGTCATTTGTATAACGATTCTGGTGATATGACTCAGGTACTTTCGGGATTAAATCTAATTTCGTTAGCAAAAGGAAGAGCAACTTTTTCATTAGAAGATGTTAAAGAAGAAATAAAACGAGTTTCAAAAGGAAAAGTAAGTACAGGAATTGGAGTAATTTCAATAGAAACTCCAGTTAGAAGAGTTTATAATACCATGTTTGATTTTTCTGAAATGAAAACAATTTCAGAATTTGCAAAAAAGAGCTCCATAAAAATGCACTTAGATGGAGCGAGAATGTTTAATACTTGTGCTCATTTAAATAAAACACCTAAAGAAATTGCTAGTTTATTCGACACCGTTTATGTTTCACTTTATAAGGATTTTAACGCCGCATCAGGAGCAATTTTAGCAGGAACAAAAGAATTTTGTGAAGGTTTATATCACACTCGTAGAATGTTTGGTGGAAGTCAACCCAATGCTTGGCCTTTTGCTGCGGTAGCCTTGCAATATGTAGATTCCTTTTTGGAAGATTATCAAAAATCTTTGGAAGTTAGCGAATCCCTATTTCAGAATTTAAAACATTTTAAGCTTGAAAAAATTGAAGGAGGAACCAATGTAATGAAACTTCATGTTTTAAATGGAAATCCTGAAACAATAAGAGAGAAACTACTAAAAAACGGAATTGTTTTAAATAATCCAACTTCAGATTTTAAGGGGTTTTATATTAAGGTAAATCCAAGTATTTTAAGAAGAGATTTGGATGAATTGAAAAGGTTGTTTGCTTAATCAACTTTGCAAAATTTAAAACTTTGGCAAAGATTTAGGTAAAGAATTTAAACAGCTTCGTCTTATTTTTTAATTTACTGCTTACTGCTTACTGCTTACTGCTTACTGCTTACTGCTTACTGCTTACTGAAAACTGAGGACTGAAAAAATCCCTTTCCAGCGCAATTCCCGAATAAAAACACCTTCTTTTTTTGAAACCATAAAAGGTAATTTTTTAGCTTTAGATGTAAAATATCCTTGCATACAATTCACAAAAAAAGAAAAACTCCTTTTATTAACTGCTAATTTTAAAGAAGCAATTAAGGTTAGCCAAAAACCATAACGCATTTTATAAAAAGCTTCGCCTTGTTTGTATTTTGAAGATTTTGAATAATTTGCTCCCGTAGGTTTTAAATGTTTTACGTGTAAGCTTTCATCGGTACAAATTTGCCAGCCGTGGTATTTTGCTAAGAGTTCGTCAACGGTATCCCA
>CAZIMW010000005.1:0-5828 GCA_964540425.1 uncultured Flavobacterium sp.
TACATAATGCTTTTGAGGATAATTATTTTTTGCCTAATTTGGGTGAATAGTTACGTTTTATCAACTTTCAATGATTTGGCAATAAAAATTTTTGATTTGCCACAATTTAGATATGCCTTAATTTGATACCTTTGTTCTTTAGTTAAATGCTTCATATTTATTGGCTTTTAGTAGAGTATAAATATAAGTCTTAACAAGGAGTTATTCAGAGTGAAGGCTCTAAATCCTTCGCTCTTTTTGCTCCGTTTCGCTACGCTTCACTCTACAAAAAGAGCGAAGGATTTAACGATATTAAGGTTATATAAACACTCCTAAAAGTTGCATTTACTAATTGAACTTAAGCAAAACGCATAAAAAGCCTCCGCGAGCTAAGAGGTATTTCGCAAGAAGAAATCGCAGACCGTTTGCATATATCCCGCTCTGCTTATGAGCGTATGGAAAACGGGAAGAGCCAATCTTGGGCTATACATCTTGCAAGTCTAGCAGAAGTTTTTGAGGTAACTCCAGAGTATTTTGTAAAAGAAACAATTAACAAGCAGGAAAATTATGAACAAAAAGGAGGTTTAGCTTTACAAAATAATGGCACTATAAATACTATCAATTATCTTTCAGAAAAACTGGTGGAGCAGTATGAAAAACGCATTGCACTTTTAGAGCAAGAGTTGAAGGAGAAGTAAATTTAGGATAGTTTTTTTGCTCAAAAAACTATATTGTTGAGTTTTCTAATTCGTTTAAAATAATATTTCGGGTTGTAAATTTTAAATCCTTTCGATCCTTTAATGTTAGTTGTTCAGTAAGAATTAATTCGTGACATTTTACACGCATTTTCCCAGGTCCTCCACTAAAAAAAGTATAAGAAAATCGTTTTTTATTATCGTGGAACGTCATTGGAGCAATTGGTATGTCATGTTCAATCGCTAGTCTAAAAGCACCATCTTTAAATTCGTCTAATAAAATACTTTCATCGTCTGGTACACCTCCCTCAGGAAAAATACAAACGCTATAGCCTAAATTTAATTTTCGTTGGGCACTATCAAAAACTGCTCTTCTGCTTATTGGGTTATTTCGATCTACCAAGATGCAAGTCCGTTTGTAAAAAAATCCAAATAACGGAATTTTACCCAATTCTTTCTTTCCAACAAACACAAAAGGACTTTTAGAAACATAAAACATCAACATAATATCTGTCATAGAAGTATGATTAGCAACAAACATGTAACTCTTGCCTTTTTTGTATTTCACTTCTCTTTTAACAACGGGTATAAACCCCATACCAAATAAAATAAAAATAGACCAGCCACGCGCCATTTTAAAAAATAACGGGTACCATTCTTCTTTTAAGATACTTATAGTTAATATAGGAAGGAAAAATAATATATATACGAACATGAGTATATGAAACCATATTCGGTAAAAGAGGATTGCTATGTTTCTTATAATTTTCAAAACTTTCCAAAAGTAGCAAATTGAAGATGATCTAAGTCGTGTACTCAGGATAAAAAATTATATTTGTAAAAAAAATATTTAATTATTAGTTTCTGTTGAAGTTTATCTTGAACGGATCCGAAAGACAGAGAATATTATGTCAAGAATTTTAACAGGAATACAAAGTACAGGTACACCTCATCTAGGAAACCTTTTGGGTGCAATTTTACCAGCAATTAAAATGGCTAACAATCCTAAAAACGAATCTTTTCTGTTTATAGCAGATATGCATTCGTTAACTCAAATTAAGGATGCTACAATTTTAAGAGAAAACACCTACAGTACTGCTGCAGCTTGGCTTGCCTTTGGTTTAGATATAGATAAAACTGTTTTTTATCGGCAAAGTGATGTGCCGCAAGTAACCGAACTTTCTTGGTATTTGAGCTGCTTTTTTCCGTATCAACGTTTAACATTGGCACATTCTTTTAAAGACAAAGCAGATCGTTTAGAAGACGTAAATTCTGGTTTGTTTATCTATCCAATGCTAATGGCGGCAGATATTCTTTTATATGATGCAGATGTAGTTCCTGTTGGAAAAGATCAATTACAACATTTAGAAATGACGCGTGATGTAGCTTCTAGATTTCATTCAAAAATGGGAGATACATTCGTAATTCCTGAAGCAAAAGTGCAAGAGAACACCATGCTAATTCAAGGAACAGATGGCTCTAAAATGAGTAAGTCTAAAAATAACATAATAAATATTTTCTTAGCAGATAAAAAACTTCGGAAGCAGATAATGGGTATTAAAACCGACAGCACTCCATTAGAAGAACCTAAAAACCCAGATACTTGTAACTGTTTTTCTTTATATAAATTATTGGCTTCGGAAGAAGAAATAAAAGCAATGCGAGTAAATTACGAAGGCGGAAATTACGGTTATGGTCACGCCAAACAAGCTTTGTTTGAATTGATTGTTTCTAAGTATTCTGAAGAAAGAAAAAAGTACAACTACTTCATGGAAAACCTTGATGAAATCGATAAGTCTTTAGCGATTGGTGCTGAAAAAGCAAATAAAGTTGCTAATGGAGTTTTGTCAAGAGTTCGAAAAAAATTAGGATATTAACTTAGGCTCCACTCAGCTACCGAATTCCCTCTAAATATATGAATGACTAATATATAAAATCATAATAGAAGATAGGTTTACTACTCATTAAAAAATCGCTTTTCTTATTTATATTGGTACACCTTTTTTAATCGGAATCTTTTCATTGCTAAAATTGAATTGAATTTTTAATTTAGTTTTCAAAAAGGGGTTTTCTGAAAATTAAATCAGATTTATATTTGGGGCTCTTTTTTTAGGTAAATTATTTTTTAAAAAAATAGACATTTCTAGAACACCTAAAATAGCAATACTTAAGTTAAAGAAAACTCAAAAACTTATTTGGTTTAGTATTGTAAAACCAGATTTAGCAACAGAAATTAATATATTAAATAACAAACACACCATACGAGAACCAATTATAATTTTAAAAGATGAAAAAAATGTTGAACCAGTAATATCCTTTTTAACTTACAACTTCCCATTAAAAAATGAAGTTTATAGTCCTGATTTTTATTAAGAAATACCTACTTAATTTTTTTAGAGTTTTATACCAACTGAAATAACTTCCCTGGTAAAGGTCGAATCACACCTTTTAATTCCATTGCCAATAAAATAGACGCTACTTTATAGGTAGGTATTTTACATTCTATCGCAATGATATCAAACAGCTCTTTGTCTTTATCTTTTAAATAATTAAAAATGGTTTTTTCCTCTTCTGTAAGTTCTATAAACAACTGTGTTTGTTGCGGTTTTTGTTTTTCTTCTAATTCCCAACCCAACATATAAATTAAATCGGCTGCACTTGTAAACAAATGAGCTTGCTGTGTTTTAATTAAATTATTACACCCTTGACTTTGAGAATCGCCAGCTCTTCCTGGCAATGCAAACACATCCCGATTATAGGAATTGGCAATATCGGCAGTGACTAAACTTCCTCCTTTTTCGGCAGATTCTATCACGATAGTTGCTTGAGACATCCCAGCTATAATCCGATTTCTTTTTAAAAAATTGTTCCTGTCAAATGCATCACTGCTCCAAAATTCGGTGATAAATCCACCGTTTTCTTCCACTTTAGCCATATATTTTTTATGGGCTTTTGGATATATTTGATTAAGCCCATGTGCCAAACAAGCTACTGTTTGTAACTTATTATCCAATGCTGCTTTATGAGCGGTAATATCTACTCCGTAAGCAAAACCTGAAATAATCACTGGGTTTAATGGCGATAATTCTTCTACTAATTTTTCGCAAAATATTTTTCCATAGGTGGTTATTTTTCGAGTACCTACAATGCTAATAATTTTTTTTCGTTGCAAGTCAATATTCCCGCTTTGGAAAAACAAAATAGGTCCATCAATACAATGCTTTAATCGTTCGGGATATAATTTATCTTGAAAATAAGTCCATTCGATTTGGTTGTTTTCAATAAAATCAATTTCTTGATCGGCTTGATCTAGTAGAATTTTTTCAGAAAGCTCTTTCAATTTAAACAAACCAATTCCGTCAATTTTTAAAAGATTGGATTTCTTTTCCTTAAAAATCCCTTCCGCAGAACCTACTTTATTGAGTAGTTTTTTTGCAGAGGCATCTCCTAAGTTATGGACACGTTGCAATGCCAACGTATAACGCAATTCGTTTTTAGATAACATAGTTGAAAATAATAAAAAGGGAGACTATAAAAATAGTGTTTTTATCTGTTAATAAAAATCTGATTTTAATATTGTTTGAAAAATAAAAAAACTATATTTGTTAATATGCAATTATCCACTTACATAAACGATTTATTATACCGCTACGAATGTGTAATTATCCCTGGTTTTGGAGCCTTATTAACGCAGTATCATTCTGCCGAAATTAACTCGGAATCACATACTTTTTACCCTCCTAGAAAAACGGTATCGTTTAATAGACAGTTACAAACCAACGATGGATTGTTAGCAAACTATGTAGCCTCAGTTGAAAATTGCAGCTACGAAACAGCCCTTCATAAAATTCGAAATTTTACTGGAAAATTGTCCCTTCAACTTTCAGAAAAGGAAGTAGTTTCATTAAAAAATATAGGCGAATTTCATTTAAATGAAGAAAATTCGGTACAGTTTATTCCATCTTCAAAACAAAATTTTAATACGGCAGTTTTTGGAATGACTTCATTTGTTTTACCAAAAGTAAAACGTGAGCTTTATAAAGAAACGGTGGAAGCTTTAGAAGAAAAAGCACCCATTTATATTACTTCAGAAAGACGTACTAAACCTTATTTAAAATATGCTGCGATTGCTTTAGTGGCATTGTCTATTACTGGATTGGGGGGAATGAAAATCTATGAAGAAGGTGTAAAAAAGCACAATTTTGCTGCGAAACAAAAGGTAAATACTTTAGTAGAAACACAGATTCAAGAAGCCACCTTTGTGATTGAGAATCCGTTACCAACTTTAAACCTTACTTTTAAAAAGCAAACCGGAAAATACCATGTTGTTGCAGGTGCTTTTAGAATCGAAGAAAATGCAAATAAAAAAATGAATCAGCTTCGTGAACAAGGATTTAAACCAACCGATTTAGGAGTCAACAAATACGGTCTTCATATAGTAGCTTATAGCAGTCACGAAAATAGATTAGAAGCCAAACAATCGCTTAGAGATGTTAAGATTTCTCAAAATAGAGGTGCTTGGTTGTTGGTGAAAGAGATAGAGAAATAATCTCGAAAATTCCGTTTAACTTTATAATTTCCTTTTAAATAGCATTTGCTAATTAGAATCTTATGGATTTATTTAACCAAAATTCTATATCAAACATTTTGCCTTTTGATGGCGAAGTAAATTACTACGGAACGGTTTTAAGCATAAAAAAAGCCCAAGAATATTATCGAAAATTATTAGAAAACATCCAATGGGAAAATGATAAAGCCATCATTTATGGAAAACTAATTATCACCAAACGAAAAGTAGCTTGGTATGCAGAAGAACCTTTTGAATACACCTACTCAAAAACAACAAAAAAAGCTCTTCCGTGGACTAAAGAGCTTTTAGAGTTAAAGAATATTGTGGAAGAAAAAACAGAAGAAACCTATAATTCTTGCCTTTTAAATTTATATCACAATGGCTCCGAAGGAATGGCATGGCACAGCGATGGCGAAAAAGACTTAAAAAAGAACGGTGCCATTGGGTCTTTGAGTTTTGGTGCCGAACGAAAATTTTCATTCAAGCATAAAAATAGCAAACAAACCGTATCGATAGTATTAGAAAAAGGAAGTTTATTGGTCATGAAAGGAGAAACACAAAACCATTGGATGCATCGACTTCCG
>CAZIMW010000005.1:5838-6095 GCA_964540425.1 uncultured Flavobacterium sp.
AAAAACAAAAATACCTAGAATAAATTTGACGTTTAGGACGATAATGAAGTGAGATTATAGGTGATTAGTTTTAAAAATAAAATCATGGAGTATTAAATTAGTAAGGTTTCGACTGCGCTCAACCAGACAAAGAAACAACAACCAGACAGAGTAACAATAAATTCAATTTTAATCAATGCAAAATTATTAGTAATCGTACTTTTGCAAAAAATTAATTTCAGATGACTTCAAGAACTCCAAGTGAATCACTCACTATT
>CAZIMW010000005.1:6121-32007 GCA_964540425.1 uncultured Flavobacterium sp.
ACCAAGCGAAACCAACCCAGTTGGCAATATGTTTGGTGGCGAATTATTAGCTCGTATGGATCGTGCAGCAGGTATTGCTGCCAGAAGACATTGTAGAAGAATTGTTACAACAGTATCTGTAAATCATGTGGCTTTTAGTAAAATGATTCCGCTAGGAAGTGTAGTAACCATTGAAGCAAAAGTATCTAGAGCCTTTAAAAGTTCGATGGAAGTTTTTATGGATATCTGGATTGAAGACCGTGAAAGCGGAATGCGAAAAAAATCCAACGAAGGTATTTACACCTTTGTTGCAGTAGATGAATCTGGACAACCTGTTCCAGTTCCTCCAATTGTACCAGAAACAAAACTTGAAATAAAACGCTTTGAAGCAGCTTTAAGAAGAAGACAATTAAGTTTGGTTATTGCAGGAAAAATGAACCCTAAAGATGCAACCGAATTAAAAGCACTTTTTTTTTCCTAAAATATTTTTAACTATTTAAATTCTATTTTTCAAATTGTAAAGAGATATATTTGAAGTTCTTAAAGGTTTGTATTTAAGACTTTATTAATGTAACCTATTTAATTATGAAAAAAATCACTTTTAAATCCACCATTTTAATTCTTTCTTTATTTGTTTTTTCTTTGTCTTATGGACAAAGTAATTACACCATTCAAATACAAGATGAGACTATTGAAATTCCTGAAAATATCGATACATTTCAGTGGAACCAATTTCCAGAATCTGCTCATTTAAATGACGGTTATATTGGGTGGGTTCAGTTTTTCGAAACACCAACTCAAAGTATTCAGAATAGTTTTAAAGCTAATAATCTTGAGTTAATTGAGTACATTCCCAATAAAACCTATTTGTTTTATTTTCCAAATTCAACTTCTATAGCATTTCTAAAAAACAGTGGAGTTCGTTCTATCGTTCCTGTAGAAGGTCAATATAAATTAAGTTCAAATTTAAAAAATGGGACCATTGGCGATTGGGCTTCCGAAGGAAATAATATATTAGTAACGCTTCAATTTCATAAATATGTTTCGGTAGATTTTGTTATAAATGATTTAGCAAGGAAACAAATTTCAGTAAGTCAACAATATAAAGGATCTAATAATATTGATCTTTCAATTCCAAACAATTGTTTAGAGGAGTTGTCTAATTTACCATATGTAAAATGGGTTGAGGTTCTTGTTGCTCCATCAATAAAAGATGATACTCGCGGAAGAAGTTTACATAGATCAAGTAATTTAGACACACAAACGGGAGCTGGTAGAAATTACACTGGAGTTGGTATTGGTGTAATGGTTAGAGATGATGGTATTGTTGGTCCACATATTGATTTTCAAGGAAGATTAGACAACTCTATGGCAAGCGGTACAGGAGGCACACATGGTGACGGAGTAGGAGGAATTATGTCTGGAGCTGGCAACTTAGATCCTTCTATGAGAGGTATGGCAGCAGGTTCTGATGTTTATATCGTTAATTATGCACCTAATTTTTTAGATACGGCAACACAAACATTTATAAATAATGGTGATGTTCAAATTACAAATTCATCGTATAGTAATGGCTGTAATGCTGGCTACACAACAATTGCACAAACTGTTGATAATCAGACAATAAGTATCCCGACTCTTTTACATGTTTTTTCTGCTGGAAATTCTAATAATAACAACTGTGGTTATGGTGCAGGAAATCAATGGGGAAACATTACAGGAGGTCATAAACAAGGAAAAAATGTGATTGCAACGGCAAATGTTTTTTTTGACGGAAGTTTAGTAAATTCTAGTAGTAGAGGACCTGCTCACGATGGAAGAATTAAACCAGATATTGCTGCAAACGGACAAAATCAAAATTCAACTACAGAAAACAATCAATATCAAAGTTTCGGTGGAACATCTGGTGCTGCACCAGGAATAGCTGGAATTTCAGCACAATTATACGAAGCTTATAGCGATGCAAATGGCGGAGTATTACCGCAATCGGCATTAATTAAAGCAACATTATTAAACACTGCTAATGAGGCTGGAAATATTGGACCCGATTACAAGTTTGGTTGGGGAATTGTAAATGCCTTAAGAGCAGCAATGTTAATTGAAGACGGCAGATATTTGTTAGATAATATTTCGCAAGGAAATACAAATACTCATATTATTAATGTTCCTTCAGGAACTACTCAAGTGAGATTTATGGTTTATTGGAGTGATCCTGCGGCATCACCAGGGTCTAGTCCTGCACTTGTAAACGATTTAGATTTGGTTGTTACCGACCCTGCTACAAATACACACGAGCCTTGGATTTTAGACCCGACTCCTAATGCAGCAACGCTAGACTTACCAGCTACTTTAGGACCAGATCATTTAAATAATGTAGAACAGGTTTTACTTAACAATCCTGCTGCTGGAGATTACGATATCGATATTACAGGATTTAATGTTCCAATGGGACCTCAAGAATATTTTATTGTTTATGAAATAATTACAGATCAACTAACCATGACATACCCAAATGCTGGAGAATCATTTGCTCCAGGCGAAACCGAATCTTTACATTGGGATGCTATAAATACTTCAGACGATTTTGTGCTTGAATATTCAACAGATAATGGTGGGGCTTGGAACGCTATCACTACAGTTTCTTCCACAACATTTACGTATGCTTGGAATATACCAAATACAATTACAGGAGAAGCTCTTGTAAGGGTTACTAGTGGAGCGTTTTCAGACGAAAGCGACGATGTGTTTTCTATTGCACGTTTAGCGACCAATGTAGAAGTTTCACAAATATGTCCAGATGAAGCTATTTTTTCTTGGGATTCAGTTCCAGGTGCAGAGTCCTACGATTTTTATATCTTAGGAACTACTTTTATGGATGTAATCGGAAATTCTGCAACACCATCCTTCACATATTCTATAACGAATTCCAACGATGAAATTTGGGCAGCTGTAGTAGCGAAAAATGACACCGAAGGCTGGGAAAGTAGAAGAACAATAGCTATATATCATCCGGGAGGTCTTGTAAACTGCTCGCTAGCAGATGATTTATCATTAGAGTCAATTAATAATACTACAGCAGATTTTAATTTTGTTTGTAATTCAACTCCTGCAATAATCTCGGCAACAATTAGAAATACAGGAATTAATAGTCAAAGTAATTTTATTGTTTCCTACCAGATTGATAGTAATCCAGTTGTTGAAGAAACTTATACTGGAACTTTAAACTCAGGCCAACAAGATGTTTTTGAATTTGCAACCGAAGCCACTTTTACAAGCGACGGAGCATTTACATTAACAGTAAACGTTGTACTTACAGGAGATTTAAACCCATCTAATGACGAACTTGAAGAAGAATTTTACGCAACATCACAAGCAACTTCATTAAATTTTGTTGAAAATTTTGAAACAAATGGTATGCCTCCTGCAGGTTGGTCTATTAACAATCCAGACAACGACACAACTTGGATTGAAAGAGTTGGAGTAACAGGTATTGACGGAAATCCAAGTATAACAGGATTCATAAATAATTTTAGTTATAATGCTCCTGGACAAGAAGATATTATACAAACAGTAATTTTTGATTTAAGTAACGCTACTGTTCCATCATTATCATTTGATCTTGCAAAAGCACAATATTCTACTTCATTTTCTGATGCTTTTAGAGTAGATATATCCATAGATTGTGGCGAAACATTTATCACAGTATATGAAAAAGATGGGCTAGATTTATCTACCCTAGCTGGTTATAATACTTCAAATTGGGCACCAAGCTCGGCAAGCGACTGGAGAACAGAAATTATAGATTTAATTCCTTATGAAGGCGAAAACTTACTAGTAAACTTTATAAATGTTAATGGCTACGGAAATAGTACATTTATAGATAATATTAATGTTTATGCCGAAACCCTTGGAATAGAAGATGTTAATTTGTCAGGTATTTATCTTTATCCAAATCCAAGTTCAGAAAAAGTTTTTATAAATTTTGATTCTAATATCGGAAGTTATTTTGAAGTTAATATTATTAATAGTTTAGGTCAAATTGTTGGGCAAATTAATAAAACATCAATCAATGGGTCTTCAGAAACATCAATCGATGTTTCAAATTATAGTAGTGGATTGTATTTTGTTAAAATAAAAGTTGACAACCTTAGTACCAC
Source organism: uncultured Flavobacterium sp. (assembly GCA_964540425.1). Taxonomy (GTDB): domain Bacteria; phylum Bacteroidota; class Bacteroidia; order Flavobacteriales; family Flavobacteriaceae; genus Marifrigoribacter. Next base: position 10,258 of record CAZIMW010000005.1, read on the forward strand.
AAAAAAACTTTTAATTAAGTAAAAACTAATTTATAAAATACTTAACAAGAGTTGTTTTTATTAGCAACTCTTGTTTTTTTATGGTAACGAATGTTACAAAAAAGAATAAAGTATAAAATTATATTTGTCAAAAATTAAACCCAATGTTAGGCAAAGGATCCAAACTATATGGTATTATAAGAATGAAATGTCCTCGTTGTCACGAAGGAGATTTTTACAAGGCACACCCATATAAGTTTTCCACGATGGGCAGAGTAAAAGAGAGGTGCTCAGAATGTAACTTAAAATACAATATAGAACCAAGTTTTTACCACGGTTCATATTATGTAACCTATGCTTTAGGTGTTGCTCTATTTGTTATTGTAGGCATTCTGACTTTCTTATTAGTGCCAAATGTAGGACCAAAAATAATCCTAATTTCCACCTTTGTTTCTCTTGCAATTCTATCTCCTTTATTTTACGCACTTTCCAAAATTATCTGGATAAACTTCTTTGTAAAATACGATAAAGGAACTTTAAAGAAAAGGTCGTAAATTTACCAACATGATTCAAGATTTAAAAAATAGCTACGGAGACCTTTTCGAAGATGCCTTACTCGACGAAATAAACCAGTCTGGAACCTATAAAGATGTTCCTGAAGGTTACAAACTTATCGAAATTGGTCAATATATAATATCAATGCCTTTATTAATAAGTGGTGCTATTAAAATCCTGAGAGATGATGATGATGGGGATGAGTTATTACTTTATTTTTTAGAAAGTGGTGACACTTGTGCGATGACTTTAACTTGTTGCTTAGGAACTACAAAAAGTGAAATAAGAGCCATTGCAGAATTACCTACCAAACTCATCATGATTCCTATTGAAAAAATGGAAGAATGGACCGGAAAATATAAGTCTTGGAGAAATTTTGTTTTTGAAAGTTACCATACTCGTTTAATGGAAATGCTTGAAACTATTGACAGTATTGCTTTCTTAAAAATGGATGAGCGTTTATTGAAATATCTAGGTGATAAATCTAAAATAAATAACGACGATACCATTTACAGTACTCATCAAGAGATTGCCTACGAACTTCATACTTCACGAGTAGTAATTTCTAGACTTTTAAAGAAACTCGAAAATCAAGGTAAAATCAAATTAAACCGAAATAATATAAAAATTATTTTGCTTTAATTTAATAGTGAAAAAATCTTCTTCGAATTAAATTCAACTAATTGTTTGTCAGCCTATTATCTTATTAATAAATAAATAATACTTTTTAATCTTTTAATATTCAATGTTTTGCTTTGTAACAAATGTTACTATGCAACCAATGTTACATAAGTATATTTAAGCTCTAATTAATAAATACTTATGGATTTTATACTACAACCTTGGCCTTGGTATATCGCCGGTCCTTTAATTACATTCGTGATGTTTCTTCTATTTTTCTTCGGAAAAAAATTCGGAGTTTCTTCAAATTTAGAAACTATTTGTGCCATTGGAGGAGCAGGAAAATTTATCGATTTTTTTAAATTCGATTGGCGAAAAAACACTTGGAATCTTCTTTTCGTAGTAGGAACCATTTTCGGAGGATTCATTTCATATCAATATTTAACTCCTAACGAAACGGTAGCAATAAGCCAACAAACTATTCAAGATTTATCGGATCTTGGCTTTCATAATGCAGGTACACAATATTTACCAGACGAAATTTTTAGCACCGATACGATGTTCTCTTTAAAAGGGTTTATCATTTTAATCGGAGCAGGAATTCTCGTTGGATTCGGTTCGCGTTATGCTGGTGGCTGTACTTCGGGACACGCAATTGTAGGTTTAAGTAATTTTGAATTACCATCCTTAATTTCAGTAATTGGATTCTTCATTGGAGGATTAGTTATGACTTGGTTTTTACTTCCACTAATCTTTTAAAACAAAGCCCATGAAACGAGCAAACTATAAAACTTGTCAATTTGAAAACGACTATTTGCGAACAGCAGATGACAAACTTATTAAACACTAAAGACACATGAAAAACATAAAATTTTTATTTATAGGTATCCTCTTCGGAATCGTTTTAAGCAAAGCTGAAGTAATTTCTTGGTACAGAATCTATGAAATGTTTAAATTTCAATCCTTTCATATGTATGGAATTATTGGTTCTGCAGTAATGACTGGAATGATACTTTTTTACTTTTTCAATAAAGGCAGTATTAAAAACTATATGGGCGATAAAGTTGAAATAGAGCCTAAAAAGAAGGGGGGTTTAAGAAATATTATTGGCGGAACCATATTCGGATTAGGTTGGGCGCTTGCAGGAGCTTGTCCTGGACCTATGTTTATCTTACTAGGAAGAGGTGTTGCGGCAATCGTAGTAGTGATTATTGGAAGTCTAATGGGTGCATTTTTATACCACGCTGTAAAAAGCAAATTACCTCATTAGTTGAATAAGATAAAATAGATTAATTCTTAATAGATTAATTTTTAACTTTGAAAACCTGACACAAAAAAATATAAAAAGCAACTATATGAAATACGGCTTTATAATTGACAACAGAAAATGTATAGGATGTCACGCTTGTACAACAGCTTGTAAATCGGAGCACGATGTACCCGTTGGAGTAAACAGAACCTATGTCAAGCAAGTTGAAAAAGGAGTTTTTCCCGATACTCGAAGAATTTTTTCCGTAATGCGTTGTAACCATTGTACCGATGCACCTTGTGTAACCATCTGTCCTGTCGAAGCATTATACACACGTGATGATGGTATCGTAGATTTTGACAACAATCGCTGTATTGGTTGTAAATCCTGTATGCAAGCGTGTCCTTACGATGCTTTGTACATCGATCCAGATACACAAACTGCTGCAAAATGTAATTATTGTGCGCATCGTGTAGATGTAGGTCGTGAACCTGCTTGTGTTACGGTGTGTCCAGAACACGCAATTATTGCAGGTGATATGGATAATCCAACTACAGAGATCTCACAATTACTAGCTAAACAACAAGTTAAAGTTCGGAAGCCAGAAAAAGGCACCAATCCTAATTTGTTTTATATTGATGGTGATGATGCTTCTTTAATCCCTGAAGCTACAGACAAATCAGGAGATTGGTTATGGAGTTCTCAATCTCGTGGTGTTGGGCATTTCGCAAAAGCTGCCGAAAAAATGATGCATACCAACGGCGATATCGATTTATTACAAATGACCATCGATAACGAAATTGAATCAGCATATCAGAAAAAAGAAACCGAAAACCCAAATTATATAGATGTTCTATCTGGAAAAGCTCGTAGAGTGTATGATACTCCAGACAAAGGAATCCTTTGGGGTTGGGAAGTTTCTGCTTATGTAACTACAAAAGCGGTTGCTGCGGGAGCATTTTTAATTCCTTTTTTAGCAATTATTTTAGGTTATGATGTTTCAGATACCACCAAATTATGGTCAGCAGGAATCTCATTAGTATTTCTTTCATTAACCGGATTGTTCTTGGTGATGGATTTAGACAGACCAGATCGTTTCTTAAATGTATTACTAAGACCACAATGGAATTCTTGGTTAGTAAAAGGAGGATATACCATCACAATTTTTGGATTGTTAGTTTCAGTTTGGGGAGCAATGACATATTTTGAAATTCAAACAGGAGAAACTATTTTACTTTGGATTACTGCATTTTTCGCAGTGATGTTAGCTATATATACAGCCTTCCTATTCGCACAAGCAAAAGGTCGTGATTTCTGGCAAAGTCCATCATTAGCATTGCATATGTTAGTACATAGTGTAATGGCTGGAGCAGCAATATTTGCATTGGTTTTGTTAGTTTCTGGAACTGAAGAATGGATGTCAATTTTAGGAATGGTAATGATTATTTCACTTTCAGTAAACCTATTTACAATGATTACTGAATTAACAATGACGCATCCAAGTACCTCAGCAGATATGGTTGTAGAAATGATTACTAAAGGAAGATATAAAAATCTTTTCTGGATTGGTGTTGTGGGTATCGGAAACGTTTTACCATTAGCATTATTAGTTTTAATGCCAAGTGCAATAACGTTGACCGTAGCAGCAGTATTCATATTATTAGGAATTTACGCAACTGAAAAAATCTGGGTAGAAGCTCCACAGAGAGTTCCGTTGGCATAATTTAATATTGTTTCGATTTTAGAATTTTTCGATTGAAATCAAACAAGTATTTATAATGGTTGAAATATTAAAAAAGAGAACAAAAAAAACATCAATAATGGTTTGGTAAAATTGTCAAGAGATTTTAAATAAACTAAAAATTGTTGAAGAAGAGCTAGATGAAACTATGTTTTTTTTATTGAATTGATAACAGAAATTAAACCTAAATTAAAATCACTTTGGGATAAAGTTTCTAACGAATCAGAAGAATTATTAAAAATAATAGTCAAATCGATTGGTACAGTTAGAGCTAAATTAAATAGAATAATCATAAATAAGTATGGGATATAAAAAACCGTCTTTTATTGAAAACATAGCAGAAAAAATAGGATTAATTCCAAACCTGCACAAAGAAAAATATCAAGAGTTTGATGGCGATATGCGTCATTTTACAGATGAGCAAGTCGCTCAAATGTATGAGAACTTTCCACCACCAGAAAAATGGGACAATTGGGTAGAATATGACCCAAAAGAATGGCCGAGAAAAAAGAAAACCACTTATCAAATTGTACCTACTACTTGCTTTAACTGCGAATCTGCCTGTGGACTAACCGCATTTATAGACAAAGAAACTCAAGTGGTCAAGAAGTTTGAAGGAAACCCACATCACCCAGGAAGTAGAGGTAGAAATTGTGCTAAAGGACCTGCAACTATCAATCAAATAACTGATCCAGATCGTATTTTATTTCCATTAAAAAGAAAAGGAAAACGTGGAGCAGGAGATTGGGATCGTATTACTTGGGATGAAGCTTTAGACACCATTTCTGCTAGAATTAGAAAAGCCATCAAAGAAGATCGTCACAATGAAATTGCCTATCACGTAGGTCGTCCAGGACACGAAAAATTTATGAACTGGATTCTTCAAGGTTGGGGAATCGATGGTCATAACTCACATACTAATATCTGTTCTTCAGGAGCTCGCTTTGGTTATAATATTTGGTATGGTTACGACAGACCGTCTCCAGATCACTCTAACGCAAAATTCATTTTATTGATTTCAGCACACTTAGAGTCGGGACACTATTTTAATCCGCACGCACAACGTATAATCGAAGGAAAAATGAAAGGTGCTAAGTTAGCAACGATGGATCCTCGATTATCAAATACGGCTTCAATGTCTGATTATTGGATGCCAACATACCCAGGAACCGAAGCGGCTGTTTTATTAGCAATGGCTTTGATTATTTTGGAAGAAGGATTGTACAACCGTGAATATCTTGAAAATTGGACCAACTGGAAAGAGTATTTAAGAGCATTACATAGCGATAAGGAAATAACTTTCGAAAATTACATCGCTGGAATGATCGAAGAATACAAAGAATTTACGCCAGAATATGCCGAAAAAGAATCTGGAGTAAAAGCAGATACTATTGTTGAAATTGCTCGATTAATTGGTGAAGCTGGCGAACGTTTTGCATCCCATAACTGGCGTGCTGCAGGAGCCTCTAACCTTGGTGGTTGGGGCGTTGCACGTTGTTTACATTTTTTAACAGTACTTACAGGTGCGGTTGGGGCAAAAGGTGGAACATCTCCAAATTCTTGGAATAAATTTAGTCCTACACAACCCAATCCACCAAAACCACAAAAATTCTGGAATGAGCTTCATTTCCCTAAAGAATATCCTTTAGCATTTTTTGAAATGAGTCAGTTATTACCTCATTTCCTAAAAGAAGGAAGAGGAAAAATGGATGTCTATTTTTCCAGAGTATTCAATCCTGTTTGGACCTATCCTGATGGATTTACTTGGATGGAAATGTTTCAAGATGAAGACAAATTTGGATTACACACTGCATTAACACCAACATGGAATGAAACTGCCTTTTTTGCTGATTTTGTACTACCTATGGGGTTAGCTTCAGAAAGGCACGATATTAATTCGTACGCAACTCACGGCGGAACTTGGGTAGCATTTAGACAACCCGTTTTAAGAGAAGCCGCTAGAAGAAACGGTAGAGATGTAGAGTTTACATATGAAACAAATCCTGGCGAAGTTTGGGAAGAAGATGAATTTTGGATTGAATTGTCTTGGCGAATTGACCCTGATGGAAGTATGGGAATTCGCAAGCATTTTGAATCGCCATACCGACCCGGAGAAAAAATTAAAATTGGAGAATACTACCAATATATATTCGAAAGAGTTCCAGGGTTACCAAAAACTGCCAAAGCTGAAGGCTTGACCGAATTAGAATATATGCAGAAATACGGAACCTTCGAAATTGAAAAAGGAGAATCATATAAAATGAATGAAACCCTATTAACGAAAGAACAATTAGAAGGATCAGAAATTGATCCTCTTTCAGAAGTAGTTCGTAAAAAAGGAAAAGATATTGGAGTAATGATTAACGGAAAAGCAATGGTTGGTTTTCCAACACCTTCTCGTAAAAATGAATTTTATTCTCAAACAATGGTCGATTGGAAATGGCCAGAATATGCAATTCCGAAGTATTTAAAAAGTCATATTCATTTAGATAATTTAGACAAATCGAAAGGCGAATATGTATTGATACCAACATTTAGATTACCAACATTAATTCATTCACGTTCTGGAAATGCAAAATGGCTGGTAGAAATCTCTAACCGAAATCCAATTTGGATGCATCCAGAAGATGCCGCAAAATGGGGATTTAAAACAGGTGATTTAGTAAAAATGAATACCGACATTGGATATTTTATAGACAAGGTTTGGGTAACGCAAGGAATGAAACCTGGTACTGTAGCTTGTTCGCATCATATTGGACGCTGGAGAAGACCACAAGATAAAACAGGAAACCGTTGGGCAACCAATACAGTAAACATTGAAGGTGACGGAAAAGGAGGCTGGAAAATGAATACCATTTCAGGAATTAAACCTTTTGAATCTGAAGATAAAGATTCGAAACGTATTTTCTGGAAAGATGGTGGTGTACATCAAAATATTACACACGCAGTACATCCAGACCCAATAAGTGGAATGCATTGTTGGCATCAACGAGTACGAATTGAAAAACCAGGACCAGAAGAAAACTACGGAGATATTTTTGTAGATACCAATAAATCTCACGAAATATATAAAGAGTGGATGAAAATGACACGGCCAGCACCAGGACCAAATGGCGAACGAAGACCACTTTGGTTTAAACGAGCCTTTAGACCAGATGAATCTACTTACTATATTGATAAGAAGAAAGAGTGATTTTTTAATGAGTGATACGATGACTCCAAGTCATCGTATCACTTTATCCATTTAAACCATTCATTAGACGACTTAAATTCATCTAATGAATTAATATTAGAGAATGAATTTAGAAAAAGGATATCTATATCATATTTACAACCAAGGAAATAATCAACGACAAATTTTCTATAATCGTGATAACTATATTTATTTTCTTAAAAAAATTAAAACTTACATCACGCCTTATGCAGATATTTTTGCCTGGTGTTTAATGCCAAATCATTTTCATTTGATGGTTTTAGTGAATTATGAAAATCTTCCTTTAAGTGATATTGATACGATGACTCAAAGTCATCGTATCAATAATAAAACACGTTCAATTAACAATTCAATTGCAATAATGTTACGCTCCTACACAAGAGCAGTTAATAAACAAAAAGGAACTAGCGGGTCATTATTTAAAGCTCATACAAAAGCCGAATGCTTAAATTGCCCAAATGGAGTAACTCCCAGTTTTTTTATTAAAAAAGGAGTAACTTCAATTAATATTCAAGATTCTGAAAAGCAATACCCGCAAGTTTGTTTTAATTACATCCATCAAAATCCCGTGAAAGCAAATTTAGCTTCTATTGAAACGGATTATGAGTTTTCATCTTCTAGAGATTATGCAGGAATTCGAGATGGAAAATTGATAAATAAAAAAGTAACTTTTGAGTATGTAAAAATTAATTGATATTGATACGATGACTCGAAGTCATCGTATCAATTATAAAAACACTAAAGAATAAAAATTAAATGCTGCAAAAAATATTCCCATTTCTAATTTGGCTTCCACTAGCAAAAAAATCGTGGAAAGATGATTTAATTGCAGGAATCACTGGGACTATTATTGTAATTCCGCAAGCAGTAGCATTTGCAATGATTGCAGGAATGCCTCCAATTTATGGGTTTTATACAGCAATGTTAACTCCTGTAATTGCGGCTATTTTTGGATCGTCCTATCATTTGGTTTCAGGCCCTACCACTACAAGTTCGATTGTATTATATTCAATTATCAGCAAGTATGTGCATCCAGAAACCGATATTGAGGCTTTTGTTTCATTAGCGATTTTATTATCATTTATGGCGGGAATCGTCAAGTTGTTTATGGGATTGGCAAGAATGGGAAAGTTGGCTAGTTTTGTTTCAAATTCAGTAATTATTGGGTTTTCAGCAGGAGCTGGAGTGCTCATCGCCTTTAAACAATTAAAACATATTTTCGGAATTGAGGTTCCTCAAGGAAGTTCATTTTATAATATTGTTAGCTATATTTCATATCACATTACTGAAACCAATTGGTATTCCTTTGCGGTTGCTCTTTTGACTTTGGCGGTGGCATTGCTAATTAAAAAATTCAAGAAAATTTCAAAATTATATATGCTGGCTGCGATGGTTCTTGGAAGTCTTTTTGCGGTTTGGTTAAGTTACTATTCCATCCAAATAGAAACGGTAGGTACCATTCCTTCCAATTTACCTCCCTTTAAAATGCCTGCTTTTGACTATTCAGATATGCGAATGTTAACCACAGGAGCTATTATTTTAGCAATCTTAGGATTGGTAGAAGCTTCAGCAATTTCTAGATCTATCGCTTTACATACACATCAAAAATTAAACACCAATCAGGAATTTGTATCACAAGGAATTTCGAATGTAGTATCAAGTTTCTTCTCTTGCTATACAAGTTCTGGTTCATTTACAAGATCCAGCATTAACTATCAAGCGGGTGCAAAAACACCAATGTCAGCGGTTATTTCTGCTGGTGGATTGATGATTGTGGTTTTACTTTTTGCTAAATATGCTGCATTTTTACCCAAGCCTGCAATGGGCGGTATTATATTATTAGTAGGTTATAATTTAATAGATTTTGAACATATTAAAAAAATATTTAAAAGTGGAAAACGTGAAACCATTGTATTTCTAGGCACTTTTATTGGGACTTTGTTTTTGGAATTGGATCAAGCTTTAATTATAGGAATTTTTATATCCTTCTTTTTTTATATGGAAAAAACATCCAAACCAAACATTGCAACGTTAGCTTTAAACAAAACCGGAAGGCTGATTAATAGTATTCGTGATGAAAATGCGAAAGAATGTTCCAATTTAAAAATCTTGCGTATTGATGGATCTCTATATTTTGGATCAATTGAAAAAATTTCAGATTACTTTTCTAATTTATACGATCAAAATAAAACACAACACGTTTTAATAGCAGCAGACGGAATTAATTTTATCGATTTAGCAGCAGCAGAATGGTTGAGTAATGAAGTATTAAATTGGCAAGAAAACAGAGGAGGTATTTATTTTGCTGGGCTAAAAATGGTAAGCCAAGATGTACTTGAAAAAGGTGGATTTAAAGACAAAGTTGGTATTGGTATTTTTTATATAGACAAAAAAACTGCCATTACTGAAATTCACAAAAAAATTGAAACTCCTTGTAAAATAAAAGCCTTCAAAGAGTGTGAAGGCTAACGAAATTACAAGCCAATGTACTAATTGTTACAAACAAAGCGAATTACATTTATTACTTTTGCACTTTTAAAAAATAAAAGCTTCCTATTTCAAAATGAATTTAAAAAAATTCCTTCCCATATTAGAATGGCTTCCAAACTATAAAAAAGAATGGCTAAAAGGCGATATTAGTGCTGGACTTACCGTTGGTGTAATGTTAATTCCACAAGGAATTGCTTATGCTTTAATTGCAGGTTTACCTCCTATTTATGGTTTATATACGGCATTAATTCCACAGATTGTTTATGCAATTTTCGGAACTTCCAGACAATTAGCTGTAGGTCCTGTTGCGATGGATTCGTTAATCGTTGCGGCGGGAGTTGCTACATTAGCACAAATAGGAACAGATCTTTTTATAGAGTTTGCAATCCTACTTGCCTTTATGATGGGAGCTCTTCAAATCGCTTTTGGTGTTTTTCGACTCGGATTTTTAGTTAACTTTTTATCTAAACCCGTAATTAGTGGATTTACCTCTGCTGCTGCTTTGATTATTGGGTTAAGTCAGTTAAACAATTTACTAGGAATTGACATTGCAAGAAACAACCGATTACAAAATCTACTTGCTGAAGCATTTCAACACCTCAACGAAATTCATTGGTTAACCTTTATTATTGGAACATTGTCTATTATAATAATCGTTCTTATTAAAAAATATGCAAAGAATATTCCTGCTGCATTGGTAGTAGTAATTATTTCGATAGTTGTAGTAAAGCTGTTTCATTTAGACCAAATGGGAGTCGCAATTATTGGTGATATTCCAGAGGGATTACCAGATTTTAGATTGCCACGTTTTAATCAACAGATACTTTCAGATCTAATGCCCATTGCCTTAACCCTTTCATTTATTGCGTTTTTAGAGGCGATTTCAGTAGCAAAAGCAGTAGAAACCAAACATCCAGAATACAAAGTCGTACCCAATCAAGAATTAATTGCATTGGGAATGGGAAACTTTATTGGCTCCTTCTTTCAAGCTTACCCTGCAACAGGGGGGTTTTCAAGAACTGCAGTAAACGATCAAGCTGGAGCAAAAACTCATTTATCTTCATTAGTTTCAGCAGGAGTTGTAGCTTTAACTTTATTATATTTAACACCCGTATTTTTCTATTTACCTAAAACGGTTTTAGCAGCAATAATTATGGTTGCCGTTTTTGGGTTGTTGGATTTTTCAGTTCCGAAGCAATTATTAAAATTTTCAAAACGAGATTTAATCATTTTGAATGTAACTTTAATAATCACCGCAACTGTAGGTATAAAAGAAGGTGTTTTAATAGGAGTAATTCTTTCCTTAGGAATGTTAGTTTATAAGAGCACCAAACCTCATATTGCTATTTTAGGAAAGGTTCCCAATACTCATTTTTACCGAAATAGAAAGCGTTTTAAAAATGTAGAAATAAACGACGACATACTAATTGTAAGATTCGACGCACAATTACATTTTGCAAATACTACTTATTTTAAGGATAAACTTCAAGAGTTCTCGGAATTTAAAGGGGATAAATTAAAACTGTTAATCATTGATGGAGAAAGTATAAACAGTCTGGATAGTAGTGCAATTTATGCTTTACTAGAAATTTTAGAATACTTTAACAGAAAACAAGTAACCATCGCTTTTACAGGTTTAAAAGGACCAGTACGTGATAAAATGATCCTTTCCGGTTTTATGGAAAAAGCCAATGAGGATTTGTTTTTTATGAGTATTCAAGAAGCGGTAGATTGGTATAAAACCGGACATCAAAAAGAAGATTTTGGAAAATATTTGAAACAAAAAGATTCAAAAAAGAAGCTTTTCAAGAAATAATGTAACTGATGTTAGAGGTGATTTTAATGATATCAAAGAAACAAAAGCACCACTAACCGATTTTGTTTGTCCTACAACAATGGTGTAATGTTTATCCCCACAAATAAAATCAATTTAAAAAGCGGTAAATGCCGCTTTTTTGTTTTAAACACCTAAACAAAAGCATATTACTAAATATAGCATTGTAACCATTGTTACTGCCAACAAAACAAACACATCTTATTTTTGCACTATAATAAAAACTGAAAGGGATTATTAATGAAAATTGAACAGATTTATACTGGATGCTTAGCACACGCTGCTTACTATATAGAGAGTAACGGCGAGGCTGCAATTTTTGATCCTTTACGAGAAGTTCACCCTTATATTAATCGTGCAAAATTGGACGATGCGAAAATTAAATATGTTTTCGAAACTCATTTTCATGCCGATTTTGTAAGTGGTCATCTTGATTTAAGCAAAAAAACAGAAGCTAAAATTGTATTTGGTCCTAATGCATATCCAGAATATGATGCAATTATTGCTAAAGACAATCAAGTTTTTAAAATAGGTAACTATAAAATAAAAGTAATTCACACACCTGGACATACGATGGAAAGTACCACGTATTTGGTGATAGATGAAAACGGAAAGGAACACGGTATAATTACCGGAGACACACTGTTTATAGGTGATGTTGGAAGACCAGATTTAGCTCAAGAATTAGTTTCAGATTTAACTGAAGAAATATTGGCGGGTCATTTGTACGATTCCCTTCGGAATAGAATAATGCCTCTTGGTGACGATTTAATTGTATATCCAAATCACGGTGCTGGTTCTGCTTGTGGAAAAAACATGAGCTCCGAAACCACCGATACTTTAGGGCATCAAAAAGAAGTTAATTACGCTTTACGAGCAGATATGACCAAAGAAGAATTTATTAAAGAAGTGTTAGGCGGTTTGTCTGCTCCTCCTAAATATTTTCCTCAAAATGTAATGTTGAATATTAAGGGCTACGAGAGTATCGATACTATAATGGAAAAAGGTAATACACCTATGTCTCCTGAAGCTTTTGAAATCGCAGCAAGTGAATCCAGTTCAATTGTTATAGATGTTCGTCATCAACGTGATTTTGCAAAAGGACATATTCCTAGCTCTATATTTATAGGGTTAGACGGTGAATTTGCTCCTTGGGTTGGTGCTTTAATTGCAGATGTAAATCAACCTATTTTATTGATTACTCCCAACGGAAGAGAGAATGAAGCCTTAACCAGACTTTCAAGAGTTGGGTTTGACAAGACTATTGGATTTTTACAAGGAGGTTTTGAAGCTTGGAAAACTGCTGGGATGGAATATGATAAAGTTACTACTATTTATGCAATGGACTTAAAAAATGCAATAGAAAAGGAAAACGCTATTATCTATGATGTTAGGAAAGAGTCAGAATATCTTGCTGAACACATAGAAGGAGCGAAACATACTTGTTTAAGCACCTTAACCAATCAGATTTCTGAATATCCTACCAATAAAAAACTCTACCTTCATTGTGAAGGAGGCTATCGTTCGATGATCGCTTCTTCGATTTTAAAAAACAGAGGCATTCATAATTTAATAGATGTAGATGGTGGATATGAATCTATAAAAGAAGTAGGAATTCCATTAACAGACTATATTTGCTCTTCAACATTAAAATAATTAAATGAAAAATATAAATCAACAAGAGTGGAGAGAGTTAATTGCAAATGATGCTAATGCTGTTATCATCGATTGCAGATCTGAATTTGAATGGAACGATGGAGTTCTAGAAAACTCGATATTACTTGACATTTTTGACTCTCACGGGTTTATGAATGAAGCCAATAAAATCGGCAAAGATAAAAACGTATATGTTTATTGCCGAAGTGGTGCAAGAAGCGTTTCTGCTTGTCAAATACTTGAATCTATTGGCTTCAGCAATACTTATAATCTATTAGGAGGAATAATAAGTTGGCAAGGAAAAGTAGTAGCTCCTAAATAAAAAATAAAGTTAATTCAAGAGATTTTTAAAAATATTATCTACTGAAAAAGAAAAAATTAAATGTTTTATTGGTTGGTTGGTTAGTTAGTTAAGGAAGTGGTTTGTTTTATACGACCACTTCCTTTCATTTTCAACTATATATATCTTCCAACTTAATTAGAATTATATATGAAAAAAATATCAATACTATTATTATTCGTTTTAATATCGCTTGTAGCAACCTCACAAGAGGTTACAAATGTTTTATTAAATACTGAAAACTTTAAAGAAGTTGTTGTAGATAAAGATGTCCAATTAGTGGATGTTCGTACTCCAGATGAATACAATGCTGGAAAAATTGACGGTGCTATTAACATCGACTATTTTGACCAAGAAACTTTTAAAAAAGAATTCGAAAAATTAGATAAAAACAAAGCAATTTATCTATATTGTAGGTCTGGACATAGAAGTCACAAATCTGCAGTACTATTAGAAAAAATGGGCTTCAAAGAAATATATGACCTTGAAGGAGGCTATGTTGTTTGGAGCAAAAAAAACTAAAACTTATGAACTCAACAATTGTAATACAAAACTTAAAGTGTGGTGGTTGTGCTAACACGATTACCACAAAAATTTCCGCTTTAAAAAACGTAACTAATGTAGTGGTAGATGTGGAAACATCATCGGTTTCATTCGATACAAATTCTGAAGAAGATTTAACAATAGCAAAAAATAAATTGGCAGCTATTGGCTACCCAGCTGAAGGCGAAAACAACAATGTCGTTTCAAAAGCAAAATCGTTTGTAAGCTGTGCTACTGGTAAAATGTCTAACTAAATATTTCAAAATTATGAAAATCCATTTCTATTTTATTACACTTATTTCATTAGTTCTTTTTTCTTCTTGTAAAAACGAAACGAAAGAACCTATAAGCACCTCTGAAAAAGCTGCTGAAATTGTAGAAGCGTCTTCAAAAATTGATCCTTCCTATGCTCAAATTGGTTTGAATATGGCATTTTCAACCAAAGCTCAATTAGGAAAAAACCTAATGGGAACGATGAAGGAAAAAGGAACTAAAGAGGCTTTAATATTTTGTAATGTAAGGGCAATTCCGTTAACAGATAGTATGGCTACGGTTCATCACGCACGTATTACAAGAGTTTCGGATAAAACCAGAAATCCAAATAATAAAGCTAACGAAACAGAACTTAAAAACATTGAAATTTTTAAAAACAAGTTAGCAAACGCAGAAGAAATCGCACCAATTTTAGAAACTAAAAACGATAGTGTTTATTTCTACTACCCTATTGTTACCAATGGTATGTGCCTTAAATGTCACGGGAGTAAAGACACCATCGATAAAGATGTTTTAGCAAGTTTAAACAAACTTTACCCAACCGATACAGCTACGGGTTATTCTGATAATGAAGTACGGGGAATTTGGAGCATTCAATTTAAACAAAAATAAATTGTCATGAGTAGCTTTTTCGATATTACTGCTAGTGATACACCTGTTTTAATTGATTTTTTTGCTGAATGGTGTGGACCTTGTAAAATGATGTCGCCTATTCTAAAAGAAGTTAAAGAACTTATGGGCGATAAAATCAAGGTACTTAAAATTGACATTGACAAAAACCAACGCCTCGTAACTGCCCTAAATGTAAAAGGAGTTCCTACTTTGGTTCTTTACAAAAGTAGTAGTAAGCTACTCTGGCGACAATCTGGAGTGGTACAGAATTATGATATTATTTCAAAAATTAATGAATATCTTTAAGCATAATTTTATGTGATGCTTTTAGACGAAAACTTTTGGGATAGCCGTTATCAATCCGATAATATTGGCTGGGATATTGGAAGAATATCAACTCCATTAAAAGAATATATTGATCAACTCCATAACAAAGAATTAAAAATATTAATTCCTGGTGGAGGAAATTCCTATGAAGCAGAATACCTTCATAATAAAGGATTCACAAATGTTTTCGTAATTGATTTATCTAAAACAGCTTTAGAAAACCTTCAGAAAAGAATTCCAGGTTTTTCAAAAGAGCATTTAATTCATGCTAACTTTTTTGAATTGAAAGAAACCTTCGACCTCATCATAGAACAGACTTTCTTCTGTGCTTTAAACCCTGAACTTAGACCACAATATGCTATAAAAATGAACGAACTATTAACCAAAAAAGGAAAGTTAGTTGGTTTGTTATTTTCTGTCCCGTTGTATGATAATCGTCCACCATTTGGAGGAAACAAAGAGGAATATATTCCCTATTTTAAACCTTATTTCAATCTTGAAATTATAGAACCTTGTTATAATTCGGTTTTAGAACGAGCCAATCAAGAATTATTTATTAAATTTATAAAAAAATAATTTGATGATTGCAAAAGCCTTAGAAACTTACTTTCCAGACCTAGCTAAAATACCAGCATTAAAAGAAGAATTAGTTGCAATAAGTAGCATTCATACTTTTGAAGCAGGAACGGTTATTTTAAAACAAGGAGGGTATATAAAAGTAATTCCCTTGTTAATTTCAGGTTTGGCAAAGGTGTTTAAAGAGGAAGCTGAAAACGGAAATGAAGTACTTTTATATTACATAAAACCTGGAGAAAGTTGTGCGATGTCTATGCTTACACTTTTAAGAAACGATAAAAGTAAAATAAAAGCGGTGATAGAAGAAGATGCTGAGGTGGTAGTAATTCCTTCAGACAAAGCCTTAAAAATTGCTCAGAAATATCCTGTATGGAATTCATTTGTATATGAACTCATCAACCAAAAATACGACGAACTTTTAAACGTAGTAGAGATTTTAACCTTCTCTAACAAAGACAAACGCTTGTTGGAATATTTAAAAAAAGAATTAAAATTAAAAGGCGGAAACCTATTAAAAACAACTCATCAACACATTGCTTACGATTTAGGGTCTTCTCGTGAAGTGATTTCAAGATTGCTAAAAAAACTAGAAAACGAAGGGGTTTTAAAACTCCGTCAAGGCGAAGTGGAATTAATTAACACACAAGATGAATAAAAAACCTGTATCACAGGCGCCAGTAAAGGAATTGGTTTAGCGGAAGCAAAACTACTTTCAGAGAATAAAGAATTGTTTTTACATGCTTCAAAAAAATCATCTTTTGAAAACATTTCCTTCCCAAATGCTTCGTTTTTTAGTAACGATTTCACAAACCTTGAAAATGTTGATGTCTTTGTTGAAGAACTAAAACAAAAGACAGATTCTTTAGACGTTTTAGTGAATAATGCAGGTTTAATGTTTATTGAAAAATTCTCCGATTTTCCTGATAAAGACATTCATACCTTACTTACTTTAAACTTACACGCACAACTTTTAATTACCAAAAAATTGATTCCTTTATTATTAAAAAGTAAGGATCCACATATTATTTTTATGTCCTCGATGTCTGCCAAAAACAGAGTTATTGGCGAATCTGTTTACGCAGCCACCAAAGCAGGAATTATGCGATTTGCTCATGTTTTACGTAACGAACTCGCTGGAAAAATACGAGTATCTACCATTCATTCTTGGGGAGTAAATACTTGGAATGACACCGAGGGGGCCGAAATCCTCACTCCCGAAAACATTGCAGAAACGCTAGAATTTATCATTTCTAGAAAACGTCCTTTTTTAGTAGAATCTATTGACCTAGGTCACGAGTCCCATTGGAATGGCGCTGCTGCTCCTTGATCACCGGAGATTTAATTTCATCTCAGGCGAAGCTTCAGACAAAAGCTTGTAAGTATCTAATTTTTTTAATTCATAGCAAAAATGGCATATAGGTGTTTTAAGAATTCTTCTTTAAAAAAATGATACTATTCTAAAAATATTTCGAATATAAAATGACTCACAAAATGTAATAATTCGTGAGTCATTTACTTTCTAACCAATGTTTAATTATTCTTTAATAAACATTTTTACAATTCTATTATTTTCACTTTCAATAATTATCAAATAAGAAGCAGCAGCCAAATTTGAGATGTCTATTTGCTTTTCAATTCCCATATTGTCTAGATTTGATGTAATTAGTAATCTTCCGTTAAGGTCATAAATAGAAATTTTATTTAATACTAAAGAAGAAGGATTGCTAAGTCTTACATAATCTTTTGCTGGATTAGGATAAAGAATAATACTTCCTAAATCTTGTTGTTCTTCAATGCCTAATAAGCTTTCGATTGTTAACTCAAAATCACAGGTAGCAATATTTCCGTATTCATCTTCTGCAGTCATTGTAACCGTGTAAACACCGTCTGGTAATAAAGTTCCTGCTGTTGGATCTTGTGTAGTAATTACTACAGGATTTGTGCAGTTGTCTGTTGCAGTTGCTTCTCCGTTTGCGAAGAAATCTGGAACTTCCCAGAATAAATTCCCTGGTCCTGGATCTTGTGTTTGATCTTCTGGACAAGTAAGTACTGGTGCTAATAAATCTACGACTGTTACGGTTGCATAGCAAGTTGTTAGGTTTCCATTAACATCCTCTACAAATACTTGTACATCTACTGGAGATCCAATGTCTGAACAATAGAACTCAAATATATCTATCGCTGTTGTATTAATTCCACAGGCATCAGTAAGTACATCGATTACATCTGCAGGTACAATTGTTGCCATACCATTTTCATCTAGTTCAACAGTGATATCCATACAAACTAGCTCTGGAGAAGTAAGATCTTCTACAGTTACAATGGCTGTACAAGTGGAAGTATTTCCATTTACATCGGTAACAGTTAGGATAACAGTATTGTCGCCAATATTACTACAATCAAAGGTATCAATATCCAAGTCATAGCTTTCAATTCCACAGGCATCTGAACTTCCTCCATTTACATCAATACCTAGTATGGTTATCGTTCCGTTTGCATCTAATTGTACCGTAATGTTTTCACATACTGCAATTGGATTTGTTACATCTTCTACTGTAACTACTGCGGTACAAGATGACGTGTTTCCATTTACATCGGTAACAGTAAGGATCACATTATTATCGCCTACATCACTACAATCAAAATCTGTTTGTGATGCACTTATAGAAGCAACTCCACAGTTATCAGTAGAACCGCCATCAATATCGGCAGCAACAATACTTGCGTTTCCAAATTCATCTAACTGAATAGTGATGTTTTCACAAACTGCCATTGCTGGTTCGTCGTCTGTAATAGTAATAGTGAAACTACATACTGAAGTGTTTCCACATTCATCAGTTGCTGTAAACTCAATAATGCTTACTCCTACTGGGAAGAAACTATTGCTAGCTAATCCTCCTGTTTGAGCTACGGTAACACTTCCACAAGAATCTAAAGCAATCGCCATAGGAAAAGCTACTTCGGCTCCACATACTCCAGGATCTGTTGAAATATCAATATCCATTGAACATACTATGGTTGGTGCTGTCGTATCTTCAATAGTGAAAGTTGCGGATTGTGTAATTGCATTTCCGCATTCATCAGTTAATGTAAAAGTTACTGTTTCTGAACCTGTGTTTCCGCAGTCATCTGAAAGTCCTGAGCTGTTATTTGAAACCACTGCCAAGCTACAAGAATCCATTCCTGAAAAACTATTTAACCAAGAAGTAAAGTCGTTTGTGTTTCCGCTTCCGTCACATTCTACTGTTAAGTCTGAAGGTTGATTAATCCAAGTTGGGAGTGTCGTATCTTCAATAGTGAAAGTTGCTGTTTGTGTAATTGCATTTCCGTTTCCATCATCTAATGTGAAGATTACGGTTTCAGAACCTGTTGCTCCACAATCGTCAGAAAGACCAGTACTATTATTTGTAACAGTTGCTATTCCACAATTATCACTTCCAGAGAAACTTGTTAACCAATTTGAGAAATCTGTTACGTTACCTGAACCATCACATTCTACCGTCATATTTGTTGGAGTATTGGTCCAGACAGGATCTATACTATCTTCAACAGTTACTGTTGCAGTACAGAAATCTGTATTTCCAGCATTGTCTGTAACCGTAAGTATTACTGTATTTAAACCTAAATTAGTACAATTAAAAGTAGTACTATCTAAAGCCATTGAGGTGATACCACAATTGTCTGATGAACCATTGTCAATATCATTTATGGTAATAGATACTTCTCCATTAGCATCAAGTTGTACTACCATATTTTGACAAACTGCTATTGGTACAATATTATCTGAAGTATCTACAAATGCGGTTTTGATCAAAGTTCTACTACAACCATCAATATCTGTTATAGTTAGACTTACATCAAAGACCCCAAAACTTGTATATTGATGTAATGGATTTTGGAAAATAGAGGTACTGCCATCACCAAAATTCCAGTTCCAATGAGTTATTGGTGCTCCAAAGATTGTTAAATCATTAAACTGAACATTAAATGGAGGACAACCAGAAGTGATGGATGTTGTTTCAAAATCAACATTGGGTCCAATAACTTGTACAACATTTGTTTTTACATTTGTACAGCCTGTAATTGCTAAAGTTGTGGTAAGTGTAGGAGAATAAACTCCAGGTTGCTCATAAATATGTGTTGGGTTTTGTTCTGTAGAAGATTCTCCATCACCAAAATTCCATAACCAAGTATCAATAGTATCATTCCCAAGTACTAATGATGTATCTACAAAATCTACTTCTAAAGGTCCACATCCAAAAGCATTTGTGTTTCCATTTAATGTGAAATTAGATTGAACGGCTGCTACTTTCACTAAACGCTCTTTAATATCTGAGCATCCATAAATAGTATCTTGCACCCATAGTGTTACAGGGAAATCTCCATAGGTTGTATAATTATGTACAGGATTTTGCGCTGTTGAAGTGCTTCCGTCACCAAATTCCCAAAGCCATATATCGGGTTGTGTTGACAAATCGGTAAAAAACACGGTATGAGGTGTTGTGCAACCTATTTCTGAAGATAGTGAGAAATCTGCTATTGGCGGTCGGACTGTAATTGAAGTTGTTGCTGTACTTTCACATCCATTAGAACTGGTGGTAGTTAGCGAAACAACATAAACATTAGGAATATCATAGCTATGTGATGGATTCTGAGCGGATGATGTATTACCATCACCAAAATCCCATAACCAAGAAGTAATTGTTTCAGTTCCAGAAACTGTTGATGTATCTGTAAAGTTTATAATTGTATTTCTACAAACGGTGTTAGAATCATTTGTAAAAGCTGCTTGAACTCCAAATACTTCAACGGTTGCTGTAGCTGTAGTATCATTTCCACTAGTATCAATTACTGTTAAGGTAACCGTATTATTACCAATATTGGTACAATCAAATGAAGTTTTATCCAAACTCATAGATGCAATTTCACAATTATCTAAAGAACCATTATTTACCAAAGCTGTTGTTATTAAACCATTTCCATTAGTATCTAATTGTACAGTAATATTTTGTGTAATTACTATAGGATTAACCTCATCTTTTACAGTTACGATAGCATTACAAGTTGAAGTATTTCCATTACCATCTGTAATGGTTAATTGCACCGTGTTTTCACCAAGATTAGAGCAATTAAATGTGCTATTTGAAATACTTAAAGTAGCTGTTCCACAAGAGTCTCCCGATCCATTATTTAGTTGCTCTGCTGTTATAGTTGCATTTCCATTACTATCTAATAGAACTGTAATATCCATACAAACTGCATTTGGTAATTCGGTTGAGCTTCCTTGATCTGTTATAATCCAACCTTTTACGGTGCTTAAATTATTTCTTGCTGCTGCACCCGAACAGTAAGAACTATTCCCCCCACTAAAAGAGATATTTGTTGGGATTAATGTTTCGCCTGGATCTAATCTATTCCAACCAATTAGTAAGTTATCATAATTTTCTGTAGAAAGTGTTACGCCGGCAAACATATTATTTGCTCCAGCAATACTAGCTGGTCTTGAGTTGTTTAATCCACTAATATCCCAGTTTCCTATGTCTTGATTAAAAGAAGTTGCGCCTGAAAACATTTGTGCAACAGAATCTGCTCCACTAATATCCCAATTTTCTAAATTTTGATTAAATAAAGTTGCATCCTTAAACATGTATGCAAATAATTCAACATTTGAAACATCCCAACTTCCAAGAAAACGGTTAAAAGAAGTGGCGTCCTGAAACATCCCATCCATACTAACCGC
>CAZIMW010000006.1:0-31534 GCA_964540425.1 uncultured Flavobacterium sp.
TAAAAACAAATATCCAAATTATTTTTCAAATCCCACAAGTTTTGAGACTGATCCGCATTAACCCACAGAACTAAAAATTGAATTTAAGAACTGAATTATAATGAATCTGAAAAAAACACTCTCTTTTGATTTGTTGGAATTATCAGTCCGAGTTTGGACTTCTTTTTTCTTGATAATTTATGGAATTGGGAAGTTGAATCAATTTGAGGGAGCTAAACAAATTAATGTCCTAATTAGTGATGCAAACGGAGCTCAAATGATGTGGGCATTTTTCGGAACAACACTAACATATCCAATCATTATAGGCTGCTTGCAAATTACTGGAGCGATTCTATTGATTTTCAATAGGACTAAATTAATAAGTGCGTTATTGCTAACTCCTTTATTTTTAAATATCATTACTCTTGACATTCTTTATGGAATTGATAAAGGTGCTTTGTTAAATGCTATAATTTACCAATCTATTTTCCTATTCATAATCATACAACAAAGATGGAAAATAAAATTGATTTTTAATACTCTGATTCTAAAACAGGACGGAACTACAACTCTCGGAACAAAACTGATTAAATTTTTAATCGCCTTATTTATAGCTGTCTTATTGTTTTTTGGATTTCAAAAATTATCTGGATTTATATAAGATGAATAAATAACGCTACATAACGTTCATAACGGTTGAAATTCCTATCGGAATTTCACGCTTATTTGTTATCTTTGGTTTTACTCACTTCTCGCTAAGAAAAATTGTTCATGTTTTATATCTGTTAAGAGATAAACCGAATCGTACCAAAATAATTAATTGGTTTTCCATTATTTGCGTTTATCCCATTTACTATAGGCAAAATAAAAGCTAAAACTCCGATGGCGATGAGCATTAATATTCCCAAACCAAGTAAGAAAATTGCAGGAATACTAATTAAAGAATAAACAAAAATACTAAGTTGAAAATTAACGATTGCCTTTCCGTGTTCGTCCATTTCTTGGACTTTATCTTTTTGTGTGAGCCAAATAATTAATGGAACTACAAGACCTCCAAAGCCAGTAACGGCAGTTAATAACTGAGAAAGATGTGTAAGCATTAATAATTGATTGTCTTTTCGCAAAGAAGGTTGATTGATGATTTCCATAGTTTGATTGTAGTTTATATAATAAGTAGCAATTTTAAAAATTTGTTACATTTAAAAACAAAATAGAAACTATTATTTATAAGATTCCTGTCTTACTTCGACTAGGCTCAGCACAGGTCGAAGGAATTGATTACTTTTACAGAATGATTCATCAAGACACCATCGTAGCATTAGCAACTCCTTCGGGAGCAGGTGCTATTGCTATTATTCGACTTTCTGGAAGTAAAGCAATTTCTATTGCTTCGGAAGTTTTTAATTCGAAAAGTAAAAAAGATTTATCACTTCAAAAGTCGCATACCGTACATTTAGGGAACATAGTAGATGGTAATAGAATTATTGATGAAGTTTTAGCTACAGTTTTCAAAAACCCAAACTCTTATACAGGAGAAAATGTTGTGGAGTTTTCTTGTCACGGAAGCGCTTATATTCAACAAGAAATATTACAATTATTACTTCGGAAAGGAGCCAGAATGGCAACAGCCGGAGAGTTTACTTTACAAGCATTCTTAAATGGAAAGATGGATTTAATTCAGGCGGAAGCCGTAGCCGATTTAATTGCTAGTGATTCCAAGGCATCCCATCAACTAGCCGTACAACAAATGCGGGGAGGATTTTCTACTGAAATTAAAATACTGCGTCAAGAACTTTTAAACTTTGCTTCACTTATAGAATTAGAATTGGATTTTGCCGAAGAAGATGTTGAATTTGCAAACAGAGACGAGTTCCAAAAGCTAATTAGTAAAATCTCAAAACTTTTAAAAAAACTTATTGATTCCTTTGCAACTGGAAATGTATTAAAAAACGGAATTCCTGTGGCAATTGTGGGTCGTCCGAATTCTGGAAAATCTACTTTGTTAAACGCATTGCTTAACGAAGAACGTGCTATTGTTAGTGCTATAGCAGGAACTACCAGAGATACTATTGAAGATGAAATTAGTATTGGAGGTGTAAGATTTCGTTTTATAGATACCGCTGGGCTTCGTGAAACTACCGATGAAATTGAAAAAATTGGTGTTGCTCGTGCTTTGGAAAAATTAGAAAATTCTTCAATTTACATGTACTTGTTTGATTGTTCAGAAATGACTTTAGAAGAAGTAAAAAGTGAGCTTCAAGGGTTTTCTACCAGTTCAAAACAAATGCTTGTTGCTAATAAAATTGATAAAGCTTCAGAAGAACAGCTTTCAATTTTAGAAAAATCTGATTCAGAAGTATTATTTATTTCCGCTAAAGAAAAAGATAGTTTAGAAGTATTAACCAACACTTTATTGGACAAAGCTGATATTACTGCGTTAGACTCCAACCAGCTTATAGTTACTAATTCTAGACATTATGATATTTTACAAAAAGCATTGGAAGAAATAAGCAGCGTACAAGACGGGATTAATAGTAATTTATCTGGAGATTTACTTGCTATCGATCTTAGACAAGCTTTGTATTATTTAGGTGAAATTACTGGAGAAGTAAGTAACGATGAGCTTTTAGGTAATATTTTTGCTAATTTTTGTATTGGAAAGTAATTTTTAAAAGCCAATACTATAAGCCATTCCAACCCCAAAATGGTCGTTATTTATATTACTCGTATCATAACCTAATTGTAGTGATAGGTTTCCAAAATTATCGAAAGAATAATCTGTTTTTAAATAAGTGTATATTGCATTTTCGTAAGGTTCATATGAAACAAAATAAGTTCCTAAATTTTGAACGAAACTAGTTTTAAAAGTAAAATGAACTTTTTTATAAACACTAGTAAAACCTATTTGATGAACTCTAATTCTTGTATTAAAGGGCACAGAAATAAAAGGAACTCCTAATGTTCTACCATCATATGTCCAACCACTTCTGTATAATTTATTCATAAAATAATTATCTTTTCCGGAAATTCCAGTCTCGCCACTTTGGTTAGTAGTATCTACATATTCGTACAAAAAAGATTTGAAAATATTACTCTTTTTTAAATCAATAAAAAGCCCCCAAATACCGTCTGGAAAATTTTTAAATGAGGTTCCAGAACCATCTTCAAAAGGATGTTCCCAATAAAAAGTAAATCCTGCAAAACCTGTATCGTATTTATATTCTAAAAAATAAGAGCCCAAATGATTTCCTAATGCGTTTTGCTGATCTCCTGCTTCAGAATCTTCTCCACCTCCTCTACCAAAAAATACTTTTATAAAATCATTAAAGCTATCTGGTTGCTTCCCTTGAGTTGTAGATGTTCCGCCCCATTGTGCAAAATGTTGAAACCTTGAATAAACGGAATGTTTCTCATTAATTTTCCAATTAAATCCAATACGTTTATAATGCACCATGGTTTCATCAACAAAACGATCGTCGTTTAGCTCGTAATGAGCAATTCCCCAATCAATAGAAAGGGTTTTTAAAATTGGGAAAAACTCATTTGCTTCAAATGAACTACCTCGAGGCAGAGCCATAGAGGTATCAAGCGGAAAAAATTTTATTTTTAGTTTGATGAAAACCTCAGGTTTTCAAACTTTCCTTTTTGACCACCGAGGCAGAGCCTCGGGGAATTCTTTCGATTAAAATACCAGGTAAGGATCTTGTATTTCCTGAATACAGAAAATTTTGATTGGAAGAAGACAAACCGTCTAACTTTATTTCTGGATTCTTTGCACCAACTATAGCTTGAATATATTTGTTATAATATTTTAAATAAAATTCATTTCTTTTTACTTCATTTTCTATTCCATCACTGTAAAAATAACTTACACCTGCTTCAAAATTAAGATTCTTGTTTTTTTAAAATAAGTTTCAAAAGAGGCTAATCCTAGAAAATTAGTTTCCCCATCTAGCTGTCCATTTTGATTGGAATAAAACCAAAAAGGAGACTCGTCATTTGAACCGTAAATTCCTTGTGCTTTTAAAAATATACTATAATCAAATTCCTGGGCTATAACTATTGCATTACTAAATAAGGTGAGTATAAAAAAAAATATTTTCATTTTAAATAGATTCAAAAAAGCTTTTTACTTTACTTTTTTTACGTTGACCGTAGGTATATCCATATTTATTTCCGTAGCCGTAATTGGCTGTATCGACATAATTAATGATTACCGCAATATTATTTAACTTACCTTCTTTAACATAATCATTTAAAAATTCTAATAATTTTTTTTCGGTATAACCTGCCCTAACAACATATAGTGTGGTATCTGCGTATTTATTAATTAAAATTGTATCAGCAACTAACATAGATGGTGCTGTATCAACAATTACATAATCATAGTCTTTTTCTAATTCTTTAAAAATAGTTGCAACCTTGGGTAGCATTAATAATTCTGTTGGGTTTGGTGGTATTGCTCCCGATAACATAATGTCTAAATTTGGATGAAACTCAGATTTCTTAACAATACTTTTAATTGAAATATCATCTCTTACAATAAAATCTGTTAAGCCTTCGTGGTTTTTATCTCCATCAGCTATGTAGCGATGTAATTGAGGATTTCGGATATCTCCGCCGACTAATACAACTTTTTTACCAATACTTGCTAAACTTAACGCAAGGTTAAAAGTTACAAAAGTTTTTCCTTCACTATGAACCGTAGATGTAACAAATATGGTTTTACTTTCTTTATTAGCATTCTCTTTTTTAAGAAATAAATATTGCAAATTTGTTCTTAATATTCTAAATGATTCTGCAAGCAAGGAACGGTCATTAATTTCAATTAACTGTTTATCGTTTTTAGAAAGTTTTGGTATTTCTCCAATTACTGAAACATTTTTCACTATTTTCTCAATATCTTTTCTGTTATTTATCTTGTTATCAAACATATAAACAATATAAATTATAATAAAAGGAATTAATAAACCTAAAATTACTGCGACTAAAAATATAATTGTGCTTTTAGGTGATACGGGCTTATACGAACTTAATGCTTTATCAACTATTTTTGCTTTAGGTGAAGTTACAGCTAATGAAATGGAAGTTTCTTCACGTTGTCGTAATAAAAACAAGTATAATTGTTCTTTAATATTTTGTTGTCTAACTATCCCTCTAAATATTTTTTCCTTTTTTGGAACTTGTGATAGTCGAGAATTAAATTTACTTTCTTGGTAATCTAAATCTTTTAGTATTACTTCTAAAGTATTCTTTTGATTTTTAATACTTGTAAATATACTAGCATGCAGTTGCACTAGTTGTGCATCAATATTTCTAATTACAGGATTTTTTGAAGTAGAATTTTCCAATAATTTATTTCTTTCTAAAACCAATTGATTGTAAGTAGTTACAGACAATGAAATCTCATTGCCAGATAATCCAATATCTTCTGGAATTAACTCTTTTGAAGAAGAGTTTTCCATATATTCAATCATAGTTCCTGCCAACTGTATTTGAGTTCCTAAATCTACTTGCTGTTTGTTAAACTCGCTGGCATTAGTCATCATTAATATGGATTCCGATTCAATATTTGTTAGACGATTGGTACTTTTAAAAATCTCTTTATTATTTTCAACAGAATCCAACTCTTTTGTAATAATTTCTAATCTAGAATTTATAAATCTCGAAGTTCTTCTTGCAATTTGGTTTTTATCGTAGATTGCATCTTGATTGTATTGATATACTAATTCATCTAAAAAAGCTTCTGCTTTTTCTCTTAATGTTGATTTTATCATTAATCGCAAAACATCACCATTTTTACCATCATGAATTGTTTCTATTTTTCCTTGATAAAATCTAGCTAATTTCTCGATTGAATTGTAAGAAACGTGAATAGGTTTATTTGAGTAAAAATCAAATCTTTCTTTATTTTCGAAATTTGGAATAACAATGATTTTTCCAAAATCAAATTCTATAGCATCACCAAAATCATAGGTGCCATTTTTTATGTTTGACGATAGTAAAAATTGAGTTTTACTGGTAATTGTAATTACCAATTCAGGAATTGGAGTTGCTCGATCATTAGAAATAACATAAGACACTTTTAAAGGTTGGTAGGTGTAAAGCTCCATCTCTTTTACAGTTCCTTCAATATGATACACAATATTTAAACTAAGTGCTTCAATTGTTTTTGATATTATATTCCTAGATTTTATTATTACTATTTCGCTTTCCATTTTTTTACTTGAAAAGGAATTAGCAAAAAATGAAAGTTCTGAAAATGCAGCTAATTCAACCGCTCCACCACCACTCTTTTCATCTTTTATAATTATTGTTGTTTGGCTTTCAAAAACTGGAGTTGCATACCTAAGGTAAGTATAAGCTACTGATGTTGTAATAAATAAACCTAATGCGAAAAAATACCAATATTTTGTATAATCTCTTATTATATCTTGTAAAGAAAAATCATTATCACTTATACTATCAATATCTTGACTCATTATTAATTAATTTGTTAGTAAAATAACAGTAGTTAATATTACTGTAAATAATGCAAGTAATGCAGGAATATCAGGAATAAAACCAGATTTTTTAACTCCTTTTGCAGAAGGTTCTACATACACCAAATCGTTTTGCTTTAAGAAATAATACTCGCTATTAAAAAACGCCGAACTTGTGTAATCTATGGTGTTAACTTTACGAACACCATTTTCTGTTCTAACAATTGTAATTGTACTACGTTTTCCGTCTGAGGTTAAATCTCCTGCCAAAGCTAATGCTTCGGGTAATGTTACACGTTCGTCTTTAATATTATAAACGCCTGGCATTTTAACTTCACCTATTACCGTTACTTCAAAATTCATAATCCGAACTTCAACAACTACCTCTTTTACATAAACAGAAATTTTATCTTTTAAAATATCTTCTGCATGGCTTCGATTAAAACCTGCAACGGTAACATCTCCAATTATCGGAAAACTAATGTTTCCGTCAACACCCACCAGATATCCATCTAGTCCAGGATTTGAGTTAATAGTTGCTTGGGCATTCTGTTGTCCTTTTAAAAACGGACGCAATACTTCTTCGTTAATAGATGAAATAGTTATGTGAAGTATATCGTTGACCTCAATTATAGGATCAAAACTTTGAGTAATTTTAGTCAAGTTTAATGTTTCGGAATCTTGAAAATATAAAATGTCCTTTTTTGAAGCGCAAGAAAAAATCAAAAAATACATTGATAATAGTAGTACTATTTTTTTCATTTAATGGTAATTAGATTTTACAAATATAACATCTTACCGCAAGGTATAAAGCATTATCAAATTATAATTAGGGCAGCTGTATCAGTGTATCTAACTCTTCAAATATTGAATTTTCGCTTATAAATTCTGGGACGATTTTTTTAAGTAGCATCACAATTTCTTTATCCGAATCTTTATTAGCAGAAATAATAATATTATCCATTTTGTACTTTAGAACATCAAACTCAACTACAGGTACTTTAGAAATCATAATTTTTTTATGATGTGTTGGTAGTGATTTTGAAGTGTCATTTAACAGTTCTTCATATAGTTTTTCTCCTGGTCGAAGTCCCGTTATTTGAATATCTATATCTGCATAAGGCTCAAATCCTGAAAGACGTATCATTTTTTCAGCAAGGTCTAAAATACGTACTTGGTCACCCATATCAAAAACATACACTTCACCACCATGACCCATTGTTCCAGCTTGTAGCACTAATTGACAAGCCTCTGGAATGGTCATAAAATAACGTATAATATCTTTATGAGTCACTGTTACTGGACCTCCTTTTGATATTTGATTTCTGAAATGCGGTATAACAGAACCATTAGAACCCAATACATTTCCGAAACGAGTAGTAATAAATTTTGTACCATCAGAATGTTCATTAAAGAAAGACTGCACATACATTTCTGCAGCACGTTTAGAAGCTCCCATAACATTGGTGGGGTTTACCGCTTTGTCTGTTGAAATCATTACAAACTTATCTACTCCAAATTTAAATGAAAGATTAGCTAGATTAATAGTTCCTAGAATGTTTACAAACACAGCTTCCCTAGGGTTTTTTTCAATCATAGGGACGTGTTTGTAAGCAGCAGCATGATAAATAAAATCTATTTTATGTTTTATAAAAACACTCTCTAACCTAAACACATTACTAATATCTGCCAGTTCGATTACAAAATTTAAATCGGGTTGCGTTTCATATAACAACAATTCCAATTCGTGTAATGCAGATTCTGCTTGATCTAAAATTACCAATAATTTAGGATTAAAACATGATAACTGTCTCACAATTTCACTACCAATAGAGCCAGCTCCACCTGTTATTAATATGGTTTTATTTTCTAAATCATGTTTTATTAATTCATTATTAATTTGAATAGGATCTCGTTCTAATAAATCTTCAATTTCAATAGGTTTAATTTGGAGTTTCATCCCCTCTTTAGTATTTACTTGCTCTAAAGAAGGCACGCTAAAAACCTCCAGATTATTTTCTAGACATAATTCAACAATTTTGTTTTTCTCTTTTATTGAAAATGATTTATCGGCAATAATAATCCCGTTTATTTTATAATTTTCAATGATATTACTAAAATTATCTTCAATGGTTAGTAGCGGTTTTCCATATAATTCACCTCCTTTGGTTTTAAACTTCTCGTTTAAAAATCCAATAAGTTTAAAATCTGTGGTATCGTCTGAAATTAATGTTTTACCAATGTTTAATGAATGGGAATCAGCCCCATAAATCATCACTCGTTTTTTTAACCTTCCCGCAGTTTGGTTAATTAATACTTGATAAATTCCTTTAACTGTAATTCGAAAAAGCATCATTACTGAAAATGATGTCAACATAAACAAAAGAATAGCTACTGTTAAAAATATTTTTTCACCCGTAAAAAAGGAATAAGTATAATTAAAAAAGATAACTGCTGAAGCTGTAGAAACCGAAGCAATTGCCAATTTAAAAACATCTGTAATGGTAGAGTGACGGATGATACCTGCATAGGTCTTAAAAATATAAAAACTAATAATATTTACAAATAAAACAGCGGAACCTTGAGTGAACAAAGAAAATTTTTCATGAAATTTTATAGGTGTTCCAGATAAAATTGCATAGACAATTAACATAGAAACAATAATTAACATTGAATCTATCACTAAAACCATCCAACGAGGCAAGTACCTGTTGTCGAGCATTTTTAGATGGTTATCTCCTTTATATAATCTAGATAAAAGCTTATTAATTTTTTTCAAATCGTCTAAGTTTAACAAACAAATGTACTCTTTTTAAGTGAATTTTAACAAAATTTTTGTAATCCTTTTCCTATCAATATTATCAAGGTTAGAACCCGAAGGCAAACAAAGTCCGTTTTTAAATAAATTTTCTGAAATTTCAGCCCCATAATAAGGTGCATTTTTAAAAACTGGTTGTAAATGCATCGGTTTCCAAAGTGGTCTTGCTTCTATGGTATCTTTTTCTAATGCAAGCCTAATTTGTTCTGATGTAAAACCTGCTTTTTCAGAATCTATAGTGATGCAACTTAACCAATGATTGGAGAAATAATTTTTTGAAGGCTCTGTAAATACACTTACTCCTTCAGTATTACTAAACAAATCTTTATAAAATTGATTCATAGCTCTCCGAAAACCTACATGAGTATCCAATACCTCCATTTGCCCTCTCCCTATTCCTGCACAAATATTGCTTAGCCGATAGTTATAGCCGATTTCGGAGTGTTGATAATGGGGCGCTTGATCACGAGCTTGAGTTGCTAAAAATATAGCTTTCTCTTTTATTTTTCTATCTTTTGAAACCAATGCCCCTCCTCCAGATGTGGTGATAATTTTATTTCCATTAAATGAAAGGATTGAAATATCGCCAAAAGTTCCACATTTTTGATTTTTATATGTGCTTCCTAGTGCTTCTGCACTATCTTCAACTACTGGAATGTTATATTTTTTTGAAATAGCAGTAATCTCTTCAACTTTATAAGGCATTCCGTATAAATGGACTGCAATAATTGCTTTAGGTTTTTTTCCTTTAGCGATTCTGTCTTTTATAGCTTCTTCTAAATGAATGGGGCAAAGATTCCAAGTATTTTCTTCACTATCAATAAAAATAGGGGTTGCTCCTTGATAGACAATTGGATTTGCTGAAGCAGAATACGTCATCGATTGACAGATGACTTCATCGCCTTTACTTACACCTAAAAGAATTAATGCCAAATGTAAAGCAGCGGTTCCTGAATTTAAAGCAGCAACATAGTTTTTATTTCCTAAATATAATTCTAAGTCATATTCAAAACCTTTTAAGTTAGCACCTATGGGAGCTATCCAATTAGTATCAAAAGCTTTTTTTATGTAAGTTTGTTCAGCACCACCCATGTGCGGTGAAGACATGTATATTTTTTTTTTCATCGTAAGTTTAAAAACACAATCATTTTATTGAGGTTAATGACTCACCTCATTATTTTTAATAAATATAATAAACACAGTTGAGAATAAGATTTTTATATCAAAAATAAAATTTCTTTTTTCTAAATATTCAATTTCAAGCCTTACCTTTTCTTCATTTGAGATTGTATCTCTTCCATTAATTTGAGCCCAACCTGTAAGCCCAGGTTTTAATTTATAAATACCAGAATCAACTCTTAACCTCATTAAATCATCCTGATTATATAACGCAGGTCTCGGCCCAACAAAAACCATTTCACCAAGTAAAATGTTTATTAAATTTGGTAATTCATCTAGGCTTAACTTACGAATTATACTCCCACCCTTAATAATAAATTGAGACGGATTATCTAGTAAATGAGTAGCAACATTTGGTGTCTCATTTTTCATAGTTCGAAATTTATACAACTTAAAGAATCTATAATTTTCTCCAACTCTTTTTTGAGTAAAAATTAATGGAAACCCATCGCTCAAAAAAACAAATAACATAATTAACACAAACAATGGACTAAGGAGGATAATTAAAACTAGAGCAATAATTTTGTTAAACATCTTTAAAGGTTTTAATGGTTTTCAACAGGCCTTCTTTAATATTTATTGGCATTTTTACGTTTAATTTTTTTAATATTTTCTCATTACTTACCACATAATTATCTGATAGCTTTTCGATAGTCGAATTATTAAATTTAAGCCTCAATAAACTCCCAAGGTTACCTAATCTATAAATTATTGTCTTAGGTATTTTTAAAACAATAGGTTTTTTATCAAGCCCTTTTCCAATTATTTTTATTAATTCTAATGTAGAAATAGCAACATCGTCAGCAACATTATACACACCTGAAATTGGCTTTTTTTCAATTAATTTTTCTATTATAAAACATAAATTATCAACAGATAAAAATGACCGCTTATTTTCAAATTCCCCCAAGGGATAGGGCAATCTATAATTAACTAATTTAAACAATAAATTAAGATTTCCTTTATTCCCTTCGCCATAAATCATGCAAGGACGCAAAATATACAGTTTCTTATTTTCTGGTAGTTTCTTTGACAATAAATATTCTTCAGCTAATAGTTTTGATTTCCCATAAACAGTTTTAGGATTTTCTTTTATTTCTTCTGTCAAAACACCTTCAACCTTATCAGCGGCGGCCTTTACTGAACTTATATAAATAAAAATGGAAGATTTATTGCTTAGAAAATGATCAAATAGTTTCTTAGTGAGTTCAGTATTAGCATAATAATATTCTTCATCATTTGATGTGTTTTTTAAATCATGCGCTTTCCCTGCTAAATGAATATATACTTTAAATGATTTTTTTAAATTTGATAAACCATTCCAATTTATTTGATTAACTGAATTTACATTTCTTGTAACGGAAGTAATATTATATTTTATAATTAGTTTAGAATATAAATTTTTACCTACGAAACCATTGCTTCCAGTTAATAAAATTATATTATTCATTTGTTAATTTTTTATATAATGATAAATGTTTTTTAATAACATCTTCCACATTAAATTCTTTTTCAGCTTTTTTTCTTGACTCTTTCCCCATTTTAATTCTTAATTCTCTATCATCAATTAGCTCTGAAATTTTTCTTGCTAAGGTTTCAACATTCTTTACAGGGACTTTATACCCATTTACACCCTCTATAACACATTCTCTACATCCAATAGCATCTGTTGTAATAATCGGACGACCAATAGCACAAGCTTCTAACAAAGTTTTTGGCATTCCCTCTCTATACGACGGTAGTACAACTATGTCGGAATTAGTATAAAAAGAAACCATATTTTTTTGGTAGTTAAGCCAAATGAAATAGTCATTATCGACCCATTTTTGCAATATTTTTTCTGAAACTCCAGATTTATTATCAATATCAGCTACACCAATTAGTTTGAAGACAACCCTATCTTTATATTTATGTTTTAAGAGCATTGCTGCTTTATAAAATTCTTTAATACCTTTATCCCATAATAATCTTGCGGGCAATATTATTTGTACTTTTTTCTTTTTATTTGGAATTGAAAAATAAAATTTGTTTAAATCTACTCCTGCTCCTTTAATTTTAACTACTCTATTACTTTCATTAATAATTCCTCTTCTTGTCATCGTAGCCAAATCGTCATTATTCTGAAAAATACTAATTAATTTTTTATTTGCAAAACCTAGTTTCATCAATGATGTCATTATTTTTGTAGATACCCCTTTTTTATCCTCTGAAAAATTGAAACCCAAGCCACTTACTGCATTTAATACTGGTAATTTTAATATTCTAGCTATTATTGATCCATAGATTATTGGTTTTAATGTTATATGATGAATTACATCTGGTCTCTCAGCTTTATATAAATAATAAAACTTTTTTATAGTAAAGACTTCTTGTAAAGGATTAGTACTGGAACGATCAAATTGAAAATCAATAAATTTTGCTCCTATTTTTTCGATTTCATTTTTTCTGCCAGTATCTTTACAAGCTACGGTTACTTTATATCCATTTTTAACAGCATTTTCTGCAAGTATTAATCTATGTGAAATAAAAAACCAATCAACATTTATGACAAATAATATTTTTTTCATTCGGAAGTTAATTATAAAATTGATTTATATATAGTTGTTGCCTTTCTAGTAGTTTTCTAGAAAAATCAGGACCTTTGTAATGCGGATTAGTTTTGGTTATTGCATAGTCACTGAATGTAAACTAATAATTATTCTCTAAAAGTTTAATAAACGATTTTGTAATCTCTGAATATTCATAATATTTTATGCTATCGTTATAAGATGGTTTTAAAACCAAGTTAGTTTGCTTTTCTATATATTTATTTAAAATATATTCTTTTAAATCTTCAAATTCTTTTTCTAGCTTTAAAGATGCCTCTTCATATATTATTCCGCCATTAATATTATTTACAACTCTTTTCATTTCACTGTTTGGGACTGTACCATTTACTACACCTAAAATCATTTTTTTAGTTAGTAAACATTCAAACAATTTACCTGTCATAATCC
Organism: uncultured Flavobacterium sp.; assembly: GCA_964540425.1. Classification (GTDB taxonomy): domain Bacteria; phylum Bacteroidota; class Bacteroidia; order Flavobacteriales; family Flavobacteriaceae; genus Marifrigoribacter. The sequence continues at coordinate 13,455 of CAZIMW010000006.1, forward strand.
CCTTATCTTTTTCTGTATTCCAAGTTACAATTATTATAAGGTCTGAACTAGATTGTATTTTAACCGACTCTAGTCTCGAAACAAAACCTTTATTTACTAAAATTGATGACAATTCATAATGACTAGCTTGATTGTTAAATACATTAAATTCTTTTCCTGCATACGTTATATTAATATTTTCTTTAACTATTTTATTTTCTTTAATTAGTTCGTTTATTACTTTGAACACTACACCTAAATCTCTTTTACCTCCATACAAACTACCCACGTAACATAAATTAAGCACTTTAGATGGGTTAATACTTGAAACCTTATTTTCTTCTAAATCATCTGGATCAAAACCATTAGGAATACATTTAAGCTTGTTACTGTCAAATTTATTGTTTGGATTAAATTTAGAAAGCAAATCAACTGAAATGGTAGTTATAAAATTTGCTTGCTTTATTATTCTATTTTGAAAATATGTGTTAATTCTTATTATTAATGAATTTGAATTGGCTTCATAATTAATAGGGTCTCTAAAATCTGCAATCCAAAACAGTTTATACTTTTTTGAAAGGTTAGAAGAAACCCAATGCGCACTTAAACTAGGATAACTAGATATTACACTATCAAAATCGGGTATATTAATGTTTTTAGAAATATAATTATTAACTTTTCTACTCCAATCCTTATTTCGAATGAGCGTATAAATAAAATGTATAAGGATAAATATTTGGGATTTTAATTTAGATAGAATGCTATTGTTATTTTTAATTTCAATATAGTTTGAAGCAGATTTTTTTTGAAGCATTTTGTTTCTATTTCTCAAAAAAACAAATTCAAAGAACTTTGAATGAGGAATTACAACTCTATTTACCTTTAATAATTCATCAGATTCATTTGAATAATCATAATTTGTGCTTTTATGTAATTGTGGAGACAGTACAGTAACATTATATTCATTTCTAATTAAATATTTTACAATTTTAGTAGTTCTAATAGATCCTACAGCATTTTCTGGTGAAAATGCAGTGGCAATAAATAAAATGTTTTTTTTAATCATTCGGATTTGATTTAAAGTTTAAGGTGCAATAATAAAAAAACATTAGTAACAACCATATTGGTAATCTTCTTAAAATATCACCACCAAGCAAATAAATACCTAGAGGAATTAATGCTGAAAAAAGTGCTTCAGATTTAAATATTCTCTTAACTAATTTAGAAAAAAACCAAATAAACCAAAATAAACCCAATAATCCCGTTTGTAAAAATACTGTAAATAAAGTCTGATGTGCATCCCAAAATTTCCCCCCATTATATATATGTGCCCCAGTACCCAAACCAAATACAGGAGAATTAAAACCAATTTTTAGAGCTTTAGAATATAAATTAGAACGACCGTCATTATTATCTTCCTCATTAAATATATTTTGAAGTATCATAGAGATAGAATCAAAGTATAACAAAAAAAATAAAACACTTATTATAACACTTAAAAAAAGAATAATGTTTCTATTTCTTCCACTTACATAATTAATTAATTTAAAAAAAAAATAACCCACAAACCCTACATAAATTCCTGCTAGTGCCTTAAAAGAACCCGTATCTAATGCCATACTTGTAAGTAAAATAATAAATATAATAATAACTAATTTAACAGTATATTTTTTCTCTTGTTCAACTAAAAAGACTCCAACAAATGGGAGAGGAACAATAAACATAGATATTTGATGAAGATTTTTAACTAATGGTGCAAAATGAATATGATAACGTAAACTTAAACCAAAAATTGATGGTGTAAAAAAACTAACAATATATAATATGGTTAATATAATACTTGAGCCATAAAACACATATTTAAGAATTTTAAAAAAACTAACCTTACCTCTTTTATTGTAACTTTCTACTGTATAACTCGTTAGTAATATTAAAAAATATGCTGAAAAATCAAATAACATACCTTCAAGAGTTCCTGTATCATGTTTAAGTATTATTACATTATAGGAAAAGCCAATTAAACTAATTATTAAATAAATAGTCCAAAACTTTGTAAAAACAAATTCTCTAAATAAAAAACTAAACTTTCTTTTTTTAAATTCTAAAAAAAAAAGCAAAATGAGTATTAATTCTCCAATACCTAAAGCACCAAACCTTAATAGGGTGAATGGTAATAAAACGGTACTTATAACTAATGCTTTTTCATTTAAATTTAAGCTTTTTAACATAATTTATAAATATTTTTTTAGAACCTTTTTATACTTTTTATTATTACGCTTCGCATTTAAAATAATAAAAGCTGATTTAATATTCATTCTTTTTATATACCAATCAAAATTTCTTAATGTCTTTCTTGTTTCAATATAGGTAGTTAATAATTTTAACCTATTACTTAAATACTTATTTTTAGGTAAGGAAAGGTTCTTAGAATAGGTTTCTAATTTTTTAAGTATTTCATTCTTACCAATTTCTAATTTTTCAGCACCAATAAAAATAGGTATAACTTTATGGTTTACCAATATGTTATTTTTAATTTCAATTTCTAAAATAAAAGATTCTTTATTATTTATTGATTGTTTAATCAATGGGGTTTTTGATTTTGTTGTATAGACATCATCAAAACAAAAATTTCCAAGACTATAGGCAAGCAAACTATTATTAACCTTTTCAATACCCTGAATTACATGTGGATGATGACCATAAAAAACATAAGGTGATATTTCTGAAAGTTTCCTTCCCATTTCTATATGATCAAAATTAGGAAAATTTACATGTTCCTGACCACAATGAAACCCAATAATATTAAATAGGTTGTTTTTATTATTTTCTATTAGGTTGTTTTTAACATTAACAAAATTAAGTTCATTTACCCCCTTGTTAATACCCAGAGGATTTGTTGAATAACAACAATAGCCATGTAATGCTATTTTATTGTTTTCAAAGTTAATTACTAATTGTTTATTTTCAATTCCAAAATATTTTATACTATTATCATCAAGGACCTTTTTGGTTAATTGTAAACCCTCTTTTCCAAAATCATAAATATGATTATTTGCAAGATTTACAATATCAATATTTAGATACTGTATTAATTTTATGTTTATTGGATCTGATTTTATGTAAGCCGATTTAAAACCATATTCTTTTTGATTTGTAACAAAAGGCGTTTCTAAATTTCCAATTACCATATCGTATTCATTTAGAAGTTTAGAAACATCTTCAAAATACTTATATAAATTTTCATTATTTTCCAATGAAAATTTACCAAAAAAAGCAATATCCCCTAGTAAAGCTATCTTCATGAGTTTGTGTTAATATTATTTTTAATCAATAAAAACTTTCCGCTCTTTTCTCTTGAAATATCAGAAACTTTAGTGATTTCAATGATTGTATTTTTACCGAATCTATAGACCATTTCCTTTTTTATTTCTTTTTCATGCTCATTAAGGTATAACCTTTCATCTATTACAATCTTAACAATAATATGACTTATTGATTCTTGAATAAATTGCATTTTTTTTATACTATTTGGAATTCCCTTGATTACATCAGCAAGATGACTTAAACTAATTTTTCCTTTTTCTTTTGAAAATAAATAATCAACTTTTCTTCCATCAATTTTTTCAACAAGTGGATGAACAGAGCCACACTTACAAACTTGATCTTTAAAAGTTATACAATCTTCAATATTATATCTAATTAAAGGAGTACCAGATGTTGTAAAAGAAGTTATCACCATTTGATTTCCTTCTTTAGTTTTTAAAACTTCTATTATTCCAGTATCTAAGTTATAATGAAGGTTTTTATTTTTACATTCTGTAATAAATGGTGCTCCTTCTGCAGATGCGTACTGATTATAAACAGGACAATTAAATACTCTTTCTATCAAAACCCTATGAAAGGTCAATAAAGTTTCAGAAGTTGTGAAAATTGCTTTTGGTATAAAATTTAATTTTAGCCTATTTCTATCAATAAAACTTGCAATTTCATAAATGGAAGATACAAAGCCATTTATAACCTCAGGTTTAAAACAATTTAAATTAGTTATATAATAAGGTAAATTAGTATCTGAAATATCAAAAGTAGAATAAAGTCTTTGATTGTAAATATAATTATTCCTCCAAAATATTTTAGATTTTTTAGAATATGTAATGTCTCTTCCACTAAAAGTTGCTTTTCTTACTTTAAAAGGGTCTTTTATTCCAACTTTATATTTAAAAGCATCTAAATAAGCCATTCTTTTCTGAAAATCGTCTTTTGTAAATAATATTTTCAATGATTTACCTGTTGTTCCTCCTGTAAATGTTTTAATTGAATTAGTTTCTTTAATTGTGTAAACATCGCTTATATTAGCACGTAGTTCTTCTTTATTTACTATCGGAAGGATTTTAATATCTTCAATTGTTTTTATTTGTGAAATGTCAATATTTCTATATAAATCCTTGTAATATTTACTCGAATTAATCGCTTTTTTTAGAAAATCTTGCAATAATAGTTCTTGATTTAAAACCTCTAAATTATAATCATTATATTTTTTTTTAATTAATTCATTAAATGTTTTATAATAAATTTTACCATATCGTTGCCTATAAATTTTATAACCATATATTGAAATTATTAGATTTTGAAACCAAATAGGTGTAGTTTTATATATCAATTTAATATTCATTATAACAATTTAATGTTTTTTTTTGTTTCATTAATTAATTGCCTAACAATAAGTTTAAAATCCGTTCACTAGTTTTACCATTGCCGTAAATTTCTTTAGAAAAATCTAATTTTTTGTCAATAGCATTTAATACAATACTTGAAATATCATCATTCAAAACATCAACTAATTGGTTACAACCAGCTTCTATAAGCTCTACCCATTCGGTTTGATCGCGTAAGGTAAAACCTTGTTTTTTGAAAAAATAGGCTTCTTTTTGCAAACCACCACTATCGGTAATTACTGCCTTGGAGTTTTTAATTAAACTCACCATTTCTAAATATCCCACAGGTTCAATTAAATGTATTTGAGTAGTAACACCATGAACTTTTAATAACTTTTTGGTTCGTGGATGAAGCGGTAAAACAACTGGAAATTTTTCATGGATGATATCCAAAGCTTCAAAAATATTTTTTAGCTTTATAGGATCGTCTGTATTTTCTGCTCTATGCACCGTAGCTAGCACATAATTGTTTGGTATGCTTTTATCGTTCTCTTTAGATAAGGCGCTAAAAAACAAAGCCGAATCGTACATAATATCCCCTACATTAACGACCGTTGCTTCTATATTTTTATAGCCTTCCTTCTTTAAATTATCTATAGCTTGTTGGGTTGGGCAAAAAAGCACATCGCTTATTCTATCGGTTAAAATACGGTTAACTTCCTCGGGCATTTTCATATTAAAAGATCGCAAACCTGCCTCTACATGTGCTACTTTAATATGAAGTTTTTTTGCTGCCAAAGCTCCAGCCAACGTAGAATTGGTATCACCATACACCAATAACCAATCTGGAGTTTCTTTAAGTAATATTTTTTCTATTTCTTCCATCATTCTGCCTGTCATAGCTCCGTGACCTAAACTATTAATAGCAAGGTTATAATGAGGTTTTGGTATTTGCATTTCAGTAAAAAAAACCTCACTCATATTGGCATCAAAATGCTGACCTGTATGCACAATAATTTCTTCTATTCCTTCTTGTTTTAAAATCTCTCTACTTAAAGATGCTGCTTTAATAAACTGAGGTCTCGCCCCGATGATGGTTACTATTTTCATTTAATTTTAATTTCTTTTGAAACCTTCCAGTTAATTATTAATAGTAATATATATATAATTGAAATTGTAAAACTATATCCTATCAATGTAGTTTCCATACTTAACTTACTTATTTTACTTATAGAAAACACAAGAATTATTGTTGCCAACAATACCAAATTAAATACAAGCAAATATTGTTGTTTTTGATGAATTGATAAAGTATTCGATAAAGTACTACTCACAAAACGGACTGCAGCTAATGGAATTAATATTTTAGCATAAGTACCAGATATTCGCCATTCTTCTCCAAATACAAATGCAAACACGGGTTCGGCAATAAAAAATAAAATCACAAAAATAGGTAAAGATAATAAAGCGAGTTTTTTAAAGGTTGATAAAAATATTTCTTCAGTATTACCTATTTCACGATACATTTCTGCTGCTTTTTGTAAAAACACCTGCCCAATACTACTCCCAATAACACGTGAAGGGATTCCTATAATTCGTTGTGTCAAAGAATAAAAACCCAAAGTAGTAATTGAAAATAGAGACAAAATTAAAAAATTAACTATGTTTAAATTTATTGAGTTTAGTAATATAGAAGGCAATGAATAAATAGGGAATTTTTTATAAATTCTTGCTTGGCTTATTATTTTTTTAGTAGAAATATCTCCTTTTTTATAGTTGTTTTTTAAAGTTTTGAATAATATTATATTTCCTGATAAATATGATAAAATTTGCCCTACAATTAGCCCTACAGACCCCAAAGCAATCAAGCCAATTAATACTTGAGAAACCCCCAAACTACTAGAACGAGTAACCTGTGAAGTTGCAATATTTTCAAATTGCTTTTTACGAATATTAAAAAAATTTAATGAATTATAAATTCCAACTAATAACGTTGATAAAGGAATTAAAAACAAATAAGGTACGATTTCATTATTACCTAATAAATGAGCAATTTGAAGTTTAAAAAATAAAACAATAAGTAAAAGAACTAAGCTAAAACCTAATGCTATTGAAATACCTAAAGCAACCAAATTATAAGAATCTTCATCTTTAACAGGAAGCACTATTGCTTGTTCGTATTGTGCATTGGAAACAGCTCCAGCAATGGCTGTTATTGCTAAAAACAAAGAAAAAACACCAAAATCATCGGGCGAATAAATTCTTGTTAAAATAGGAGTTATTGCAATAGGAATAGCTTGTGCTATCGTTGTCCCCGTCATTAATGTAAGGACGTTTTTACTGTATTCAGATTTTATTAAATTTGAGAAATAACCCATTTTTAATGTGTTATTTACTAAAAGGGTGCTTCGCCAAGGGCTTTTTAGCAAAAGGATGGTATTCTCCTTTTAAACCAACTGGAACAGCGTTTCTAATATCATGTACAATCTCGATGGCTTGTCTGGGTACTTCTAATCCGTAACCATTTCCTTTAAGAATTTCTTGGTACGAAATAGTATGTAAATCTGTAAAACCTCCACTAAACTCTAGTTCTTCCCCTTCAATAGTGATAGATCTATAGGTACGTTGTCCTTTGGCTTTTATTTCGTCTGGTAACACATCGTAGTTGATAGATAAAAACCAACGTACTCTGGCACTGTCAAATTCTAAATAACCTGCCGAACGATCGTGGGTATTTACGTGTACTATGTTTTGTTTTACCTCGCCAAATATCCAAGAAAGCATATCATAAAAATGCACCCCTATATTAGAGGCTATTCCTCCAGATTTTAAAACATCGCCTTTCCAAGAAGTATAATACCAATGCCCTCTTGAAGTTAAATAAGTAAGATCTACATCGTAAATTTTATCTTTAGGTCCGTTGGCAATTTTTTCTTTTAAAGCTATAATACTTGGATGTACTCTAAGCTGTAAAATGTTGAATATTTTTTTACCCGTTTCCTTTTCCACATTTGCCAAAGCATCGATATTCCATGGGTTTAGCACCAAAGGTTTTTCACAAATGGCATCGGCTCCTTGACGCAAAGCAAACCGAATATGAGAGTCGTGTAAGTAATTTGGCGTACAGATACTTACATAATCTAATTGTTTTTTTTGTTCGTATTTTAATTTTGAAATATGACGATCAAAGCGTTCAAACTCCGTAAAAAAGTCAGCATTTGGAAAATAACTATCTATGACTCCAACGCTATCAAATTTATCCAATGCGGCAACTAAATCGTTATTGGTTTCCTTTATCGCCTGCATATGGCGTGGTGCAATATAGCCACTGGCGCCTATTAATGCGAAATTTTTCATATTCATTAATTAAATTTTACTGACACTATTAGTTGCTAATTGGTATTTGTGGTTTGTTTCTGGGCAAAGTGCAATTCCTTTTTCATTAAAATACAAACGGTGTCCGTATTCACTAACCCATCCTATTTGTTTAGAAGGATTCCCTACCACCAAAGCATAGGGTTTAATTTCTTTTGTTACCACTGCTCCCGCTCCTACTAATGCGTATTCTCCAATATTGTTCCCACAAATAATAGTTGCATTTGCACCTATAGAAGCTCCTTTTTTTACAATGGTTTCTGCGTATTTATTTTTTCTGTTTACAGCACTTCTAGGATTAATTACATTGGTAAAAACCATAGAAGGTCCTAAAAACACATCATCTTCACAAATAACACCTGTATATATAGAAACGTTGTTTTGAACTTTTACATTTTCCCCTAAAATTACTTGAGGAGAAACAACTACATTTTGTCCAATATTACATCGGTCACCAATGGTGCAGTTTGTCATAATATGAGAAAAATGCCAAATATTAACATCGTTTCCGATTGTACAACCTTCGTCTATAACTGCGGTTTCATGCGAAAAATACGTTTTGCTCATTTTTATTTTTTATAAAATCATCCCAGCAGCTACCGTTTCATGGGTTGCATCATCAACCAGCACAAAACTTCCTGTTATTCTATTATCGCGGTATTCATCGATCATTAAGGGGCGTGTGGTTCTTATTTTTACACGAGCAATATCGTTCATTCCCAATTCTTTATCTTCTTCGTTTCGAGAATACGTATTGATGTCTATTTTATACAACACCTCTTTAATCATCGCTTTTTGATCGTTTGAAGTATGCAATATAGAGTATTTAGCTCTCGTTTTTGAAGGAGTTTTGTTTAACCAACAAATCATGGTGTCAAATTCTTGAACTGCTTTCGGTTTATTGGTGGTTTTCACAATCATATCACCTCTACTTATATCAATATCATCTTCCAGAGTAATAGAAACAGACATCGGAGCAAAAGCTTCTTCTAATTCTCCATCAAAAGTATCGATGGTTTTAATTTTAGAAGTAAATCCAGATGGCAACACCGTTATTTCGTCTCCTGGGCGGAAAATTCCGCTAGCCACTCTTCCTGCATAACCACGATAATCTATAAATCCTTCACGTTGCGGACGTAAAACTGTTTGCACTGGAAAACGAGCATCAATTTTATTAATATCACTACTAATATGCATGGTTTCTAAAGTGTTCAGTAAAGGAGCACCAAGATACCAATCCATATTATTAGATTTATTTACTACGTTATCTCCTTTTAAAGCACTAATAGGAATAAACCGAATGTCTTTTGAATATAATTTAGAAGAAAACTCTTCAAACTGAGTCCTAATAGTGTCATAAATATCTTCCGAAAATTCTACCAAATCCATTTTATTTACACAAACTATAATATGATGTATTTGCAATAAGGACGCAATAAAAGCATGTCGCTTGGTTTGCTCAATAACACCGTGTCTTGCATCAATTAAAATCAAGGCTACATTTGCAGTGGATGCTCCCGTAACCATATTGCGAGTATATTGAATGTGTCCTGGCGTATCTGCAATGATAAATTTACGCTTTGGAGTCGTAAAATACCTGTAGGCTACATCTATAGTAATTCCTTGTTCACGTTCGTCACGAAGTCCATCGGTAAAAAGTGCCATATCGATTCCGTCATGACCTTTTTTTAAACTTGTTTTTTTAATAGCTTCTAACTGATCTTCAAAAATAGATTTTGAATCGTATAAAAGTCGCCCTATTAAAGTACTTTTTCCATCATCTACACTTCCTGCTGTGGTGAACCTTAGTAGTTGGTTTGTGTCTAATTGCATAATTTGGTTTCTTGCTTCTGGTTTCAAGTTCATTTTCAACTTCAATTTCCATTTTAATTCTGTCATTGCGAGCCTTTTTTGGCGTGGTAATCTTTTGATTAAAGCATAATATTAATTTCATGAGATTGCCACGTCGTGCCTCCTCGCAAAGACATTCCGTTTCAAGTTCAAGTTCGGCTTCAAGTTCAATTTCGATTTCATTAAAAGTACCCTTGCCGTTTTCTATCCTCCATTGCCGACTCACTTCTCTTATCATCACTACGATCACCACGTTCGGTTTTTCGCATTGCCGAAACTTCTAAAGCAATTTTCTCTAAAGTATCTGCTTCCGATTCTATTCCTCCCGTAATGGTAATATCTCCTAGAGTTCTGAATCTAATTTTTTTATTAAAAACCTCTTCGCCTTCTTCCAATTTTAAATGTTCCGAAACAGGAATCCAAGAATTACTTCTAAAAACTACGTCTCTTTGATGCGCAAAATATAAAGAAGGAATGCTAATGTTCTCTCTTTGAATATAATTCCAAACGTCCATTTCTGTCCAATTACTTATAGGAAATGCTCTAAAATGTTCGCCTTCAAAATGTTTTCCATTCAAAATATTCCATAATTCTGGACGCTGATTTTTTGGATCCCATTGTCCAAAATCATCTCGATGGGAAAAAAACCGCTCTTTTGCTCTAGATTTTTCTTCGTCTCGTCTTCCTCCTCCTATTGCACAATCTACTTTACTGTCTTCAATAGTATCTAATAACGTTGTAATCTGAAGTGCATTACGAGTCGCATTTTTTCCTTTTTCTTCCGCAACACGCCCTTGATCGATAAATTCTTGCACAGAACCTACAATTAACTGAACGCCAAGTTCTGCTACCAGTTTATCACGAAACTGAATGGTTTCCGGGAAGTTATGTCCCGTATCTACGTGCATAAATGGAAATGGAATTTTTGAAGGATAAAAAGCTTTTCTAGCTAAATATGCTACTAAAATGGAATCCTTACCTCCCGAAAATAAAATAACAGGGTTCTGAAATTGTGCCCATACTTCTCGTAAGATGTATATGGCTTCCGATTCTAATTCGTCTAAATAATTTAAATAATATTTACCCATTTTATTATTTTGTCATTGCGAGCCCTTTTTAGGGCGTGGCAATCTGTTTATTGCTTACTTCTAATTGCGAGCCCTACTTTGGGCGTGGCAATCTTATGAAGAAAACTTAATCTTTCATTTCATGAGATTGCTACGTCGTGCCTCCTCGCAAAGACATTCAGTTTCATTTTCAACTTTACTTCAACCTTCCTTCTACATACTCCATCACTTTATTCACAGCTTCTCCCACCGAAGTGTTTTCTGTTTCAATCAACACATCAGAGTTTTCAGGTGCTTCATAGGGAGCGTTAATTCCTGTAAAATCTTTTATTAATCCTTTTCGTGCTTTTGCGTACAATCCTTTGGTATCTCTACGTTCACATTCCTCCACAGAAGTATCCACGAAAATTTCAATAAAATTAATACTTTTAACAGTGTTTTTAACCATTTCTCTATCCTTTTTATATGGAGAAACAAAGGCTGCTAAAACCACTAAACCTGCATCAATCATTAAATTAGAAACTTCAGCAATACGACGAATGTTTTCAGTTCTATCTTCTGGTGAAAAAGTTAAATTATTACTCAAACCTATTCGTACATTATCACCATCTAATAAATAAGTATGAATGCCTTTTTTGTGTAATTCAACTTCAACAAGATTTGCAATAGTAGATTTACCAGAACCTGACAAACCCGTAAACCAAAGCAACAAAGGTTGATGCTTTTTTAAATTACTTCGCTCTTCTTGACTAAGATTAAAATTATGTGGAATGATATTTTCTTGCATTTAATTTATTTTTTATTAAAAAACAGTCTTCTTATTTTTCCTAATGGCATTTTAAGCCATAATCTTTCGTGAAAATAATACAGTGCAAATTTAGTAAATAACTCTATTAATGAAATATAAATAGCTCCTTCAAAATCATCTAAAACTACGCCCGAAATAATAAAAGTGGTGGTAGTTGCAATCGCTCTCCAAGATATTGTTTTAAAAAGTGTAAGTTTTTTTGAAACCTGTTTGTTTCTTGCTATTTTTTGCCAAATTCGCTCATGAACATAATAAATTGACAGTTTTACAACAAACTCTATTAAACCTATTTCAACAGCAGATTCTATGCTGCATTTTCCCGATATACATGTAATAAACAATACAATTAATACGGTATCTGTAGTTGCTACAACCCTCCAAGAAATGCCTTTTAACAGACTCCGTATATGAGATTCTTCTTTGTATATCACACTAGATAGTTACTAAAAAATAAGGGTTTAACAAGTTTTCTTTGTTGTACCGAAGTGGCTTTTGGGTATCGTTATTAATCACCTTTACTCCAGCTGCTTGACAAATCGCCTGACCTGCAGCTGTATCCCATTCCATTGTTGGTGCATATCTTGGGTATAAATTTGCTTTTCCCTCGGCAACCAAACAAAACTTTAAGGAGCTTCCTTTTGAAACTATTTTAACCGAATTATCTTTTTCTATTTCTGAAATAAAACTCTTCGTATCATCATTTAAATGCGAACGACTTCCTACAATTTTAATTACGGAAGGGGTTTTGGTTTCAGGTAAAATTTCTGAAGCATTTTCTAATATTTCAGAAACAGACACCTTTTCATTTTTTAACGTAATTTTAAATGCTTTTGAAGCGTCTTCTGATGTAAAATACAAATCCTTAGTAACTGGAACATAAATTACTCCTAATATTGGATTCCCATTTTCAACCAAAGCAATATTAACGGTAAATTCACCATTTCGTTTTATAAATTCTTTGGTTCCGTCTAAGGGATCAACTATCCAACATTGCTTCCAATTTTTGCGTTCAAAAAAATCCAACTGTTTGTTTTCTTCACTAATTATCGGAATCGATGTGCGTAATAAGTATGTATTTATTACGTCGTTGGCATTTTTATCGGCTTGAGTTAATGGAGAATCATCTCCTTTTATTTCAACCTCAATAGGCTTTGAATATACTTTTAGAATCTCAATCCCTGCTTCAATTGAAGCTTGAATTGCTATAGATAAATTTTGTTTCATTTAGGGTTATTTACAAAACCCAAATATAGTTTAAAATGATTTTAAAAAGGAGTGGTTTTTTCAACACAAATGTGTGTATCAAAACTTTCTGGATGATTAAGATTCATAAAAAACACACAAAGCATTTTTTAAGACAATTAATTACTGTTATTTTTGCAAACCAAAAAACATATAATTATGACACGTATTTTATTTATTCTGGTAAGCTTAACCATTATTTCATGTTCAAATAAAGAAAGCAACACCTACCAATTAAGCGGGAATGCCATTGGATTTGCAAACGGGACAAAAATATTTGTAAATACGGTTATTGAGGGAAATCAAACCAAAACTTTAGATACACTTATCGTTACTGACGAAAAATTTAGTGCCTCTTATCCAAAAGATGACAAGCTTAAAATAAATTTCTTGCAAGTTGAAAATGTAAAAGGTAATGTGCTTTTTTTTCCTGAAAATGAAGATTTAAAAGTAACTATGTTTAAAGATAGTATTACATCTTCATACGTTACTGGAAGTAAACAAAACGATTCGTACAAAGTATATTACTCAAAAATGGGGGCTTTTAACAAGCAACGAAAAGCAAATTACGAACTTTTTAAACAAGCCAGAATAGACAAAAATACCGAGTTAGCTTATAAAATTCAAGAAGAAAACAATGATATTAGTGACCTCGAAAAAGGGTACAAAATGGTTTATGTTTCAGAAAACACCAACTCATTGTTTTCGGTTTTATTATTAACTGAAATGTTAAACAAAAAAGAGATTACAGCAGTTGACGCTAAAACACTTACCAAAAAATTCAGTCCAAAAGTAAAACTAACATCAAGCGCTAAAAGTTTACAAACCTTAATAAATTCTGCTAAAAAAGCTGATGTTGGCGGTGAAGCTCCGGCATTTTCAGCTCTTACACCTGACGGAAAACAATTAGCATTAAAAGATGTTTTAGGAAAATATACCCTCATCGATTTTTGGGCTTCTTGGTGCAAACCTTGTCGTAGAGAAAACCCAAATGTGGTTAGAGTTTACAATCAGTACCATGAAAAAGGGTTTAATATTATTAGTGTTTCCTTAGATAAAGCAGGTCAAAAAAATCGTTGGTTAAAAGCTATTGAAGATGATAAAATGGATTGGTATCACGTTTCTAATTTAAAAGGTTGGAGCGACCCAATTGCACAACAATATAATGTTCGTTCTATTCCAGCTACTTTTTTATTGGATGAAAACGGAATAATAATTGCAAAAAATTTACGAGGAAACGCTTTGGATGCTAAAATTGCCTCTTTGTTGGGGGAATAAGTTAGACATTGTCATTACGAGCGACCTTAGAAGCGTAGTAATCTCATTAAATTGAGTTAAAATGCCATTTGATTTGTCTTCACGAGTGACCTTAGGAGCGTGGTGAACTCATGAAATTTACTTAAAGGTTTACTATAAGGTCGCCGCGTCGCTAAAAAAGCGACTCGCGAAGACAAGGATCCTAAATCTTACCCATTTTCATCAATACAAAAAGGACAACTATTGGTATTGCTAAAACACCAACAATCCAAAGTTGCGTTTGCAATACTCCTGGAACAAATAATATCGCCAAAACATATCCAGCAATTGCTCCTCCAAAATGAGCATCGTGACCAATGTTTCCCAATTGTTTTTTCATTCCGTAGATAGAATAAAACAAATATAAAATCCCAAACAACCAAGCTTTAATCGGTATTGCAAAGAACAAATACAAATCCATATCTGGATAAAACAAAATCGCTGCATATAAAATTCCCATAACCGCTCCACTCGCACCAATGGCACTGTAATGATATTCATCTTTATGAAAATAAAATGAAAGTAAATTTCCTACTATCAAACTTGCAAAATAGATAATTAAAAAACTTACAAAGCCCACAGTAATAATTACAATATCTGCAAAAAAGTAAAGCGTCAACATATTAAAAATTAAATGCGGCATATCTGCATGTAGAAAACCGGAACTTATCATTCGTATTCGTTCTCCTCTTTTTATCCCTCCAATATTGAATTTATATTTTTCAAAAAACGAAAAATCATCAAATCCTTTCATTGAAAATAACACATTAACTATTATTATTCCTAGGGTTGCAAAATGTGGCATATTATTCATAAAACATCTTCTTTATTTATGGAGTAAAATTAGTTAGTTTTGTGCTAACAAAAAAAGTTTATCTCTTTTTCTATATGATACATTTATTAGCCTATATATTAATCTATCCAATAATCTGGTTTCTTTCTATTTTACCAACAAGGATTTTGTATTTTTTTTCTACTATTTTATATCTTTTTATCTTTTATGTTTTAGGTTATCGAAGAAAAGTAGTGAGAACAAATTTAAAACTTTGTTTTCCTGAAAAAACGGATCAAGAAATTAAAACTATTTCAAAAAAATTCTATCAACATTTTTGTGATATGATTTTTGAATCTATTAAAACTCTTACCATTTCAGAAGCGGAAATAAAACGAAGATTCAAATTCACCAATATTGAAGAAATTCTAGAAGTTGAAAAAAACAACAAAAGCATTATGTTGATGTGTGCCCATTACGGAAGCTGGGAATGGATTTTCATTCTTCAAAGTTATGTGAGTTCTGATGGCTATGCCGTTTATAAAAAACTAGAAAACAAATATTTCGACAAGCTAGTTCGGAAAATTAGAGCCAAGTATAACACCTCTTTAATTACAAATAAGCAAACGGCTTCTACTTTAAGAAAAATTAAAAGCGATGGTAAAATTGCTATTTTCGGATTTCTATCCGACCAATCTCCAAAAGCTGTAAAAGCCTTTCATTGGACCGATTTTATGGGAATAAAAGTCCCTGTTCATACTGGCGCTGAAGTTTTAGCAAAAGAATTGGATATGTCTGTGATGTTTTTTAAAACCAAAAAAATAAAACGTGGTTATTACGAAACTACCTTTAAAACAGTTGCTCTTGATGCAAACGAATATAAAGATTACGAAATTACCGATCTATTTATTAAATTTCTGGAAGAACTAATCTATGAAAATCCAGAATATTATTTATGGACACACAAACGTTGGAAACATCGTGATAAAGTACCTGAAAAGTTTAAATAGTAAATTAAAACTCAAACCAAGATTTAGATAAAGGAGTGGAAACTTCATTTTTATGAACATATCCCCCATCTTTCGCTTGATAATCTTTCACCCATTCTTCATAGTTTTCTGAAAGCGAAATAATACTATCACAAACATATTTTATTTCTTCATTGGTCGTTGTTGGATGAATAGAAAACCGAACCCACCCAGGTTTAAACTCACAAGTTCCATCTTCTAACTTTCCAATAATAGCATTCGATTTTTGATGATTTATTTTTAACAAATAATGCCCGTAAGTACCTGCACAACTACAACCACCACGAGTTTGAATTCCAAAACGATCGTTTAATATTTTAACAGCTAATTCGTGATGTAGGTTTCCTATTAAAATGGAAATTACTCCCAAACGGTGCTCATTATGAGCCGATAATATTTTAATTTCAGGATGTAATTTTAATCTGCTAAAAATATATGAAACCAATTCTTCTTCACGTTCCATCATTTTATGAACGCCCATTTTTTCTTTTAACTTAATTGCTAAAGAGGTTTTTATAACTTGTAAAAATCCTGGTGTTCCACCGTCTTCTCTGTCTTCAATATTATCTAAAAATTTATGATCCCCCCAAGGAGTTGTCCAACTTACCGTACCTCCTCCTGGGCAATCAGGCACTAAATTATGATACATTTTTTTGTTAAAAATTAAAACTCCGTTGGTTCCTGGTCCTCCTAAAAATTTATGAGGCGAAAAGAAAATAGCATCTAAATAAGCTTCCGGATCTACAGGATGCATATCAATTGAAACATAAGGTGCTGAGCAAGCAAAATCTACAAAACACAATCCGTCATTTTGATGCATTATTTTTGCTACTTCATGATAAGGAGTTGTAATTCCTGTTACATTTGAACAAGCAGTTATTGAAGCAATTTTAATTGGTGTGTCCTTATATTTATCAACTAACACTTTTAAGTTTTCAAGGCTAAACAATCCGTTTTCATCACTTGGCACCACCTCAACTCTTGCGATGGTTTCTAACCAAGAAGTTTGATTGCTATGATGTTCCATATGCGAAATAAAAACAATCGGTCTGTCTTTTTCGGGAATCTGAATATTATCTTTTAAATTCTCTGGAATTTTTAAACCTAATATGCGTTGAAATTTATTTACAGCTCCCGTCATTCCTGTTCCTGCTGGCAAAAAAACGTCTTCTTCTAAATCTGCGTTAACGTGTTGTTTAATAATTTTTCTAGCCTCATGATATGCCAAGGTCATAACCGTTCCGCTTACTGTAGTTTCGGTGTGGGTATTAGCAACAAAAGGACCGAATTGTTTAGACATTTTTTCTTCTATAGGTCCGTACAATCTACCACTGGCTGTCCAATCTACATAAACAATTTTTTTAATACCATAAGGTGATTCAAAAGTTTGATCTACCCCAACAATATTTTTTCTAAACTGATTAAAATAATTCTCTAAAACCGAATTCTGTATTTCCTTAGACATCCTTTTATTATTTAAATATTCGCAATGATTTTTATTTCTTCTATAATTCTATCCGCTAATTGGTCTGCTTCTGTTTGGGATTTAGCTTCTGTGTATATTCTAATAATAGGTTCTGTATTGGATTTTCTAAGATGAACCCAATTTTCAGCAAAATCAATTTTCACTCCATCAATAGTATTTATATTCTCTGAAGCATATTTCTCTTCCATTGCTTTCAAAAGTGCATCCACATTTAATTGTGGTGTTAACTTAATTTTCTTCTTACTCATAAAATAAGAAGTATAGGTTTTCCGAAGAGCACTCACCGTTATTCTTAAATCTGCTAAATAACTTAAAAATAAAGCAATTCCCACCAAACTATCTCTTCCGTAGTGCAATTCTGGGTAAATAATTCCGCCGTTTCCTTCACCCCCAATTACCGCATTGGTTTCTTTCATTTTTACCACCACATTTACTTCACCAACGGCACTTGCGGTGTAAGTTCCTCCATGTTTTTGAGTGATATCACTTAATGCACGAGAAGACGACATATTTGAAACCGTATT
>CAZIMW010000007.1:0-30852 GCA_964540425.1 uncultured Flavobacterium sp.
GTTTTTTACAAAGATACAAAATTACGCCGATTTAAACTTGACTTGACACTAGGTTTAATAAATTATTGTGTTTTTAATAACGGGATAACTCTTTTATTAATAGTTGAAGAATCGTCTCTCCAATCATCTCCTTCTCTATCCTTCCAAGTAGTTACCATAATAACCTTGCCATCATTGTTATAAACTATATATTTTGACATTCCGCAATGTTTTTAAAATTGATAGGTGTCATTTCTTTTAAATAGTTTTTATATTTTTGGTTTCTTCTTTTGCCATATTCATCCTTAAGTATCACTATATTTATATCCTCTTTTTTCTTCCTTAGAAATTCAATCGTTTTTTTTATTAAATCTTTTTCACTTTCATTATCTACCAATAGAACATAAAAATCTACATTGTAATTTTCTTTTAAAGAAATAGCATTATCTAAATGTTCAATACAAGGTGAACACCACAAGCCAAATGTAAAAACTACTAATTTATCTTTTTCTGTGTTTTATGCCAAGCATACAAAGTCATTTGCATCAACAGCATTTATCTCATTATTCTTGCTCTCACTTAAATTACAAACATCTGATTTTTGAGAAAAAGAAGATGCTTGTATCAGAAGTATTAGCATAAAAAGTAAGTTTTTTATAGACATCATATTTTATTTTCTTATTCAATTATTAATGCACATTGGGTTTGTTTTAAACTTGAACTCAACTTATAAACGCAATTTTTAGCGAATGATGTTAATTAAATGGCTGTTATCATATTGGTTATTTTTAGGGTAATGTTGCTTTTTTTTAGCCAAATAATCTTCTAAACTTTACTCTTACTCTCATAAGATCACTTCATTTGTACCTCATTCGTGAAGACGAAACAACTCACTTTATCGAAACCTTTTAGAATTTGTTACTATTACATTCCCGTTCTAATAGCCTCCACCGGATCCAATTTTGAAGCCGAAACCGCAGGAATAATCCCAGCAATAAGACCGATTATTGCTGAAATTGCCGTACCAAGAAACATATTCCAAGGTGAAAGCACAAAGTCAAAATCTCCTGTAAATGAAGAGGCTATAATCGAAACTATAAACACTAAAAACAATCCAATTAATCCGCCAATTACAGAAAGGATTACTGCTTCAAATAAAAACTGAAAAAGTATAAACTTATTTTTAGCTCCTAATGCTTTTTGGATTCCAATTAAGTTGGTTCGCTCTTTAACACTTACAAACATAATATTTGCAATTCCGAAGCCACCTACTAATAAAGAAAAACCACTAATTAACCACCCTATCCCGTTCATGGTTCCTGTAATTTCATCAATAACATCTGAAAGTCCTTGCATCTGATTTACAAAAAAGTTATCAATATCATCTGGTTTTAATCCTCTAGAAAGTCGCATTTTTTGTTTCAATAAAGCAATATATCCAGCATTATCTACATCATCATTAGGTTTTACAATAATTTGAGGAAATGTAGAACGGTTGTTATTACCAAAAATCTTTCTCGCCATATTCACAGGAATATAAACGGTGGTATCTTTAGAACCTCCAAAAATCCCTGAACCTTCTTTTTTAAGCACACCAATCACCACAAATTTTCTTCCGTAGAGACGAACTTTTTTTCCTAAAGGAGTTGTGGATGGAAATAACGTATTTGAAATTTCATCACCTAAAATAATAACTGGAGTTCCGCTATTAGATTCTGGTTCATTAAAAAATCGTCCTTCAGCAATCTGAAGCGATTCAATATCATAATATTCAAAAGAAACTGCACCAACTTGAACATTTGAAATAGATTTTTTTTCAAATTTAATTGAAGTTGAAGGCACATTCAATGTAAACGAAACAGCTTCGGTATCTGGCATATACCTACTTAAATACTGATACTCGTCATAGGTTACATCTGGAAATTGTTGGCGTTTCCAACGAGGAATATCGGTAGGTCCAAATGAAAAACGCATTATAATTGTAGTGCTATTATCTAGCGAACTTAAGTTGTTGTCTATTTCTTTTTTAAGAGAATCTACCGCTGCAAGAACTGCTATAATCGAAAAAATACCAATGGTAACTCCCAACAAAGACAAAAAAGTACGCAGCTTATTATTTTTAAGTGCGTTGATGGCAAAATTGAAACTTTCTTTTAATACGCGAAGGTATATTAACATCTTTTAATTAATTAAAATCCTTTTAAACAGGAAGTTTTTCTATGCTTTTTCATTGAAAAAATTACTCGAATTTTCCTATCAAAAAAGATTTACTAAAGTAAGACGTTTTCTAGTAACTTATGTTACAAATTTAATAGGCAATTATGTACTTTTGCAATTGTCTGTTATTTAGACCAAAAAAAAATCTTTCCCAATGAGTACAAAAAAAATTACTTCGGCATTAATTTCTGTTTTCCATAAAGATGGTCTTAAACCTATTGTAGAAAAACTAAACAGCTTAAACGTAAAAATTTACTCAACAGGTGGAACTCAGCAGTTTATAAATAACTTAGGGATTGAAGTTATCCCTGTGGAAGAAATTACAGATTACCCTTCCATTTTAGGAGGAAGAGTAAAAACCTTACATCCAAAAGTGTTTGGCGGAATATTAAATCGTCAGCATAATGAAGGGGATGTTGCAGAAATGAAGGAATACAACATTCCTCAATTAGACGTGGTAATTGTAGATTTATATCCTTTTGAAAAGACGGTTTCTTCGGGCGCAACAGAAGCGGACATTATCGAAAAAATTGATATCGGTGGAATTTCATTAATCAGAGCCGCAGCTAAAAATTATGCGGACACTATTTGCGTTTCATCTAGGGAAGATTATCAGGAATTTTTAAAAGTTATTTCTGAAAACGATGGAGAAATTTCTTTAGTTAACAGGAAACATTTTGCAGCAAAAGCATTTAATGTTTCATCGCATTACGATACAGCGATATTTAATTATTTCAATCAAGATCATAGTATTTCTGCATTAAAAATAAGTAAACAAAACGGAAAGGTTTTACGATATGGTGAAAACCCTCATCAAAAAGGATTTTTCTTTGGTGATTTTGATGCTATTTTTGATAAACTTCACGGAAAAGAATTAAGTTATAACAACCTACTTGATGTAGATGCTGCTGTTAATTTAATGGCAGAATTTAATGGAGAAGCACCAACATTTGCAATTTTAAAGCATAATAATGCTTGTGGTATTGCACAAAGAGAAACCGTACTTGAAGCATACAACGATGCCTTGGCTGGAGATCCAGTTTCAGCTTTTGGAGGAATTTTAATTAGTAATGTAGAGATTGGCGAGGCTGCTTCAGAAGAAATTCATAAATTGTTTTGTGAAGTGGTGATTGCTCCTTCCTATTCAGAAAAAGCCTTAGAAATATTAAAAGGAAAAAAGAATAGAATTCTGTTAATTCAGAAAGAAATAAAAATGCCTAAAACCACAGTAAGAACTTGTTTAAATGGTGTTTTGGTTCAGGATAAAAATAACAAAACAGACAGTATTGAAAATTTAACATACGTAACTAACAATAAACCAGACTCTAGCGAGTTAAATGATTTAATATTTGCTTCTAAAATTTGTAAAAACACAAAATCTAACACGATTGTTTTAGTAAAAGGAAAGCAATTATGCGCAAGTGGAACTGGACAAACTTCAAGAGTTGACGCACTTAACCAAGCAATTGTTAAGGCAAATGCTTTTAATTTCAATTTAAGTGGAGCGGTAATGGCAAGTGATGCTTTTTTTCCGTTTCCCGATTGTGTAGAAATTGCAAACAACGCTGGAGTAACCGCTGTAATTCAGCCAGGAGGATCTATCAAAGACAGATTGAGTATTGATTATTGCAACACAAAATCTATGGCAATGGTATTTAGTGGAACACGTCATTTTAAGCATTAATTTTCACTACATTTGTAACACACACATTTAACTTCAAAAACAGCACATTAAAATATGGGATTTTTCGACTTCTTAACCGAAGAAATAGCTATAGATTTAGGAACAGCAAACACGTTAATAATTCATAATGATAAGGTGGTTGTAGATGCACCTTCTATTGTTGCGAGAGATCGTTCTACAAAAAAAATTATTGCTGTTGGTACCGAGGCAAATTTAATGCAAGGTAAAACCCACGAAAATATTGAAACTATTAGGCCTTTAAAAGATGGAGTAATTGCAGATTTTGATGCAAGTGAACAAATGATCAATATGTTCATTAAAGATATTCCTGCACTTAAAAAGAAATGGATTACTCCTTCCCTTCGAATGGTAATTTGTATTCCAAGTGGAATTACTGCCGTGGAAATGCGTGCGGTAAAAGAAAGTGCTGAGCGTGTTAATGGAAAGGAAGTGTATCTAATCCATGAACCAATGGCAGCAGCAATTGGTATTGGTGTTGACATTATGCAACCCAAAGGAAATATGATTGTTGATATTGGGGGCGGTACTACCGAAATTGCTGTAATTGCACTTGGAGGTATTGTTTGTGATCGATCTGTAAAGATTGCGGGTGATGTTTTTACCAACGATATTATTTACTATATGCGAACACAACATAACCTTTATGTAGGTGAGCGTACTGCTGAAAATATTAAAATTCAAATCGGTGCAGCGACTGAAGATTTAGAATTACCACCAGACGATTTACCCGTTCAAGGAAGAGATTTATTAACAGGAAAACCGAAACAAGTACAAACATCTTATCGCGAAATTGCCAAAGCATTAGACAAATCTATATTGCGAATTGAAGACGCTGTAATGGAAACACTTTCAAGAACTCCACCAGAATTAGCCGCAGACATTTATAATACCGGAATTTATTTAGCAGGTGGAGGCTCAATGCTTCGAGGATTGGACAAGCGATTATCACAAAAAACAGACCTTCCTGTTTATATTGCTGAAGACCCTTTACGTGCAGTTGTTAGAGGAACTGGAATTTGTCTAAAAAACTTAAGCAAGTTCAAAAGCGTTTTGATTAAGTAGGTATGAAGTTGAAACTGAACTTTAAACTGAATTACTGCATACTGACTACTGAACACTGATTACTGACTTACTGACTACTAATTATGCAGCAAATTCTATTTTTCTTTATTCGAAATAAAAATTTTCTGTTGTTTGTTTTATTATTTTCTACTGCGGTTCTTCTTACAATTCAATCACATTCTTTTCATAAAAATAAGATTGTAAATTCATCTAATTATTTTACTGGCACTATTTATTCTATTAAAAATAACATTACAGGTTATTTCAGTTTAAGAAATGAAAATGATTTATTAGTAGAAGAAAATGCTCGTTTACGAAAACACCTAGAAGCATACAAACGACTTGCAATATCTCAAAGTATCGATACCAATTCATTAAATTACAAATACAAATTTGTTTCAGCGAAAGTGATAAATAATTCATTTTCTAGAACAAAAAACAAACTTACTATAAACAAGGGAAAACAAGATAGTTTAACAATAGATATGGGAGTTATTACTTCCAAAGGAATTGTTGGTGTTATTGATAATGTTTCAAAAAAATATGCAACAACACAATCTATTTTAAATACCAATAGCCAGATAAATGCAAAATTAAAAAACTCAAAACACTTTGGCTCACTAATTTGGAACACAAAAAATCCAAATATTGTTCAACTAATAGACATTCCTAGATTGGCTCCTGTAAAAATTGGGGACACAATTATAACTGGCGGTAAATCAACTATTTTTCCCGAAGGCATATCGATAGGATCAGTACTAAATTTTTCGCAAACTGAAGATAAAAATTCACTATTATTAAACATTCAATTGTTTAATGACATGACTAATTTAGAACACGTATTTATCATTAAAAACAACCATGCTTCCGAAATTAAAAACCTTGAAAACAATATAGAAGATGTTGAATAATATTTTTTTTATTAATACTGTTCGGTTTTTAGTCTTAGTATTATCACAAATACTATTGCTAAATCACGTAGATTTTTTAGGATATATCAACCCATATATTTACATTCTTTTTATTATTGTTTATCCTATTACTGGTAATAAAAGTTCACTTATTTTCATAAGCTTTCTATTAGGTTTAATAATAGATGTTTTTAGTGATACTGGAGGAATACATGCAGGTGCTGCCGTTTTTATCGCTTATTTAAGGCCTCTTATTTTAAAATATTCGTTTGGTGTTAGTTATGAATACAACACCGTTAAAGTTAGTAATGCTGAATTTGGACAACGATTACTATATGTGGCATCTATGGTTTTTATTCATCATTTAGTTTTGTTTTTATTAGAAATATTTAGCGTAAATCACATACTATTAATTTTAAAATCTACGTTATTTTCAGGTATCTTTAGTACCATTTTAATACTAAGTGCAATTACCATTTTTAGTAAAAAATCCAAGTGAGAAAATATTTACTTTTACTTATTGTATTAATCTTCGGGATCATAATAATATCAAGATTATTTTACCTTCAGGTGTATGATACCTCTGCACAAATTTCTTCTGAAAATAATGCGATAAAAAAGAAGTTCGATTTTCCACAAAGAGGTTTTATCTTCGATAGAAATGGAAAGCTTCTCGTTTCAAATCAGCCATCCTATGATGTAATGGTAATCCCAAAAAACATAAAAAAAATGGATTGCGATACAAAAATAGAGTTTTGCAATTTATTAAAAATAACGGAATCTAAATTAGATAACATTATAGCAAAGGCACGTATTTATTCACCCAGACTTCCCTCTGTAGTCATTCCTCAATTTACTAAAGACGAATACGCTTATCTTTCTGAAAAAATATGGAAATACGATGGTTTCTATATTCAAAAAAGAGCATTACGAGATTATCAAGTACATAATTCAGCCAATGTTTTTGGATACATTGCCGAAGTAAATAAAGCAATTATTAAAAAAGACCCCTATTACCAAATGGGCGACCTTATTGGTAAAGCAGGAATTGAACAAGAATACGAAGAAGTTTTAAGAGGAATTAAAGGCGTAAAACACCAACAAATGGATCGATTTAATAGAGTTATCGGTCCGTATAAAGAAGGGATTTATGACACTTTACCCGTCAACGGAAAAGACATTACACTTACTATTGATGCCGTTTTACAAGAATATGGAAAAAAATTATTAGTGAAT
Source organism: uncultured Flavobacterium sp. (assembly GCA_964540425.1). Classification (GTDB taxonomy): domain Bacteria; phylum Bacteroidota; class Bacteroidia; order Flavobacteriales; family Flavobacteriaceae; genus Marifrigoribacter. Next base: position 7,111 of record CAZIMW010000007.1, read on the forward strand.
AAACGAGGCGGCATTGTTGCTTTGGATCCTTCAACCGGAGAAATTTTAGCGTTAATTACAGCACCAAACTATGACCCAAAATTATTGGTTGGTAGAGAACGCTCAAAAAACTTTACTAAGCTTTATTACGACACAATTTCTAGACCTTTGTTTGACAGAGTTTTACAAGGCGAATATCCGCCAGGTTCTCCATTTAAAACTTTAACAGGTTTAATAGCGCTTCAAGAAGGAGTTATCGACACTAAAGAAACTGTTATTTGTAATGGACGCTATTTTTATGGAGGCAGTAAACCTTTGGGTTGTCACCATACAAGACCGCCTTTATCAATGGTTGGTGCCATCGCGAAATCTTGCAATAGTTATTTTGCTACAGTTTACCGTCGTAGTATTGAAAAATTCCCAACACCACAAGAAGGAATGGATAATTGGAAACATCATTTAGAGAGTTTTGGATTGGGAAATTACATGGGCTACGATTTACCTCCAGGAAGAAAAGGGCTAATACCTTCTGCTAAATTCTACAATCGCTGGTATAATTATCCAACTTATAAATGGTATGCAACAGCAACAATATCTAATGCAATTGGACAAGGAGAAGTAATTTTAACGCCGATGCAAATGGCAAATTTTACGGCAGCCATTGCTAATAGAGGCTGGTATTACAAACCGCATATTATTAAAAATATAAGCGGAACAGACACCATTCCTTCAAAATATACCAAACGATATAATACAACTATAAACCCTGAACATTTTAAACCTGTAATAGAAGGAATGCACCAAGTATATACCGAAGGAACTGCTGTAAGGCTTCAGATTCCTGGGATTGAAATCTGCGGAAAAACAGGAACTTCAGAAAATTACACTAAAATTGATGGCAAAAGTGTTCAATTAACCGATCACTCTATATTTATAGCTTTTGCTCCCAAAGACAATCCTAAAATTGCCATTGCTGTAATTGTTGAAAATGGATATTGGGGTTCTCGTTGGGCTGGAAGAATTGCAGGACTTATGATTGAAAAATATCTAAAAGGAGAAATAACCAGAACAGATATGGAGAATTTTGTACTTAACGGAAGCCTTGAAGAAGAGTATGCAAAACCAATTTCCGGAAAACCTTTTAACATCAATTATTAATGATAGGGTCTAAAGGAAACAAACAATTTGATTGGATTACCATTTTAATTTATGTTGCTTTGGTAAGTATTGGATGGATAAATATTTATTCTGCTTCTTATAGTGACACAGCAACAAGTTTTTTTGATTTTTCTCAAATTTACACCAAACAATTGGTTTGGATTAGTTTAAGCTTGATTTTAATCACATTTATACTAGCCGTTGAAGCAAAATTTTACGAACGATTTTCAAGTATTATCTATATCGTTTCCTTAGTCTCTTTACTAGGTTTGTTTGTGTTAGGAAAAAATGTAAACGGAGCAACCTCTTGGTATTTTCTAGGAGGATTTAGCATTCAACCAAGTGAATTTGCCAAAGCTGCTACTGCATTAGCATTGGCGAAATATGTGAGTGATATTCAAACAGACATAAAGGTTTTTAACGTTCAGATTAAAGCCTTAGTCTTAATTTTTTTACCAGCATTAATCATAGTTCCACAACCAGACCCAGGAAGTGCTCTGGTTTATGTTGCATTGATTTTCCCTCTTTATAGAGAAGGGTTACATTATATTTATTTATTATTAGGCTTTATTGTGGCAGCATTATTTGTAGTAACATTAGCCTTTGGAGTTACTTGGGTTTCATTGGGAATTACACTTATTGCTGGGTTTATTTTACTGAAAAATAAAAAACAAAAACCTAATTTTTTTAAATACGGAATCATCGTTGCCGCGTGTATTGGATTTTCAGTTTCTGTAAATTTTATTTTTGAAAACGTTTTAGAGCAACGACATCGTGATCGTTTTAATATTGTTTTAGGAAAAGAAGTTGATACTAAAAACATTGGCTATAACACCAATCAGAGTGAAATAGCAATTGGTAGTGGTGGTTGGACTGGAAAAGGCTGGCTACAAGGCACACAAACCAAAGGGAAATTTGTCCCCGAGCAAGACACCGATTATATTTTTAGCACCGTTGGTGAAGAATGGGGGTTTTTAGGAAGTTTATTAGTAGTACTTCTATTTTTGGCATTAATCATCCGATTATTAATACTCGCCGAACGGCAAAAATCACAATACAGTCGAGTCTATGGCTATAGTGTTGCTTCCATTATTTTCTTTCACTTTTTTATAAATACAGGGATGGTTTCAGGCTTACTCCCAACCATCGGAATTCCGCTACCCTTCTTTAGTTATGGAGGTTCAGGCTTATGGGGATTTACTATTTTACTCTTTATTTTTATTAGGCTGGATGCTTCTAATTATGTGAATTGATGTTTATTAAAAAAGATATAGTATTATCGAAACTACCAAAACTCAAAAGAGTATATTGAGATTTTTAACACAAAATGATTGAACAAAAATAAATTTTAGCTATGTCAAAATTCATGTTTTTTTTAATTTGTTGTCTTGGGTTTTTTATACAATGTAAAAAAGAAAACCAGAATAGTTTATCAATAAAAAAAATATTAGAAATCCATAAAAAATTAGATACAATTACCAACGACTTATCTGTTATTACATTAAATAAAATTGATGAACAATTAAAAAATAATATAATTTATCCAGATTCATTAAGAGCTGAAAATAATTTTTTGCTTGGTAAATATTATAGAAACAAAGGAGATTTGGATAGTGCTGCGGTTTATTATTATAATGCTACTCGTTTTGTTAAAAAAAACAGTTTTGGGGTTAAAGAAGGTGTCTATTTTTATTGGGCTTGGAACACTTATTTTGGTTTAACTAAATATGGAGATGCTTTAATAATAGCACAAAACTATATGACTTTTATAAACCCTACTGAATATAGCAGAAGAGCTTTTGGGTATTATTTTTACACAAATACTTATAAAGAATCCCACGATTTTGAAAAAGCATTAAAATACAGTAACCTTAGAATTTCCATGTTAGAAAAAGCAAAGGACTCGATAAAAACAATACCAGCATATATTACATTAGCAAAATTAAAATATCATTACCTCAAAGACTCTAAAGGCACATTTGCAATTATGAATAAGTTACTTAAAAAAGAAAAAGTATCTCATAGTTTTAAGAGGCAAATTTATGGGCAATATGGTATTTTTAAATATTATGAAGGAGATTTAGAATCTGCCATATATTATTATGAAAAGGGGCTAAAGCATGCTAAGTTATCTACAAAAAACATTCAAAATAAAACTATTACAGCAAATTGGTATGGCAATATAGCTGAAGCTTATTTAGATTTACATGAAACAGAAAAAGCAGCTATTTATTTAGATTCTATGCAAAGTATAGGGCTTGAGTTTCTTGAAAACAGAGAAGTTAAATCTCTACTAAAGTACAAACTTAGGCTCTCTTATTTAACAAAAAATAATTTGAATGATGTGATTAAATATTTTGATAGTTTGCGAATTTTTCAGGACAAACAATATGTAAAAAAATACAATACAGAGTTGGTAGCTCTTAAAAACGCATATAAAAAAGAGAAAAACATTTTAAAAGAAAAAGAAAAAATCGCCAATAAAAACATTAAACTGCAAAAACAAATTTTATTCTTGTTTATTTCTATTTTCATGTTGGGTACTATCGGTTTTGTGTTTTTTTGGTTAAGAAAACAAAAACAAATAAAACAACAACTACAAATGCAACAACGTTTGTTTCGGTCTCAGATGAACCCTCATTTTACATTTAATGCTTTATATGCAATACAAAACTTAATTAAAAAAGACCCTGAAAAATCTAAACAGTATTTATTAAAATTTTCAAGACTTTTACGTATTATTCTAGATAACTCATTAAAAAATTATGTACAACTCACAGATGAGCTAGAGTCTTTAGAAAAATACATGGATTTACAATTACTTAGATTTCCTGAAAAATTTAGTTATGACATAACATTGAAAAACATTGAAAAAGATGATTTCCTTTTTATACCGCCTATGCTCATACAACCTTTTATAGAAAATAGTATTGAGCACGGTTTTTCTAACATTAATTATCAAGGTAAAATAAATGTCATTTTAACACTCCAAACAAAATTTATTTTTTGTAGTATTGAAGATAATGGCAAAGGGAAATCAGTAAAACAACAGCTTAAAAGTTCCGTATCTACTCGCCTTATTTCAAAGTTTATAGAAAAAACAACACAATCAAAAGTTGAAATATCTAATAAAAAAGAACAAGGAGTACTTATAGAGTTTTTAATTCCTTATAAATTCACTGAAGATGATTAAAGTATTAATAATAGATGATGAAAAGCACATAATAGAAGATGTGGCTTGTAAGTTAGAAACTTTTTTCAGAAAAGAAGTTACTGTAGTTGCAGAGGCTGATACAATAAAAAAAGGCCTTTTAGCTATATCTAGATTTAAGCCTGACCTTCTTTTATTAGATATACATTTAAAAGATGGGACAGGGTTTGAATTATTGACAAAAAGTACTTTTAAAAACTTTAAAGTTATTTTTATTACTGGTTATGACAATCATGCCATTAAAGCTATTAAAGCAGGTGCTTTAGACTACTTACTGAAGCCTATTGACGACATTGAATTTATAAATGCCTTAAATAAATCCATAAATAACCTTGAAAAAAATAACCCACTAGATAAACTTATTGAGGTATCAAACGAACACTTTAAAGGTGCTGAAAAAAAACGAGTAATTCTTAAAACATCAGATACTGTTTATGCAATCTATGAAGACGATATTATTTATTGTAGATCCGAAGGTAATTACACCACATTTTACACCCAGCAATTAGAGAAAATTATGATTTCCAAGCCTCTAAAAAAGATTGAAGAAATACTCTCTGAAGACATGTTTATTCGTTGTCACCAATCATATATTGTGAATAAAAAACACGTGTTAAAATACAATAAAAGTGGAGTACTCATTATAGGTTTAAATATAAAAGTTCCTGTTTCTGGCAGAAGAAAAAACTATACACTTAAAAAAATATTTGGATAGGTACGATATTGAAATAAGTGTAATTGAATATGAAGTAAACAACTACTCATATACAATTAATCTGTTAGAATTTATATTTTTATTGTACCATTGTCATTAAATTATAATCATGAAAAAAATACTATTTTTTGCTTTATGCGTTATTTTAGCTTCTTGTCAAAGAGATAACGAAGCTTTAATTTTCAATCAAGAAACAAAATTGACGGTTCAAAAAAATGATTCAAAAGGCTATCAAATACCTACTGAATCTTCAAGAAACCCATTCACAACAGCATCTGCTAAAATTTTAGAAAAAAGGATGCAATGGACATCTTTTATTACTGCAATAGTGCTACGAGAAAATGTTGCTGCCAGAAATGATTTTATTGATAGAGTATCTGGTCAAAATACCGTTCTACTAGAAAACTTATTAGGCCATAACATCTCAAATTCATCTCCATTTAAAAGTAGCTTTTTACACTACTTAGAATTTTACACCAATCCAGAATCCAATACTGGTGTTAGTTGCCCAGGAGGCTCGGTAGATGACCCAGGAATGCCTCCTTTTAGAAATGGCGAAATAGGTACAGGAGATGATGTACTGGCATTTATGAATTATATACTCAATGATAATTGCATAGAGTTTTATCTACCCAAGCCATTTCAATTTAATATTAACTTTACAATAGCCTCCACAGCCCACCCTTTAACTAGTGATAGCACTAGTCAGGGGTATATCCAATATTCAAATAATTATAATTGCCTTTTAGGTAGAGAATTTATCATTAGTCCTATTTATATAGTATATAATTCGAATATTATAGTAGCTAGGCCCATAATAACTAATGATTGTGAATATACTGAGTATAGCGGAATAGATTTTACAGATTTTCTTAATATTTAAAAAAAATATTTCTTTAGTAAAAGCCTCTTATATAACATAAGGGGCTTTTTTATTTTAAACTAAATATACTTATAAACACTTAAATTACGAATATGAAATAAATAGCTACGCTTTTACAATTGCTATTGTAATTGTTTGAAAATTTACACACTTTTGGTTTTTAAATATAATCATTCTATATACTTAAAAGTCTAAATAACATGGGAAATAATCTATATAATTTATTACAAAAGTTTATACTTAATAATAACTTTGTTATCAATCCCGAAGATTTTAAACTTCAATTAATCAGCAATCCTAGCTTTCCAAGTGTAAAGGCAATTTCTGATACTTTAGATTATTTTGGCGTAGAAAACATTGTTGCCAATGTCCCAAAAGATGCTTTAGACCAATTACCTGATTGTTTTCTTGCTGTGTTAGAAAAAGATCATTCAAAAATAATTGCGCAAGTTCAAAAAATAAAAAATGGAGTTAGATTATTTAAAGAAGATGGAAAGAAAGAGAAAGTTTCTTTAAAAGAATTTAATGATTTATGGAACGGAACAATAATAGCTGTAGAAAAAAACACCGAAGAAGTTAGCAATAAAACCTCATTTAATAATCCGTTTTTGCCACTATTAGCTATAGGAGTATTAACATTGGGATATCTATTTTCAACACAAAACTTACAAGAAATAATTTACACTACATTTTCTGTTATTGGGTTTATAGTTAGTTTTTTAATTGTAAGAGAAAGCTTTGGGTTACAAAATAAATCAACTTCTAAAATTTGTAATTCTTCTGAAAAAAACACAAATTGCAGCGAAGTTATAAACGACAAAACAAGTAAAATATTTGGGCTTATTTCATTAAGCGATGCATCTATAGTATATTTTACATCATTATTAGTAATTATAACTTTCTTAGGCTATAATACTACCTTTTTTTTAGGTCTTTCTGCTCTTAGTATTCCATTAATTATTTACTCATTATACGCTCAAGCATATCTAATTAAAAAATGGTGTCCGCTATGTCTTGGAATAGCTGCTGTTTTCACAGCTCAAATTGTGGTAACATTGTTGCCTGCGTTTAATTTAGATATCAATATATTTTATATTGCTAAAAGTGTAGTTCTTTTTGCAGCTAGTTACTTTTTATGGTTATTAATTAAGGATACTATTAAAAAATCATTGAATGAAGAATCGCTACAAATAGAATTTTATAAATTTAAAAGAAATGAACAATTATTTTTTACTTTATTAAAAAAGGAAAAATTAACTAGCAACCAACAGCTTGAGGCATCTTCTAAAATTACCTTTGGAAACCCCAATGCTCAACTTGAAATAATAAGTATTACCAACCCTTTATGTGGTTTTTGCACAAAAGCTTTTGAAAGTTATGACTCTTTATTAGAAAAATTTGGAGACAAAATAAAACTAACTATTGTTTTTAATGTTTCTTCAGAAAATTTAGAAAATCCATCCACACAAATTTCACAGAGAGTTATAGAACTATACCAAGAAAATAAAGAAGATGCTTATAAAGCTTTAAAAAATTGGTTTTTACATAGAGATGTAGATAAATGGCAATTAAAATACAATAAGCCAACGATGCTTTCTAACTACAACATCATCAACTCTCAATACAAATGGTGTTTAGATAACAAAATAAATTATACACCAGCTACGCTAATTGGAGACAATTTTTTCCCTAAAGAATATGAAATAAAAGACCTTTCACTTTTTATGGATTATATAGTAGCTACTCAAAATAAAACTACAGAAAAAGAGCCTAGCATACACTAGGCTCTAAAAACATTCATTCGCGATGAATAAAAGACACAAAAGTGAGTGTCTATAAATGTTCACTACAAATTTAATTATTAAATATTTATATTATGTTAAAAAACATTTTAAATTTAGAAGGCGCTCAACAATTGAGCAAAAACGAACAACAATTAGTAATTGGCGGAGAGGATCATTCAATAGTAAGTACAAAGTGTCACTGCACAGGAGCACCTCCTGGAAATGGAGTTTGTTGTGGACAAACTCCAACTTGTCGCTATACAATGATTCCTATTGGGAATGGGAATCATTGTTGGTAATTCATTCGTGTTAGAAAATAATAGATTATATAATTTTATAAAAGGAAAGAGTAGCCTCTTGTTTTCATTATATAATATACCATTACAATACTGAATAAGACACAAAAGTGAATATCTATAAAATATTCACTACAAATTTAAGCGGGGTAAATATCCTAAGATATACGCCTCGCTTTTAAATTAAATATGAAAAAAAAATTCCCAACATACAAACAAACAGAAGGCAAAGACTGTGGTCCTACCTGTATTAAAATTATTGCCAAACATTATGGAAAAACCATTAATACACAACAACTTCGCACATTAAGTGAAACCACACGCGAAGGTAGTAGCTTATTAGGTTTAAGTGAAGCTGTTGAGTCCGTAAGCTTTAGGTCATTAGGAGTTAAGTTATCTTATAAAAAACTATTAGAAGCTCCTTTACCTTGTATTGTACACTGGAACAAAAACCATTATGTAGTAGTTTATAAAATAAAAAAAGACACAGTTTATATCTCAGATCCAGCTCACGGGTTAATTACTTACACAAAAAAAGAGTTTATTAAATTCTGGATAGGCAACAATGCAACTGAAAGCACCGAAGAAGGTATTGTGTTGTTGGTAGAGCCAACACCGCTTTTTTATCAAGAAGAATTTGATAAGGATGAAAAGTTTGGTTTCAGTTTTATATTTAAGTACCTGTTTCAATACAAACGTTTTGTTGTGCAACTTATCATTGGTTTATTAGCTGGGAGTTTATTACAACTTATTTTTCCTTTCTTAACACAAGCTGTAGTTGATGTTGGTATTGCCAATCAAGACATCAACTTTATTTACCTTATCCTATTCGCACAATTATTTTTGTTTTTTGGAAAAGCTTCTTTAGAAATAATAAGAAGCTGGATTTTATTACATTTAAGTACACGAATTAATATTTCATTAATATCAGACTTCTTTATCAAATTAATGAAGCTTCCTATTTCTTATTTTGATGTACGAATGACAGGAGACTTATTACAACGTATTAACGACCATAAACGTATTGAGCAAATATTAACAACTTCTTCATTAACGGTACTTTTTTCGTTTTTTAATCTTATAATTTTTAGTTTGGTTTTGGGTTATTATAGCCTTCAGATATTTGGAGTTTTTGTTATTGGATCTGTATTATATTTTGGATGGGTATTATTTTTCTTCAAAAAAAGAAAGGAATTAGATTACAAACGTTTTTCAGAAGTAAGCCAGGAACAAAGTAAAGTAATTGAGTTAATTAATGGCATGCAAGAAATTAAACTCCACAATGCAGAAAGACGTATGCGCTGGAATTGGGAATATGTTCAAGCTCGCCTTTTTAAAGTTGCTACCAAAAGTTTGGCTTTAGAACAAACACAAAGTGTAGGTTCCAATTTTATTAATGAACTTAAAAATATGTTCATCACAATATTATCTGCAAAGCTGGTTATTGATGGAAACATCACTTTAGGAATGATGATGGCTATAAGTTACATCGTAGGACAATTAAACGGTCCAATTACGCAACTTATTAATTTTATGAGAGATGTTCAAGATGCAAAAATATCTATAGATCGTTTAGGAGAAATTCATAATATGAAAAACGAAGAAAACCCAGAAGATGAAAAAGCAACTAACATTCCTAAAAATGCTACAATTACTTTAAAAAATATTTATTTTAGGTATGTGGGTGGTTTAGAACCAGTAATAAAAGACTTAACTCTTACCATACCCGCAAATAAGACCACTGCTATTGTAGGGGTTAGTGGAAGTGGAAAAACAACTTTAATGAAACTATTGCTCCGTTTTTATAATATTGATAAAGGAGAAATAATGGTCAATAACTTCAATATTAATAATATTTCACAAAAATCTTGGCGAGATTACTGTGGTGTTGTTATGCAAGAAGGATATATTTTTAACGATACTATTGCAAAAAACATTGGAGTTGGCGAGGATTTTGTTGATACAAAAAAATTAGCTCATGCGGTAGATGTAGCAAATATTTCAGAATACATTGAAGGTTTACCATTAGGTTATAATACAAAAATAGGTGGAGAAGGTATTGGTTTAAGTACTGGACAAAAACAACGTTTATTAATAGCAAGAGCGGTTTATAAAAACCCTCAACTTCTGTTTTTTGATGAAGCAACATCTGCATTAGACGCAAATAATGAAAAAGTTATCATGGAAAAACTAGATGCTTTTTTTAAAAACAAAACAGCAGTTGTAATTGCACACAGATTAAGTACTGTTAAAAATGCACATCAAATTGTAGTTTTAGATAGCGGAAAAATTGTTGAAATTGGAAATCATCAAGAATTAATTAAACAAAAAGGAAATTATTACCATCTAGTTAAGAACCAATTAAATCTTGGTAAATAGAAAAGTGTGAAAAAAAAAATATTCTTGCAAGGATAGACACAAATGTGAGTGTCTTTAAATGTTCACAATAAATTTAATTATTAAATATTTTAATTATGTTAAAAAACATTTTAAACTTAGAAGGTGCTCAACAATTGAGCAAAAAAGAACAACAAGATATTAATGGAGGATGGATTGTAAGACCTGCTTGTAGTGGTGGCCCCTGTAATAATGGAACTATGTTCTCTGGTTGCCCAAACTGGGATTCCTGTATATTGTAATTAGTTCTATTTCTTTAAATTAGAAGAAATTTTCTAATTTAAATAACAAACCATTATTAGTATTTGATATTAATAATGGTTTAAAAAAAATATTATGCTAGATAATAAAGACGAATTACAGGTTAGACCAAACCAAAATTTAGAACTTCGTAGCGAAGAAGTACAAGAGATATTAACCTCAGTTCCAAATTGGATGATACGTTGGGGAAATGTACTCATATTAATTATAATTTTTATTTTACTAGCAATTACTTGGTTCGTAAAATATCCAGATATTATAAATGCTGAGGCAATGGTTACTACACAAATACCACCTCACAGAGTGTACGCAAATATTACTGGAAATATAGACACCTTATTTGTAACCGACAATCAAAAAGTTACATCTAATTCCTCATTAGCAATAATTGAGAACACAGCAAACTACAAGGATGTATTTTATTTAAAATCAATAGTAGATACACTTATATATACTAATAAAAGTTTTTTCTTTCCAATAGATACTATGCCTATATTTTTTCTTGGAGATATAGATACTGACTATGCTCTTTTTGAAAATAGTTATTTACAATACCAGCTAAACAAACAACTACAACCATTTTCTAATGACATTTACAACAATAAAGTAACTGTTTCTGAATTAAAAACTAGATTACAGTCACTTAAATCACAAAAAAAAATAAGTAAAGCTGAATTAGATTTTCAAGAGAAAAACCTCAATAGGTATAAAATTCTTTTTGAAAAGGGAGTAGTTTCATTACAAGAATATGAAACAAAGCAATCTTCATTTCTTCAAACTCAAAGAAGCTACTCAAATATAGATACTTCAATTTCTCAATTAAGAGAAGCAATAAGCAATGCAAACAACATCTCGAGTGGTACAATAATAACTCAAACAAAAGAAGAAATTAGTCTTTTAAAAAATGTTATTCAATCTTTTAATCAATTAAAAAGAGCTATTAAAAACTGGGAAACAAAATATGTTTTAAGTACAAATATTGATGGAAAAGTTTCATTTTTAAATATTTGGAACAAAAATCAAACGGTGAATCAAGGAGATTTAGTCTTTACAATAATACCAGAAAACAATTCAGAATTTATTGCAAAGCTAAAAACACCAGCTCAAAATTCAGGTAAAATAAAAATTGGCCAAACCGTAAACATTAAATTAGAAAATTATCCAGATACAGAATATGGATCATTAAAAGGAAAAATAAAATCAATTTCTCAAATACCAAATCCAGAAGGTTTTTATCTTGTCAATGTTTCATTGCCTTCAAAATTAATAACATCCTATGACAAGGAAATCCTCTTTAAGCAAGAAATGAAAGGTGCTGCTGAGATAATAACTGAAGATCTTAGATTGATGGAACGTTTTTTTTATCAATTAAGAAACGTGTTTAACGATTAGAATAAGAATAGTAACCAAGCTTATAATTACTAAACCTGGATTAATGCCAAATAAGGTTTCCCTAAACAATATAACTACAAATGCTCTTTTATAATTTTGCTCCAACTTAGTTTGGATGATTCTGCTCCGTCACCTAAAAACTAGCTTGGTTTCGATTAAAATAGTTTGATGAAACTACTAATAATCCAAAACCTCCAAAATTTTAGCTTTCACCTTTTCAGTAGAAGGAATCATCGTTTGTTCCAATATTGAATTCAATGGAATAGCCGGCATATTCTCACTACCAATTAGCATAACTGGCGCATCTAAATCTCTAAAACATTCCTCTTGAATCCTTCCCTGCAAAGCTCTTGAAAAACTATTTTCTGAAGGTTCTTCAGTCACCACCAAACACTTTCCGCATTTTCTAACCGAATTAAAAACGGTTTTATAATCCAATGGATGAAGGGTTCGTAAATCGACAATTTCAATTTTATCTTGCATTTTTAATTCTTCCGAAGCATTCATTGCCCAATGTACTCCCATACCATAAGTAATAATCGACAGGGTTTCTTCTTCCTCTTGTTTCCAAATTTCTTGAAGTACCCACGCTTTTCCGAAAGGCAAGATATAATCTTCTGCAGGTTCTACCGAAGTTGCTCCTTTTGTACCCGGAACTTTACTCCAATACAATCCTTTATGTTCTAAAATCACTACCGGATTTGGATCGTAATAAGCAGCTTTCATCAAACCTTTTAAATCGGCTCCGTTACTCGGATAGGCAATTTTTATCCCTCGAATATTAGCAACCACACTCTCTACAGATGATGAATGATAAGGACCGCCACTACCGTAAGCTCCAATTGGAACTCGCAATATCATAGAAACTGGCCATTTTCCGTTAGACAAATAACAGCTTCTACTTACCTCGGTAAACAATTGATTTAGACCAGGCCAAATATAATCTGCAAATTGAACCTCAACAATTGGTTTCAATCCCACAGCACTCATACCTACCGTACTTCCCACGATAAATGCTTCTTGTATAGCAGTATTAAAAACGCGATGGTCTCCAAATTTCTGTGCCAAAGTTGCTGCTTCTCTAAAAACACCACCTAACCTTCCGCCTACGTCTTGTCCGTACATCAAACATTCTTTGTGCTTTTTCATCAACTCTTCTATAGCGAATAAAGCACAATCTACCATCACCACTTTATCAGCTCCTTCTGGACTGCGTTCTCCTTTTTCTTCGGTGATTGGTGTGGGTGCAAAATCGTGAGTAAATAAATCTTCTGGCTTTGGGTCTTCCGCTTTTAAAGCTTTAATCAATGCCTTTTTTACGGTTTCGACTGCCGATGCTTCTATTTTCTGAATTTCTTCGGAAGAAAAATCAACATTCAATAACAGTCTTTTTAATTTAGGATAAGGATCTCTGCTTCTTGCCTCTTCCAAATCGTCCCGATACCATTCCATCCGAACTCCTGAAGTATGATGATTTAACAACGGAACTCTTGCGTGAACTAAGAAGGGTCTTCGTTCAGTTCTGATAGTTTTTATAATTTTCTGAAGGGTTTTATAACTTTCTTCAAAGTCAGTTCCATCTATTGAAACCGCTTCCAGACCTTTAAACCCTTTGGCGTATTCAAACGCATTTTGAGCTCTAGTTTCTTCAGCCGTTGCCGAAATATCCCATCCATTATCTTGTACTAAATATAAAATAGGAAGTTGTTTTAAGGCTGCCATCTGGAAGGCTTCTGCTATTTCCCCTTCGGTAACGGAAGCATCACCTAGTGAACAAACAGTAATAGAACGCTCTTTATCTAGCGTATTAAATATTTTTGAATCAGATATCGAATCTACCAATTCTTTATACTGCATCCCCATAGCAACTCCTGTTGCAGGAATCGTTTGCATTCCGGTAGCCGAACTTTGATGTGGTATTTTTGGTTTATCATCGTCCTTTAAACTCGGATGTGAATAATAGGTTCTCCCTCCCGAAAACGGATCGTCTTTCTTTGCCAATACCTGAAGCATTAACTCATATGGTTTTATCCCAATTGCCAATAACATAGCATCATCACGGTAATACGGAAAGGCATAATCTTGTGGTAATAATTGCATTCCTAAAGCAATTTGTATTACTTCGTGACCACGAGAAGTTGCGTGTACATACTTAGAAACTTCTTTAAAGTTTTCTTCGTACAATTCTGTCATTGCCTTTGCAGTACACAGGTTTGTGAAGGCTTTTTTTAGGGTTGCTTTGTTTATTTTATTTTCCATAATCATTTCCCCCTTCAAAGGGGGATTAAGGGGGATGTTTTTAAAACTTATCTAAATCACTTTATTTCAACATGATTCTTAACAACAATAAGATTCCTGCCTTCGCAGGAATTTAAACAGGCATCATCCAACCAAAAACATCTTCAGATTCTCCTATTTTTATTGCATTTAAAGTATCATTTACCTCTTGAGCTACCGGACTTTCATCTGAAACATGAATCGTACCTTCATCAGTTCCTATTTCTTGAATGTATGCAATTCCTACCGCTGTTCCTGTACCAAAAGCTTCTTCTAAACTTCCGTTTTCTGAAGCTTCTTTTATTTCATCTAACGTAATTGGACGTTCGGTTACTTCAAACCCTTTATGGCGTAATAAATCGATCACACTCATACGTGTTATTCCGTCTAATATAGAACCGTCACGTCTTGGTGTAATAAATTTTCCATCCACTTTAAAGAAAATATTCATCGTCCCTACTTCCTCAATATATTTATGTTCGGCTGCATCTAACCATAAAATTTGGTTGTAACCTTTTGCTTTGGCATTCTCGGTTGGAAGAATTGCTGCTGCATAATTTCCTGCTGCCTTTGCTTCTCCTGTACCTCCGTGAGCGGCACGAATAAATTTTTTCTCTGCGTATAATTTAATTCGCTCACTAAAATAAGGACCTGCTGGCGAACAGATAATAATGAACTTATAACTAGTTGCTGCTCGCATTCCTATAAAATGTTCATCGGCATACATAAACGGACGTAAATACATAGCGCTTCCTTTTTTCTTCGGAATCCATTCTCGGTCTAAACTTACCAATTGTTTTAATCCTTCAGCGAAAATTTCTTCAGGTAATTCTGGCATTCCCATTCTAACTGCACTGGTATTTAAACGAGCTGCATTTTTATCAGGTCTGAATAATAAAGGTTCTCCAGCAGGATTTAAAGTCGCTTTCATTCCTTCAAATATTGCTTGCCCATAATGCAATGCCATCGTAGCTGGATGCGTTGCAATGGTTTGCATTGGGACGATTCTTGGGTTGTTCCAATTTCCATTTTCGTAATCACAAATAAACATATGGTCTGTGAAAATTTTCCCTAAAGGAATATTATCAAAGTCCAATTCGCTTAATGTTGAATGTGTTGTTTTAGTAATTTTTATTGGTTCCATAACTTATTATTTTTTATTGTTCTTGTCATTCTAGGCTTGACCCATAATCTATAATTATATTTTTTATTGTGAATCCTGAATCAAGTTCAGGATGACAAAAGGTTTATATTTTTCTTTTTACATCAAATTTTTCCATATAATCTGCGATTCTCTTTAAAAAAGAACCTGCTAAAAACCCGTCCACAATCCTATGATCAAAGGAAAGTGACAAATACATCATACTTCTTATTTCAATTGAATCTCCTTCTGGTTTTTCGATTACCTCAGCGCGTTTTTTAATAATCCCTGTTGCTAAAATCGCAGCTTCTGGCTGATTGATTATAGGTGTTCCCATTACAGAACCAAAAGTTCCAACATTGGAAATAGTAAAAGTACTACCACTCAAATCATCTGCCTTTAACTTGTTTTCTCTTGCTTTAATAGCTAGCGAATTAATATCGATTGCAAGTTCAACCAAATTCTTTTTATCTGCATTCTTTACTACAGGAACAATTAAATTTCCGGAAGGTAAGGCAGCAGCCATTCCTATATTAATATTTTCTTTTACTATAATATTTCTCCCATCTAATGATGAGTTTATCATCGGAAAATCCACAATTGCATTAGCAACTGCTTCAATAAAAAGTGGTGTAAATGTTAATTTTTCCTGATATTTTTCTAAAAATGGAATCTTCATTTTATTTCGCCATTCAACCATATCTGTCAAATCCGCTTCCACATAAGCAGTTACGTGAGGTGATGTGTGTTTGCTAAAAACCATGCGGTCTGCAATCATTTGTCGCATACGATCCATCTCAACAATCTTCCCGGTACCTTTATCAAATTTTAAATCTGGAACTTGAAATCCGCTTTTTCCAATAACAGGTTGTGCGAATTTAAATGGACGACCTTCTTCTATATAATTCATCAAATCACTTTTCCGAAGGCGATTCTCATTTCCTGAAACCGGAATTCTAGCTAGCTCTTCAAAACTTATATGTTGTTCTTTAGCAATACTTATTATTAAGGGTGAAAAGAATAAATTTGAATTTTCTACTTTAAAAGCGGTGTTTTTATTTGAAGCTGTATTCTTTTTATAAGGATTTTTTGAAGACGATTTTCGTTTTATTGGTTTCTCGACTGCGCTCGAAATGACATTAGAACTCTTTTTTGTAGAAGCTTTCCCATCTGTTTTTATAATCGCAATGGTTTCTCCAATTTTTATAACATCGTTTTGTTTATACAAAATTTCTGAAACAACACCTGTTACCAATGATGGAACTTCAGAATCTACTTTGTCTGTAGCGACTTCTAATAGAATTTCGTCTTCCTCAATTGGATCACCTACATTTTTAAACCATTTGATGATGGCTGCTTCGGTGATGCTTTCACCTAGTTTTGGCATTTTGAATTCGTACTGGGACATTCTGTTTATTTTTCTTTGTCATTGCGAGGAGGGTACGACGTGGCAATCTTTTTAAAGATTCTTCGCTTTCGCTCTGAATGACATTTTATTTATTTTTTCTCAGACCTAACAGGTTTTGAAAACCTGTTAGGTCTTTTTTTATTTCTTTTTAAACTCTTGTAATGTTTTATAAAAATCTTCTTGTACCGGTCTGTTTTTAGGCACTTCGCGAAGCGCCTCTACCGCCCGTAAACTTTCGTGACAATCTGCTGGTAATTGTTGATATAATTTAGTTCCTGCTGTTTTCCACGCAATCATTTCATCTGAAACATCTTTGATTGCTTTTGCAGGATTTCCAACTATTAATTTTCTTCTTTCAAAAATGGTTTCTGCTTTTACAAATGCCATAGCGCCTACGATACATTCCTCTCCTATTTCGGCATCATCCATGATTACAGAATTCATTCCTATTAAACAATTTCGACCCAGATTTGCTCCGTGAATAATTGCTCCGTGACCAACATGGGCACCTTCTTTTAATACGATACTCTTTCCAGGAAACATATGTACCGTACAGTTTTCTTGCAAATTTACTCCGTCTTCTAAAATAATCTCACCCCAATCACCTCGAATTACTGCTCCGGGACCGATGTAGCAATTTTCACCAATTATTACATTGCCGGTAACTGCTGCCAACGGATGTACAAAACTGCTTTTGTGTACTACGGGTATGTGTCCTTTGAATGAGTATATCATTTTAATTCCCTTCATAAACCTAACAAGTTTTGAAAACCTGTTAGGTTTGGATTATTTAAACTTTTTCAATGTTTTCTTTGTAAATTCTGAAAGTACCAATCGACCACTAATCGCTGCTCTTTCAGCTAATAATTCATCCCAGTTTTCTGTGCCGCTCCAAATTACTTTTTTCATTTCTTTCATCGCCTCTGGATTGTAATTGCATAAGTTTTCTGCAAATTTCTGAACTTCAATATCTAATTCTTCAACCGTTTCAAAAACTTGAGCGTATAATCCTTTTTGCATTGCCCATTCTGCCGAATAAAAAGTATTAGCATCGATAGCTATTTGTGACATTCCGCTTAACCCTAATTTTCTTTCTACAGCGGGTCCAACCACAAAAGGTCCAATACCCACATTTAATTCACTTAATTTAATGGAAGCAAACTTAGTTGCCATACAATAATCGGTTGCCGATGCAATACCTACTCCACCGCCTACGGTTTTTCCTTGTATTCTTCCTATAATAAACTTCGGACATTTTCGCATCGCATTTACCACATTTGCAAAACCTGAAAAGAATTTTTTTCCGGTTTCGGCATCATTGATATTGATAAGTTCTTCAAAGCTGGCTCCTGCACAAAAAGTACGTTCTCCTCCACTTTTTAAAATGATGACTTTTACTTCTTCGTTCTTTCCAGCTTGGTTTATATTATCAACTAATTCAGCTAGAATATTACCTGGCAAACTGTTGTGCGCTGGATGGAAAAACTCGATGATTGAGACTCCTTTGTTTGTTGTTTTTTTTACGTAAGGTTTAAGCATATTTAAATGATATTAGACCTCACAGGTTTTTAAAACCTGTGAGGTCTTTGTTTTATAATAATCCAAACTGTTTAAAATGATGATTCAAATGTTTCCGTTCCAACAAATACCAATCAAATTTTTCTAAATCCCCGAAGACTACATTTTTTAATATTGCTTTCGGATTTTCTTTGAAAAAGGCTAGATATTGCTCTCTTGCTTCTAACATTTTTAGTTTTGCAACTTGCAAATTTTCGTGTTTTAAATCTTCTACTTCTCCTTTTTTATGAAGTGGGAAATCATATCCTGGTGCCATTGGCTCATAATTGTATAGCATTTCCTGAACTTTTTCAATATATTTTTCAGGTGTTGCAATTTCAAAATCTTGAATTTCACCTGATGCAATTCTGTAAGCCATTTCTAAATGTTCTATCATATTTTGAGGCGACATAATTCCCCATTTTGGTTTAGAGTCTTCCTTCAATTTATCTAAACCTTCTTGAATTTTTTCAGAAGTCATTTCAACAAACACCGTTTGCTTTTTCTGAACCATCGTGAGTACTGTTGCAATTGCTACCAATTCATCTTCTGCATCAAATATTTCGGCATACCATTTTACAATTCCACTTGGCAATTCTTTTCCTCTTTGATCTCGATCTACTTTTTGCTTACAAGTTAATCGCACATAAATCGTATCGTTATGGTAAATAGGACGTATAAAACGGCAATCTTCCAAACCGTAATTGGCGGCTACGGGTCCTTTATTTGGATATACAAAAAGTCCAGCCGCAGCAGCTAAAATAAAGTAGCCGTGAGCAGTTCTTTTTTCAAAAATACTTCCGTCAAGAGAGGTGATATCTGTATGAGCATAAAAATTATCCCAAGTTAGATTGGAGAAATTTATTATATCCGTATCCGTTACCGTTCGTTTATGAGTTTTCATAGACATTCCTACTTTTATATCTTCCCAATGGTATGAAAATGGATGTTTCTCCGTTTCTTTATAAGCTGATTTTGGTTGGTAAATTCCTGTAATTTCAGTTAAAGTAGTTGGAGTTCCTTGGACAGCACAGCGTTGTAAATAATGTTTTATACCTCGTATTCCTCCCATTTCTTCTCCACCACCAGCACGTCCTGGACCACCGTGAACCAAAGCTGGTAATGGCGAACCGTGACCGGTACTTTCTTTTGCATTCTCTCTGTTTAACACTAAAATACGCCCGTGATGTGTCGCAGCTTCAATTACATATTTTTTTGCAACCTTATCGTCATTGGTAACTATAGAAGAAACCAACGAACCTTTTCCTAAATGTGCTAAATGAATAGCTTCATCTAGTGTTTTATAGGGCATCATGGTACTTACGGGTCCGAAAGCTTCAATTTCGTGAATCCCAGTATTGGTAAACGGATGGTCTTCTCTTAATAATATTGGAGCTAAAAATGCACCTTCTTTTGAAGATGCTCCAATAACATTGACTTCATCTAAATTTCCATAAACTATTTTAGCAGTTTTTGTTAATTCAGCTACACGTTCTTTTACCTCTTCTACTTGGTCTTTACTTACCAAGGCTCCCATTCTCACTTCTTTTAATCTTGGGTCTCCAATAGTTACTTTGTCTAATTGCAATCCGATGGCAATTTGAACATCTTCAATTACATTTTCGGGAACTATAATTCTGCGAATTGCGGTACATTTCTGACCGCATTTTACGGTCATTTCTTTACGAACTTCTTTAATGAAAATATCGAATTCTGGGGTGCCTGGAACAGCATCTTCACCCAAAACACAAGCGTTTAACGAATCTGCTTCCATATTAAAGGGAACGGATTCGTTAATAATTCTAGGATGTGCTTTTAGCATTCTACCAACAGTTGCGGAACCTGTAAATGTTACAACATCTTGCGATTCTACCGAATCTAAAATACTTCTTGCTGAACCAGAAATTAACTGTAAAGATCCTTCTGGTAAAATACCTGAAGCGATTATTTCTCGTACTACAGCTTCGGTTAAAAATGAGGTATTTGTTGCTGGTTTAACCACAGCAGGAACTCCCGCCATCCAGTTAACAGCACATTTCTCAAGCATTCCCCAAACTGGAAAATTAAAGGCGTTTATATGAATTGCAACTCCCCTTTTTGGAACTAAAATGTGATGTGCCATAAAACGGCCACCTTTTGATAAATCGATAGGGTCACCCTCAACATGATAGGGCTGATTTGGAAATAATTTTCGAAGGGAAGCGTTGGCAAAAAGGTTTCCGAAACCTCCTTCAATATCTATCCAACTATCTACTTTAGTTGCGCCTGTTCTATAACTTATGTCGTAAAAATGTTGTTTCTTTTTAATAAGGTAAAAGGCTAATTTTTTTAGCATATTTCCTCTTTCTTGAAACGTCATTTTTCGTAATGCTTCTCCTTTTGTTCTTCCGTAGTGTAAGACTTCAGAAAAATCAAATCCTGAAGTGTCCGATAGAGCAACAACTTCTCCTGTAACGGCATCGTGCATAGGTACGCCTTCTCCGTTTCCTGACAACCATTGTCCGTTAATGTAACTTTCTAGTTTTTTCATACTATTGCCCGCGAAGGCGGGTATCTTTTTAATTAGACTTTTATTTCTTTTAGAGGTGTTTCACGAAATGCCTCTATGTAGGTTTAATATCTTAAAATATCATCCAATGTTTTCTTAATTGTATCTAATTCCTCTTCTAAAACAACACCCAGTTTCTTTTTAAATCTTTCTTTTGAAATAGAACGAATGTGGAACACAATAATTTCCGAAACCTTATTTAATCCATTTTTATTACTAGGTTTTAAAATTGGATTCCCTTCATAATTTTTAATTGAAGTCGTTATTGGGCAAACAATTACAATATTCAAATACTTATTTAATGTGTTTCCACTAACAATAACTGCGGGTCTATTTCCTCCTTGTTCACTTCCTTTTACAGGATCAAAATAAACATTCCAAATTTCGCCTTGTTTCATGTGTTTATAATATTTAATAAATCGGTCACATGTTGTTCTCTATAAACTCTTTTTATTATGTAATAAACTTCTTGAAATACTCGTTTCATTTATTATCTAATTCATTTAATTGCTTAAAATAATCTGCAACACCTTCTTCTGCCATTGCTAAAATTTCTTCATCTTTCGCTGCCTGCTGATACGACTTAATATATCTGGCTCGTTTAAGCTCATCTAAATAAATACTTAAAGCTTTTTCAATAATTTTATTTTTTGCCAAACCATATTGTTCAGCAGTATCTGCCAATTTTTTCAGCAAATTATCTGGTAAAGAAGATGTAAATGTTGTCATAATATATTTATATTTTGTAAATATAATAAATATTTATTTATATTTTTAATTATCGCAATTCAATGTAGCGATTCACGAATTTTTATGTATTTGGCGATTCACGAAACGTTCCAATTTGTTTATCAAATTTTTCAGAATCTTTAAATGCTATTAAATTACCATCGGGATCTTTAAATTTTGCAACAGTTCCCCAATCGTGTTCTTGATAATCTACTTCAATATTTTTATTCTTCAACTTATCTGAAGCTTCTTTTACATTCTGAATGTTTAATCGTAAACAACTATGATTCTTTTTATCTTCTTTACTTACTAAATATTCATTTCGGTCTTCTTTTTCAATCATTAAATAACTTCCGAAGAAGTTAAAACAAGTCAAATTATTAGTATTAAATAAAATCTCCAATTCAAGAATGTCCTTGTAAAACGAAATACATTTATTGTATTCATTTACATAAAGAATTATTCCAGTTTTGTTAATTTTATTCATTCCTTTTAATCTCTAATTTTATTTGGGCGATTCATGAATCGTTACAATTTGTTTTCTGAATATCGAATATCGAATACAGAACGCTGAATGTCGAAGTTTTGTGCCGAACTAAATTCGACATTTATTTTAAACATTAAACATTATACAAATTTTCATTGACCTATTATGTTAAACTTCATTATTCAAAATTAATCAGTTCGATATTCTATATTCCTTTCACGCATGTGGGCGTTTCACGAAACGCCCCTACGTAGGAATTCGTTCAATAATAGCCGCATAACCCTGACCAACTCCAATACACATCGTAACCAACGCATATCTTTTTCCAGTTTCTTGCAATTCCAAAGCTGCAGAATAGGTGATTCTAGTTCCTGTCATTCCTAATGGATGTCCGATGGCAATTCCGCCACCATTTGGATTTATTCTTGGATCATTATCTTCTAATCCCCATTCTCGAATACAGGCCAAAGCCTGTGATGCAAAAGCTTCGTTAAGTTCGATAATATCCATATCGTCCATGGTTAATCCTGCTTTTTCCAATGCTTTATTACTTGCTTTTACGGGACCAATTCCCATAATTCTTGGTTCTACACCAACCACAGCAGAGCTTACAATTCTTGCCATTGGTTTTAAATTGTATTTTTTTACCGCTGCTTCGGAAGCAATAATTGTGGCTGCCGCTCCATCATTTAAACCTGATGCATTTCCTGCAGTGACACTTCCTCCTTCTTTTTTAAAAGCAGGTCGTAATTTTGCTAATATTTCTTTGGAAGAATTCGGTTTTATAAACTCATCATCTTTAAATATGATGGGATCTTTTTTCCGTTGTGGAATCTCTACTGAAACAATTTCCTTTGCCAACCTTCCGTTTTGTTGTGCTTTAGTTGCCTTCATCTGACTCCAATATGCAAATTCATCTTGATCTTCGCGAGCAATATTGTACTTTTCAACAAGGTTTTCGGCTGTATTTCCCATTCCTTCAGTCCCGTAAAGTACTTCCATTTTCTTATTTACAAAACGCCATCCGAAACTAGAATCGTACATTTTTGAGTCATTTCCGAAAGCAGAAGATGGTTTTGACATTACGAATGGTCCACGCGTCATATTCTCCACTCCTCCAGCAATAAACAAATCGCCATCACCAGCTTTTATCGCTCTATTTGCGTGTATGATTGCTGAAAGCCCACTACTACAAAGACGATTCACCGTTTCGCCTGGAACCGTAAATGGAAGTCCCGCTAATAACAGCGACATTCTTGCCACATTACGATTATCCTCACCTGCTTGATTGGCACAACCTATTATTACATCGTCAAAAGCTTCTTTTGGTATGTTTGGGTTTCTTTTTACTATTTCTGAAATCACTATTGCTCCCAAATCGTCAGTACGAATGGTGCTTAATGTTCCTTTATAGTTTCCTATTGGTGTTCTTATTCCGTCTATGATGTATGCTTCCATATATTGCCCGTGAAGACGGGTATCTTTTTTAATTTATTCTTCATTTCATGAGATTCCTGCC
>CAZIMW010000008.1:0-30337 GCA_964540425.1 uncultured Flavobacterium sp.
CAACTGAAAATTCTCGAATAAAACTGAAAAGACTTTATCCGTCAATTAATGATTGTCTTGACACTAGTCCAACTTCTTTCTTTTCTCTTTTATTTACTTTGTCTTCAAGAAATTCTTCTTCAGAATTAAAATCATTTACTTGTAAATCTGAATAATCAAAAACTAAATCATACTCTCTAATCCCTTTTAAATTCTTAAACCTTCCTTCTAAAATTTTTCCTTTTTGAGAATAAGATATGGTGCTTATAATGATGAAGGCAATTGTAAATATTTTTTTCATTAATCTATTTACTTTTAAATTTCGCTTTTGGCTGAAGCATTCTTTTTATTTCATTTAATTTCATCAAGGCTTCCACAGGAGTTAAAGTATCGATATCCAAATCTAATATTTCTTCTTTTATTCCTTCTAAAAGCGGATCGTCCAGCTGAAAGAAACTGAGTTGCATTTCGTCTTTTGCGATGGCTTTCATCTCTTCGGTGAGCTCTTCTGAAGAATGGGATTTTTCCAAACGTTTCAGAATCTTATTGGCACGATCTAAAACAGCCTGAGGCATTCCTGCCATTTTTGCTACGTGAATTCCGAAGCTGTGATGTGAACCTCCCGGCACCAACTTCCGAAGAAAAAGCACATTGTCTTTTAATTCTTTTACCGAAACATTGTAGTTTTTAATCCGATCAAAAGTTTCTGTCATTTCGTTAAGTTCGTGATAATGCGTCGCGAATAATGTTTTTGCTTTCGAGGGATGTTCGTGTAAATATTCGCTAATTGCCCAAGCGATAGAAATGCCATCGTAGGTACTCGTTCCTCTTCCTATTTCATCTAAAATCACCAAACTTCTATCAGAAATATTATTTAAAATACTAGCCGTTTCATTCATTTCTACCATAAAAGTAGATTCGCCCATCGAGATATTATCACTCGCTCCCACTCTGGTGAAAATTTTATCTACAACTCCTAACCTTGCCGCTTTAGCAGGCACAAAACTTCCTATTTGTGCCAATAAAACAATAAGTGCTGTTTGCCTGAGTATAGCAGATTTACCACTCATATTTGGTCCCGTAATCATAATAATCTGCTGCATTTCCTTGTCCAAATAGACATCGTTGGCAATAAAGGGCTGGTCTGGCGGCAATTGTTTTTCGATAACTGGATGCCTTCCTTCTTTAATATCAATTTCGAAAGTATCGTCCAATAACGGACGTGAGTAATTAGATTCTTTTGCATTTGAAGCGAAGGAACACAGGCAATCCAACTCACCAATGAGTCGTGCGTTTTGTTGAACTTGCCCGATAAACTGAAGCATCCATTCAATTAGCTTACTGAATATTTCTTGCTCTAAAATTCCTATTTTTTCTTCAGCTCCAAGAATTTTTGTTTCGTATTCTTTTAATTCTTCCGTAATGTATCGTTCTGCATTTACCAAGGTTTGTTTACGAATCCATTCTTCAGGAACCTGATCTTTGTACCTATTACGCACTTCAATATAGTAACCAAAAACATTATTTGATGCTATTTTTAATGAGGTGATTCCTGTGCGTTCGGTTTCCCGTTCCAACATTTCATTTAAGTAATCCTTTCCTCCTTTTGCGATGCTTCTGAGTTCGTCCAATTCTTCCGAAACTCCTGCTGCAATAGCATTTCCTTTCTGAATATTAACAGGAGCTTCTTCATTTAAAGTCGCTTTAATTTTTCCCCGAAGCAAGTCGCAATCTTGTAATTGTTCCCCTATAATTTTAATAGATTCGTTGTCGGCTTGTTGTGCTTGAGCCTTAATAGGAATAATGGCTTCCAAGGAATTTTTAAGCTGAATTACTTCTCTCGGACTCACTTTTCCGGTAGCAACTTTAGAAATCAACCGTTCGATGTCACCAATTCGTTTGATATGTTGCTGAATATTCTCTAAAACAGAAGGGTTTTCCAACAAATAACTCACCACTTCGTGACGGCTTATTATTTTGTCTTTATTTTTTAAAGGAAGGGTTATCCAACGTTTTAACAAACGCCCTCCCATTGGAGAAATCGTTTTATCGATAACGTCTAATAAAGTGACCGCATTTTGCGAAGATGAATTATACAATTCTAAATTTCCCATCGTAAATCGATCCATCCACACATATTCATTTTCGGCAATACGAGAAATTTTTGCAATGTGCTGAAGTTTGTCGTGGCGAGTTTCGCCTAGATAATGAAGTGCCGCTCCTGCAGCTATAATTCCTGAAGATAAATGCTCAATCCCAAAACCTTTTAGCGACGTAGTTTTAAAATGATTGTTTAAAGTTTCGGTAGCATAATCGGTCTGAAACACCCAATCTTCTAAATGAAAAACATGAAAATTATCACCAAAGGTTTCAGAAAATAATTTTCTTTTTTGCTTAGAGAATAACACTTCCGAAGGGCTAAAATTCTGAAGTAATTTATCAATATATTCCGCAGAACCTTGCGAGACTAAAAATTCACCTGTAGAAATGTCCAAGAAAGAAACGCCAATTTCTTCCTTTTTTGAAGTAGAACCAAAATGAATTGCAGCTAAAAAATTATTAGATTTTGACTGAAGAATATCATCGATTAAAGCTACGCCTGGTGTCACCAATTCTGTAACACCTCGTTTTACAATAGTCTTGGTTTGTTTAGGGTCTTCTAACTGATCACAAATTGCAACACGGCAACCTGCCATCACCAATTTTGGCAAATAAGTATTTAAAGAATGATGCGGAAAACCAGCTAACTCAATTTTTTCTCCATTACCACCATTGTTTCTAGCGGTTAGCGTAATGTTTAAAATCCCAGCTGCTTTAATCGCGTCTTCACCAAAGGTTTCGTAAAAATCGCCCACTCGAAATAACAATAAGGCATCGGGATATTTAGCCTTGATGCTATTGTATTGTTTCATTAAAGGGGTTACTTTCTTTGCCATAATTGTTTTTTACTGAATAGGCTAAAGTAACCAATTCCTCTTTTTATTTAAAATACAAAGTCTCTGAATTAATAACTTTTATCAACAATATTAATTAGAAAAAATTATTCCACAGAGATACACAAAGAAGCACAGAGCTACACAGAGTTTTTTGAAATTAAACATTTACTTTTGTAATATGAAAAACAGAAAACTAAAAAACAAAGAATTAGTTAGAAAAAATACGGAAGGTTTTAAAGCTTCCAAAAAAACTCCTTTAATAATTATCCTCGATAATATTAGAAGCCTCAACAATATCGGGTCTGTTTTTCGTACTGCCGATGCTTTTCTAATTCAGAAAATATACCTCTGCGGGATCACAGCAAAACCACCTCATAAAGACATTCATAAAACAGCTTTAGGTGCCACCGACAGTGTGAATTGGGAGTATGTTGAGAACACCATCGATTTAGTTAAAAAACTGAAAGCAGAAAACGTTCATATTGCCAGTATTGAACAAGCAGAAGATTCTATTTCTCTAGAAAAGTTTACAACCTCAACTAACAAAGCCTATGCTATTATCTTCGGGAATGAAGTAAAAGGGGTTCAACAAGAAGTAGTTTCAGCTAGTGATTCGGTGATAGAGATTCCTCAATTTGGCACAAAACACTCCCTTAATATTTCGGTGAGTTGCGGTGTGGTGGTTTGGGATTTGTTTGTGAAGCTGGGATGCGAGTGAAAAGTGAAGAGTGAGAAAACAGAAACACGGATGACATGGATACTACGTATTTTCACTGATTACTGCCTACTGAATCTGATTCACTAAAAACCAAGAACGTTCTTTAAAATTAAAACATAGTCTTTCCTGTTGTTTACAAAATCTAGTTCAGAAATATCGATTATTTTAATTTTATCGTTTTGTTGGTTTCTAATAAACTCCATATATCCATTATTAATTTTCTGAAGATATTCGGCTTCTATTTTTTGCTCAAAATCACGTCCTCTATTTTTAATGTTTTCTAACAATCGCTCTGTGTTTTGGTATAAATAAATATACATATCTGGGCTTGGAAGCTCTTTGTGCATTAAATAAAAGAGTTTTCTATACAAGGTATATTCTTCTTTTTGAAGGGTAATATTTGCAAAAATTAGTGATTTATAAGCGTCATAATCGCTAATAACGTTTTCTTTAAATAGGTCGTATTGAGTTAAATCGTCTAACAGTTGTTGGTAGCGATCTGCTAAAAAAGACATCTCTAAGGGGAAAGCAAAACGATCTGGCTCTTCATAAAATTTGGGTAAAAACGGATTTTCCTTAAAACGTTCTAATACTAATTTTGAGTTAAAATCTGATGCAATCTGTGAAGCTAAACTTGTTTTTCCCGCACCAATATTTCCTTCAATGGCAATATATCTATATTTTGAAATATCGTAGTCTAAAATAGGATTCCGAAGCCATTTGGACTGCTTTATTAATTCACTTTTATCGTTGGTTTCTTCTAATAATTCTCCTAAACTTTTTTGAAATTTTGGATGTTGAAAATCTGGAGAAATATCCACCAATGGTTGCAATACAAACTTTCTGTTTTGTAATCTTGGGTGTGGAACTTCTAAGGTTTTAGTTTTTATAATTTCATCGTTATAAAACAAGATATCAATATCGATAGGACGTGAAGCATGCCCTTCTTTTTCAGATCGGATTCTTCCCAACTTTTTTTCTATGGAGAGGATGGTTTCTAATGTTTTTTCAACAGAATAATTACTCTCCACTAATACCACACAATTTAAAAAATCATCACCTTCAAAACCCATTGCAGGAGTTTGGTAAACAGGTGATATTTTAAGTATAGATCCTAAATCTTCAAAAATGGCAGTTACTGCACTTTGAAGATATTCAAATTTATTACCTAAATTGCTTCCTAAAGAAAGGTGTATTTTGTGTTTTTGTTTGATGAAATCTTGATTTATATTGGAAAGCGAATTTAAGAAATTATGGCTTTCTGTTATGGTTTATATCAATAATATTTAGATGTTATTTTACAAAGAATATTTAAAAATGTGTTTATAAATACTTATAGAACACGGAAGACGCGGATCTTATAGATTACAATAAATTTAAAAAATAATTGATAGTTTCTTTTATAGAACTGGAAGATACTAATCTTGTAGTTTTTGCACTCAACTTTTCCAAAGATTTAAACTTTGGAAAAGATTTAAAAAATGATTAATTAACCCTAATATTCACCACAAAACCTTCATTACTTCGCACATTAAAAACAGTATCGTCTTCAAAAATTAAGTATTGCCCTTTAATACCTTTTAATACTCCTTCATAATTTAAAGTCTTAGCTATATTTAAACTTTTGAGCTTTTTAGGATACTGTAAAACTGGAAAATCCATATGGGTTTCCTTGTTGTTTTCAATAAAATATTCTTTGGCTTCCTCTGGAATATATTGTTTTAGTTTATCTCGCCATTCTACTAAATTTTCATCTTTAATTTCGTTTTTTAACATCGTTCGCCAATTGGTTTTATCGCCTACATATTTTTTTAAGGCGACCTCAGTAATTCCTGCTAAATAACGGTTGGGAACTTCTACAATTTCAATGGCTTCATGAGCTCCTTGATCTATCCAGCGTGTTGGAATTTGAGTTTTACGAGTTACTCCCACTTTTACATCACTGCTATTTGCTAAATAAACGATGTGTGGCTTTAACTGTACTGCTTTTTCATATTCCAAATCGCGATCTTCAATATTTAGATGTGCTTTGCTAAGTTCTGGACGAATAATCCATTCGGCTGCTTGAGGGATTTCATAAAAACAATCATAACAAAAACCTTGTCGGTAGATTTTTTTTGCTTTTTCACAGTTTAAACACTGATAACCATCAAAAGAAATGGAAATTTTTTTGTTTAGCAATTGATTGACATTCAAGAAATCATCCTTAAATATCATGTAATATTGAATGGGCGAACCTATTTCGGTTTGCATTTTTCTGAGTACTCCGTGGTAGTTCATAAGACTTTGCTAATTAATTAAATAAAGCATATCCTGCCTGTATATTCCGTAGGTAGATTCACTAATAGTCGTTCCTTTGAGTGTATTAAATTATATCTTGCTCGTTTCATATAAATAAATTGACTATTTTTATTGCATAAAGATACAAGTAAAATATGCCGATACCAATAGTAAATTCCATTGCCACTTGGTTTTTAAAAAAGAGAATTCATCAAATAGATTTATTCTTAAAATATCCCATTGATGTTCAGGAAGAATTGTTAAAAGGGTTAATTAACAAAGCACGTTTTACTGAAATAGGGAATCAGTACGACTTTAATAGTATTAAAAACTATCAAGATTTTACAGATAGAGTTCCAGTGACCACTTACGAAGACAATGAAGTTGCTTATGAACGTGCCCGAAAAGGAGAAAGCAATATCTTTTGGCCTACACCCATAAAATGGTTTGCAAAATCAAGCGGAACAACCAATGCAAAAAGTAAATTTTTACCAGTTAGTGAAGAGTCTTTAGAAGAATGTCATTATGCAGCAAGTAAGGATTTACTGTGTTTATACCTCAACAATAATCCAGAATCCGAATTATTTTTAGGAAAAAGTTTGCGTCTCGGCGGAAGCAAAGAACTATACGAACAAAATGGAACGGTATTCGGAGATCTTTCGGCAATTCTAATCGACAACATGCCTTTTTGGGCAGAATATAGTAGTACCCCGAGTAATGAAGTCTCGTTAATGGCGGATTGGGAATATAAAATGCAGGCCATTGTCGATGAAACTAGAAATGAAAACGTAACGAGTCTTTTAGGAGTTCCTTCGTGGTTATTGGTTTTACTTAATAATGTAATCGAGACTACTGGAAAAGACAATCTATTTGATGTTTGGCCCAACCTTGAAGTTTATTTTCACGGAGGCGTAAGTTTTGATCCTTATATAGAGCAGTATAAAAAATTATTGCCAAATAATAATTTTAGATATTATGAAATCTATAATGCTTCCGAAGGATTTTTTGCTATTCAAGATAGAAATACAAGTAAAGAATTACTATTGATGTTGGATTATGGGATTTTCTATGAATTCATTCCAATGGAAACCTATGATACTTCCGAAGAGAAAATAATTCCTTTAGGTGAAGTTGAATTAGGAAAAAACTACGCAATTGTCATTACCACCAATGCTGGGTTGTGGCGTTATAAAATTGGAGATACCGTTCGTTTTACCTCTATTAATCCTTACCGAATAAAAGTAACGGGAAGAACCAAACATCATATTAATGTATTTGGAGAAGAATTGATTATTGAAAATGCTGAAATGGCACTTCGGAAAGCTTCCAAACTAACCCATTCTGAAATTGTAGATTATACCGCCGGCCCTATATTTATGGAAGGGAAAGAAAAAGGCGCTCACGAATGGATTATTGAATTTAAAAAACAACCTGACGATATTAATACCTTTAAACAATTACTGGACGCGTTTTTACAAGAAGCAAATAGTGATTATGAAGCCAAACGATTTCGCAATACGACATTAAATTTTCCAACGATCCATATAGCGCGAAAAAATTTGTTTAAAGATTGGCTTAAAAAGAATGATAAATTAGGAGGGCAACATAAAATCCCAAGACTTTCCAACTCCCGAGAATTTATAGAAGAATTATTAGACGAAAATCAATAAAATGGTATTTTAATTAATTTGTATGTATTTTCCTACGATATGAGTATGACAATATTTAATGTCGTTGAACGAAAATATTGCTTTATCCTCATATATTAATTACCAACCATAAATATACTTCAAAAAAGCATCGTTCAAAAACTCTTTTAATCGGTTAAGTGATTTGTGCATTTTTTCTGAAAGTTTTAATTGAAAATTTATGCTTTTCAACGAGTATTTACCCTATTACAACTAAAACTTTTGGTAGTCCTTTTCGTACTTTATAAGTTTGTACTGTAGTAATGAATTAATAACCTCACATGAAAAAATTTATTTACATAGCAATAACTATATGTTTTATAGTTTCATTATCATCTTGCGGAGCTGGGGCTTCTATAAAAGCAGATGCTAATAACGAAGTTGCAGGCTATACATTAAAAAACAAAAAAGAATTAATGAAGCATAAAATTCTTCATAAAAAAAGCAAGACTTTAATTGCTTTACCCTAACCATTTTTATATTTGAATTATATTAAAAATGCCTTTAAGTTTCTAAAACCTAAAGGCATTTTTTTGTATAATAAAACTATTATGAAACCGCTTTTAGTTTCTTAATAGTCGATTTGTTAAGCTTATCCTCCACATAATCTCTAGTTATTACTAAAGTTTTTTGATCTCCATCTGGCATTTCAAACATAGCATCGGTAAGTACCGCTTCGCAAAGTGAACGTAATCCACGAGCTCCTAATTTATATTCTACTGCTCTTTTAACAATAAACGCTAATGCTTTTTCATTTATTGTGAACTTTATACCATCCATTTCAAACAGTTTTTGATATTGTTTGATAATAGCATTTTTAGGTTCGGTTAAAATAGCTCTTAGAGTTTTCTCATCCAAAGGATTCATATAAGTTAATACTGGAAGTCGTCCAATAATCTCAGGAATTAATCCGAAATCTTTTAAATCCTTCGGATTAATATATTTCAATAAATTATCTCGATCAACCACGTCTTCATTCATAGAAGCACTAAATCCAACCTCCTGAAGATTAAGTCGTTTTGATATTTTCTTTTCAATTCCGCTAAAAGCTCCGCCAGCTATAAACAGAATATTTTCGGTATTGACTTCGATAAATTTTTGGTCTGGATGTTTACGTCCTCCCTTTGGCGGAACGTTTACAACGGTTCCTTCTAATAATTTTAATAATGCTTGTTGTACTCCTTCACCACTTACATCACGAGTAATAGAAGGGTTATCACCCTTACGAGCAATTTTATCTATTTCGTCTATAAATACAATTCCGTGTTGGGCTTTTTCTACATTATAATCGGCAGCTTGAAGTAAACGAGTTAAAATACTTTCTACATCTTCGCCTACATATCCTGCTTCAGTTAAAACGGTAGCATCAACAATCGCTAATGGAACATTTAACATTCTAGCAATAGTTTTTGCCAATAATGTTTTTCCTGTTCCGGTTTCTCCAACTATGATGATATTAGATTTTTCAATTTCAACATCATCGCCGGTGTCTTTTTGCAATAATCTTTTATAATGATTATACACCGCAACCGACAAGATTTTTTTTGAATAATCCTGACCAATAATATATTCATCTAAAAAAGCCTTGATTACTCTTGGTTTTTTTAGCATTAACTCTTCTGTTAAATCGCTATTACCCGAATCCATTGCTTCTTCAGAAACAATACCGTGTGCTTGTTCAATACAGCGATCACAAATATGTGCATCTAATCCTGCAATTAATAAATTGGTATCTGGTTTTTTACGACCACAAAACGAACATTCTAATTCTTCTTTTGCCATAATCCTTTTCTTAATTTTCACTTTATAGGTTTGGATATTTTACACCAACCCTAAAGAGAGCTTTAAATAGGTTCTTAAATAAAGTCTTTCTTATTTTCTAACTAATATTTCATCAATCATTCCGTATTCTAATGCTTTATCAGCTTTCATCCAATAATCACGATCAGAATCATCATATACTTTGTCGTATTTCTGACCCGAGTGTTTCGCTATGATTTCATACAATTCTTTCTTTAGCTGAAGAATTTCTCGGGTTGTAATTTCAATATCACTTGCTTGTCCTTGAGCACCTCCTAAGGGTTGGTGTATCATCACTCTAGAATGTGTTAAGGCACTACGTTTCCCTGGAGCCCCTGCACATAATAAAACAGCTCCCATTGAGGCAGCCATACCTGTACAAATAGTTGCTACATCAGGCTTTATAAACTGCATGGTATCGTAAATCCCCAATCCTGCATAAACGCCTCCTCCTGGAGAGTTGATATATATCTGTATATCTTTTGTAGCATCTGTACTTTCTAAAAACAATAATTGTGCTTGAACGATATTAGCAATCTGGTCGCTAATTCCAGTTCCTAAAAAAATAATACGATCCATCATTAAACGAGAAAACACATCCATTGCTACCACATTCATTTGGCGTTCTTCAATAATATTTGGCGTAAAACCCATCGGATTCATACTACTCACGATATTATCGTAATACATACTGTTAATTCCTTGATCTTTAATTGCGAAGTTTTTAAACTCTTTTCCGTAGTTCATAAATGCTATTTTATTTTATTAAAAAGGCGTTGAATATTGTTTATTCAACACCCTAAAGATATTAATTTCTTGTTGAATTATTTACTGTATGCTTCCTTTAAAAACTTGTCGTAAGTAATCTCTTTTACTTTCA
Organism: uncultured Flavobacterium sp.; assembly: GCA_964540425.1. GTDB lineage: Bacteria > Bacteroidota > Bacteroidia > Flavobacteriales > Flavobacteriaceae > Marifrigoribacter. Next base: position 10,282 of record CAZIMW010000008.1, read on the forward strand.
ATTTTGTGTTTTCTTTGAAGAATGTCAATAATTTCTGAGAATTTAACTGTTCCGAAAGGCGTTTAACTTCTTCTTGGTTCTGCATAATACGTGCTGTAATTGAATCCAGTTCTTCGTCTGAAGGATCCATCTGACCGTATTGTGCCATTTGTGCTTTGATCATGTTTTTTGAATGGTCTTTCAACTCTTCAAAAGAGACTTGAATATTATGATCTTTTCTTACTTTACCTTCAATTAATTGAAAACGCAATCCTTTTTCGCTTCTTTCGTATTCTGCTTTTGCTTCGTCTTCGGTCATTGGATTTTCTGCAGAAACCTGAATCCATTTTGTTAAAAATTCTCCTGGCAAATCGAATTTTGTATTTGCAATTAACGCTTCAACAACTTCGTCCATAAGCTTTTGATCGCTTTGTTGAACAAATTGCTTTTCCGCATCTTCTTTTATTTTTGCTTTTAATTCTTTTTCCGTTTTAACGGAATCTTTTCCGAAGATTTTATCGAAAAAATCTTGGTTTAATTCTGCCATTTCTCGTTTGTTCACTTCATTTATTTCGAAGTTTACTTCAATTTCTAATCCGTGAGCATCGTCGTGAGAAGCCTCTAAATAAGTTTGATTTTGATGGTCGTCTGCAAACAAACCTTTCGTATTTAAAGTAACTGTATCGCCAATTTTAGCACCGATTAACTTTTTTAGTTGCGTTTTTCCTTTGATTACATCTAAAGAAAAAGAAGTGTTTTTGTCAATTCCTTTTTCTTCATTAGTAAAGGTTCCTGTTATTTCGTCTCCTTTTTCAATTTCAGTTTTAGAAATTAATTTTCCATATTGATTGCGAATAGATTTTACCTGATCATCAATCATTTTTTTATCGGCAACAATATTATAATGAGTAATTGCTTTTTTTCCTTTTACGTCCACTTCAAATTTTGGAGATAATCCCAACTCAAAATCAAACGTAAAATCTGAATTATTCCAGTCTATTTCAGTAGTATTCTTTGGAAGTGGATTTCCAAGTACATCTAGCTTTTCTTCTATTAAATAGTTATGTAAAGAGTCTTGAAGTAATTTATTTACTTCTTCAATTAAAACGGCTTTCCCGTATTGTTTTTTAACCATTCCCATAGGTACGTGACCTTTTCTGAAACCAGGGATATTGGCAGTTTTACGGTAGTCTTTTAAGATTTTCTGAACTTTTTCTGAATAATCTTCTTCTTTAATAGCAACGGTTAATATAGCATTTAAACTATCTATGTCTTTTTTTGTAATCTCCATTTCTTGAAATAATTTTACCCCCTATTTTTGGGTGTGCAAAAATACAAAATGAAAACCCTCAATACAAGTAAATTAAGAATAGATTAAGATTGCTGTTTCTCCTCTCCCAATACAGAATGTAAAATAGGTTGTAAAAAAGACAATAAAATACTAAATAATAATGCCCACCAAAAAGAAGCTACTGTAAAACCATCTAGAAAATTACCCGCCATCATTATCATTAAAGCATTGATTACAAACAAGAACAATCCCATTGTAATTAGTGTTGCTGGTAATGTTAGGAAAATTAATAAAGGTCTTACAAAACTATTTAACAATCCAATTACTAAAGCTGCCCAAATGGCATCTGTATAACTAGCAACTGTAATACCTGAAAGAATTTTTTCTAATAGAAATACCGCAAGGGCTGTTAGTAATAATTTAAGGAACCATTTCATAGTTTAAAGGTGTGTTTTTTTATTTTATAAAGATATAAAATTAATTACTTCTTTGAAGAAATCAGTTGGATTTTCTGCGTGCAACCAATGTCCTGCATTCAAGATTGTTTCAATTTTTGCTTTTGGAAAATGCTTTAAAATTAACATTTCGTCCATTGCTTCAATATAATGTGAATTAGCTCCTCGTAAAAATAATGTATCTCCAGAATAAACAGAATTTTCAGCAAGTAATTTGCCAACTTCCTCAATATTAATAACCAAAACTGGAAGATTAATTCGCAATGCTAATTGTCCTTTTTCTTTCCAATACAGGTTTTTTAATAGAAACCGACGTATTCCCATATTTTTAATATAATGAGACAATACTTCGTCTGCTTTTTTACGGGAATCTATTTCAGAAAAATCCAAAGAAGACAAGGCTTTTAAAATATCCTGATGATGTAGTGGATATGGCTTTGGAGAAATATCTGCCACAATTAATTTTGAAATCATTTCGGGATAAGCACATGCAAATTGCATCGCTGTTTTTCCGCCCATAGAATGACCTAACAAAACAAAATTATTTAATTGATGGTGATTGCAATAGTTTTTTAAATCATCAACCATTACCTGATAATTAAACACATCGCTATGAAAACTACGTCCGTGATTTCGTTGATCTATTAAATGAACTTGATAACCTTCTTTACTAAATTTTCTTGAAAGGGATTTCCAATTATCACCCATTCCTAAAAATCCGTGAAGAATAATGAATGGTTTTCCTTCGCCTATGATGTTTGAATGTAAAAGCATATAATTATTTTATAAGTACTCTGAGTGATTTTTCTTTTTCTGAAAAATCGTATCGAAGAGTACAATTATTAACTCTGAGTGATTTTTCTTTTTCTGAAAAATCGTATCGAAGAGTACTAACAAATTTAATTGTTTTCGGCTCCGCTCAACAACCGACTATCTTCATTGTACCCTGAGCGGAGTCGAAGGGTAATTAGTTATTTCAACTTCTCTAAATATTGACCAATTACATGTTCCATACCTAAATATAAAGATTCACAAATTAATGCGTGACCAATAGATACTTCTAATAAGTTTGGGATATTCTCATTAAAAAACTGAATATTATCTAAAGACAAATCGTGACCTGCGTTAATTCCCAATCCAAGTTCATTTGCTCTAATCGCACAATCTGCATAGGGTTTTATTGCATTTTTATTTCCTAAATCGTATTGTTTTGCAAATTCTTCGGTATAGAGTTCTATCCTATCGGTTCCTGTTTCAGCAGCTCCTTCAATCATTGCAATTGTTGGATCTACGAATATGGAAGTACGGATATTGTTTTGTTTACATTCTGAAATTATTTCAGTTAAAAAATCTTTATTCTTTACAGTGTCCCAACCTGCATTAGAGGTTATTGCATCAACCGCATCTGGCACTAAAGTTACTTGGGTGGGTTTAATTTTGAATACCATTTTCAGGAAGGATTCTACTGGGTTTCCTTCAATATTATATTCCGTAGTAATAATAGGTTTAATATCGTAAGCATCTTGATACCGTATGTGTCGTTCGTCTGGACGAGGATGTATCGTAACTCCTTCTGCTCCATATTTTTGAACATCGATAGCCGCTTGTAAAACACTTGGTGTATTGCCGCCCCGAGCATTTCGTAAAGTCGCAATTTTATTAATATTAACACTAAGTTTAGTCATCGTATTTTTTTTGAAATCCAAAAATACAATTTGAACTATGGTTTTACCGCTATTTTTTAAGTATTTTGCAAAAAATATCTATTGTGAATATACAACAATACATAATTAATGATATAAAACCTTTTAATGTTTCAACTAACATTTTAGAGGTTCAAAATATTTTTAATCAGCTTACTTACTCTCATATTCCCATTCAAAAAAATGGCATATATATAGGTAGTATATCTGAAAATGATGCTCATTGTTTTGAAGGGACCAAACAAATTGAAGATTACTTATATTCTTTGGAGCCTTTTTTTGTGCGAAAAAACACTAATTGGCTGGACATTTTAGAAGCTTTTGCACTTCACAACTGCAATATTATGCCAGTTCTGGGAAGTGACAATAAGTACCTAGGATATTATGAATTAAGAGATGTGATGTCCCTATTTAACAACACTCCATTTTTAAATGAAGCAGGCGGTATTATTGTTATTGAAAAAGAACAACGCGATTATTCCTTTAGTGAAATTTGCCAAATAGTAGAATCTAACGACGCAAAAATATTAGGCGTATTTATTTCAAAAATGGAGGGTGCTATTGTTCAGGCAACTGTAAAAATTGGACATACAGGTATGAATGCAATCGTACAAACTTTTAGAAGGTACGGCTATCAAGTAATATCAAAACACGAGGAAGATAAATTTATTGAAGAACTTAAAGAACGTTCTGATTATTTGAATAAATACCTAAATATATAAGTATGAAAATAGGTGTTTACGGTCAGTTTTATCATGAGGATTCCGAAATTTACATTCAGCACATATTGAATGTCCTTCAAAAAAAAGAAGTAGAAATATTTGTTGAAGAAGAGTTTCTAAAAAGCATCAATAAGCATAAAGATATTTCTAGAAGTTATTCAAAAGTTTCTTCTTTTAAAACTATAGATGCTAGTTATGATTTTTTCTTGAGTATTGGTGGCGATGGCACTTTATTAAAATCTGTAACCTATGTTCGGGATTTAGGAATACCAATTATTGGAATTAATACGGGAAGACTTGGATTTTTAGCTACCATACAGAAAGAGGAAATTACCAAAAGTTTATCACAAATATTAAACGGAAATTATTTTATATCAGAACGTAGCTTACTATCTATTTCAACAAGTCCTAAAATAGATGAAATAACACCTTTAAATTTTGCTTTGAATGAAGTTGCGGTGAATAGAAAAAACACCACTTCGATGATTAAAATAGAGACCGAAGTTAATGGCAAACACCTAACTTCTTATTGGTCTGATGGATTAATAATATCTACGCCAACAGGATCCACAGGTTACTCTTTAAGTTGCGGCGGACCCGTTATAGAACCCAACACCAATAGCTTTGTAATTACGCCTATTGCTCCGCACAATTTAAATGCTAGACCCCTGGTAATTCCAGATAATTACACGGTGACTTTAAAGGTTTCAGGTAGAGGAAAATCACACTTGGTATCATTAGATTCAAGAATTGCGACAATTAAGAATAATACTACAATTACTATAAATAAAGCTTCATTTCGCATAAAATTAGTTCAGTTATCTGAAGATAGTTTTATTAAAACCCTTCGTAAAAAATTACTGTGGGGAGAGGACAAACGAAACTAATCTATTTTTCTACAATATTATTCGCTAAAATTTGTTAATCATCTGAGACTATTTTGCATATAGCCTTAAGATGCCAAGTTTATTATTATATTTGCAAACTTTTACTTTTATGAAGCTATATACAGTTATATTTTTTATATTATTAACACCTTTACTAATGCAATCTCAAACTTATGAGGTTGGTGGTTTTGTTGGTGGCGCTAATTTTATTGGCGATGTTGGTAGCACAAGCTACATTGCACCTAAAACTCCTGTAATTGGAGCACTTTTTAAATGGAACCGTAGCGAGAGACATGCTTTTAGAGGATCCATTAATTTTGCAAGAATAGAAGGAGATGACCAAGACTCTCACGAAAGCAGACGTAATGAAAGGGGTTATAAATTTGAAAACAACTTAATTGAAGTTTCAGTTGGAATAGAATTTACTTTTTGGGACTTCGAAATGTATAGCGGTAAACCTGCCTCGGCACCTTATTTATATACAGGAATAACTTATTTCAGATACAACTCATTAATTAAAAGGTCAAATAATGATATTGTCGAGTATAGTAAAGATGGTTCCTTTTCAATACCTATGACAGTAGGTTACAAAACTACACTCGGAAGAAGATTTGTACTGGCTGGAGAAATTGGAGCCCGATATACCTTTACTGATAATTTAGACGGAAGTAACCCTAGAAAAGGATCTGAAGAAGAAGATTTATTAAGTTTCGGAAACCAAAACAACAACGATTGGTATGTGTTTACTGGAATTTCATTAACTTATACCTTTGGAAGAAAACCTTGTTATTGTAATTTTTAATATTTAATGTCACTACTAAATAAAATAGATAAGTCCAAGTTACCCAATCACATTGCTATTATTATGGATGGTAATGGGCGTTGGGCAAAAAAAAGAGGGTTTTTAAGAAATTTAGGACATAAAAGTGGCGCTAAATCAGTAAAACAAGTTGTAGAAACTTGTGCAGAAATCAATGTTAAATTTTTAACACTCTATGCTTTTTCTACAGAAAACTGGAATCGACCAAAATTAGAGGTAGAATTACTTATGAAACTTTTAATTTCTTCGTTAAAAAAAGAGTTAAATACACTTCAAAAAAACAACATAAAGCTAACTACTATTGGTAATCAAGAATCATTACCAAGCAAGGTACTTAAAGAGTTAACATACGTAATTGAAAAAACAAAAGACAACAATCAACTAACCTTAACACTTGCTTTAAGTTATGGCTCAAGAGAAGAAATCATAAAAACTATTAAAGAGATTAGTCTTAAAGTTAAAAATAACCTAATTTCGCCCGAAAATATTGACATATCAATAATTAATAATCATCTTTACACGCGAAATTTACCCGATGTAGATTTATTAATACGCACCAGTGGTGAACAACGTATTAGTAATTTTTTACTTTGGCAAATAGCGTACGCTGAATTATATTTTACCGATGTACTTTGGCCAGATTTTAGTAAAGAAAATTTATTTGAAGCAATATTAAATTATCAAAAAAGAGAACGAAGATTTGGAAAGACCAGTGAGCAAATTAACGAATAGTCCACTTTTATATATTCACAAAAAGTTTTATAGTATTCTATTTTTTACGATACTATCTATTTACAGTATTACGGCACAAACGCTAAACAGCAACATAAAATACACTATTAACTCGATTACTGTAACAGGAGCACAAAGCTTTAACGAAAAAACAGTAATTGCTTTTACTGGGTTAAAAATTGGAGACCGTATTTATGTTCCAGGAGAAAAACTAAGTGATATAACTAAAAAACTTTGGGAACAAGGATTGTTTAGCGATATCGCTTTTTATGTAACTAATATTGTTGGTGACAAAATAGATTTAGAGCTTTACATTATTGAACTTCCTAAAATAAAAGACGTTACCATTGTTGGAATTAAAAAAGGGAAGAAAAAAGATATTATTAAAGACAATAATCTTAAACCTGGGGTTAAGATTACAAAAAACTTAATAACCACAACAAAAAATTACATCAAGAAAAAATATCAAGAAGAAGGGTATTTAAACACACAAGTAGATATTATCACAGAACCTTATGCAGACTCGTTAGGAATTGAATACTCTAAACATTTTACAGTCAAAATTGATAAAAAGGAACGAGTAAAAATCTCTTCATTAGAATTTGAAGGAAACGATGCCCTTTCAGATAAAAAACTGAAAAGCGCAATGAAAAACACCAAGCAAAAAAACTTTTTTAGAGTTTGGAAAAGATCTAAATACACAGAAAGTACATTTTCTGAAGACAAAGAAGCACTGCTTAATAAGTATAGATCTAGCGGTTATAGAGACGCAAGAATTATTAGTGATACAATTATTCATGTAAACGAAAAAAACATTGTATTAAAACTAAATATCGAAGAGGGAAAAAAATATTACTTCGGAAAAATTAATTTCATCGGAAATAGTGTTTACAAAAACTCACAACTAAGAAGAGTACTTGGAATTGCTGAAGGAAACACCTACAATGGTGTTCTTTTACAAGAAAGAATTGAAGACGCAGCAAACCCAGAAGCAAACGACCTTACCAACCTATACCAAAATAATGGTTATTTATTTTCTAGAATTAATCCAGTAGAAGTTGCAGTAAGAAATGATACTATCGATTTTGAAATAAGAATCCATGAAGGGAAAATTGCTTATTTTGATCATGTTACTATAGTTGGTAACGACAAAACTAACGACCACGTAATATATAGAGAAATAAGAACCCGTCCTGGTCAAAAATACAGCAAACGAAATGTAGTAAGAACCATTAGAGAACTTGGACAATTAGGATATTTTGACCCAGAACAACTATCGCCAAATTTCAAAAATGTAGATCCAAACAATGGCACCTTAGATATGGAATATTCTGTAGTTGAAAGAGGATCAAGTCAGATTGAACTACAAGGAGGTTATGGAGGTGGTGGATTTGTAGGGACTCTAGGATTGTCCTTCAATAACTTTTCATTACGTAACATATTCAATAAAGATTCATACCACCCTTTACCAATGGGTGATGGTCAAAAATTATCTATTAGAGCACAAGGAAGTAGATTTTACCAAACATATAGCTTATCTCTTGTTGAGCCATGGCTTGGAGGAAAAAAACCAGTTCAGTTTAGCACTTCATTCTCTCATACCATTCAATACTTCTTTGATTTTAGAACAAATACAGTTGATAAAGACAGAAGATTCCTTATAACAGGTGGATCTGTAGGTTTAGCTAAAAGATTAGTATGGCCAGATGATTACTTTACATTATCACATGCGGTGAGCTACCAACACTATAATCTAAAAAATTATAATACCGGTCTGTTTACTTTTGGCGATGGACAATCAAATAATTTAGCATATACAATTGGTTTAACTAGAAACAATACCGCTACCAATCCAATTTATCCAACGTCAGGGTCAGAATTTAGCGTTACAGCAAAATTAACATTACCATATTCTGCTTTTAGCAGCACCGACTTTGAGGCGTTAAAAAACGAAAGAGAGGAATTGGGAGAAATAGCTCCAACAGAACCTGGTTTTGTTGATGCTACAGAAAGAATAGGTGAAATTGATCAAGAAAGATTTAGATGGTTAGAATATTACAAACTAAAATTTAAAGGAACCTGGTACACACGCGTTATGGGTGATTTAGTTTTACGCCCAAGTGCCGAATTTGGATTCTTAGGAGCCTACAATCAAGATAGAGGAGTGCCACCATTCGAACGCTTTTTTGTAGGAGGAGACGGTTTAGGAGCTTTTAGCTTAGATGGGCGTGAAGTTATTGCTTTAAGAGGATATCCAAATCAAGGATTATCTGATCTTGATGGAAATCCAATTTATAATAAGTTCTCTTTAGAATTACGTTACCCAATCACTTTAGCTCAATTAGCTTCAATATATGTTCTTACCTTTGCGGAAGGCGGAGCTGCCTTTGATAACTTTAGAAATTACAATCCTTTCCAATTAAAGAGGTCTGCTGGCGCAGGATTACGTATATTTATGCCCGCATTTGGATTATTAGGAATTGATTTTGCTTACGGATTTGACCCAGTTCTTGGAGGGTTTCAACCAAACGGATGGGAAACTCACTTTATAATTGGACAACAATTTTAATAATGGCACGATATTTTCTTAACATACAACTAACAACTATGAGAACAAAAAAGCTACTACTTATTACTCTTACTCTATTGTCTTTTGCTTTTGTAACAAACGCACAAAGAGGAGTTAGAATTGGTTATGTTGACATGGAATATATTTTAGAAAATGTTCCAGAATACAAAGAAGCTTCCATTCAGCTAAACGGAAAAGCACAACGCTGGAAAAAAGACATTGAAAAGAAAAATGATCAAATTGAATTAATGAAAATTAATTTAAGTACCGAGAGAGTTCTTCTTACTACAGAACTTATTGAAGAAAGAGAAGAAGATATTACGATTCTAGAAGATGAGATGCTTAAATACCAACAAGACCGTTTTGGACCAAATGGAGATTTATTTATTCAAAGACGACAATTAGTACAACCCATACAAGATCAAGTTTTCAATATTGTACAAGAAATTGCAGAGAACAAGAAATACGATTTTATTTTTGATAAATCTGCAGATATTGTAATGCTCTTTTCAGCAGACAGGCACGACATAAGCGATATTGTATTACGAAGTATAAACAGAACTGCTAAAAGAAAAGAAGCTAGCACTAAAAGAGAGAAAAAAGAAGTTGAAAGGACAGAAAACTTATCCTTAGAAGAAGATGCTGCGGTTACAGAAAGAGAAAAAGCAGTTGAAGATAAAAAGAATGAAAGAGAAGCTGCTATGGATGAGCGTAAAAGAGTTCGTGATTCTATAAGAGCAGTAAAAAAAGCTGAATACGAAGCACGAAGACAAAAATTACTTGATGAGCGTCAACGTAAAAAAGATTCTATAGCAGAAGCAAGAGCTAATAATAACTCAAATAACCCTCCTGAAAATGAAGAAGAAGGCTAAAATAATGGAGAAAGATCAAATAACAACGAAACCAAAGAAGATTAATTAATAACAAATAACACTTAAATTTAATACACATTACAATGAAAAAAATGAAATCATTATTCGTAGCAATTTTATTATTAATCGGAGCTACAAGTTTTGTAAATGCACAAACAAAAGTTGCTCACATAGACACTAATGCACTTGCTGAGGCAATGCCTGAAATGAAAGCTGCCCAATCGCAATTAGAAAAACTTCAAAAAACCTACGACACTGAAATTAAAAATTTAGTAAAAGAATTTGAAACAAAAATCACACAATACGAAGTAGAAGCTGAAAGCAAAACTGCTGAAGAAAATGCAAAACGTGCTGAAGAAGTACAAAGTATGCAACAAAACATAAACGCTTACCGTCAAGGTGCTTTAGAAGATCTTCAGAAAAAGCAAGAAGATTTAATTGCTCCTATCTTTGAAAAAGCACGTACTGCTATTCAAAAAGTAGGAAGAGCACAAGGATTTCAATATGTTTTAGATTCAAGCAGTTTATTACTTGCTGAAGGGAAAGACCTATTAATTGATGTAAAAAAGGAATTAGGAATCTAATTTTTAATTTTTTAAAACTATTTTCAAAACTGCTTTCCTTTTGGTAAGCAGTTTTTTATTTTATACAATGAACAAGCAACCAATTGGCATATTTGATTCTGGCGTAGGAGGCACTTCCATCTGGAAAGAAATAAACGCGCTTCTTCCTTTTGAAAACACTATATATTTAGCAGATAGTGCAAATGCTCCTTATGGTTATAAATCGGTCGATGAGATTATTTCTTTAAGTATAAAAAATACAGAATTATTAATACAACTAGGCTGCAAAATAATTATAGTAGCCTGTAATACCGCAACCACAAATGCTATTGCTGTACTACGCAAAAAATTTGATATTCCTATTATAGGAATTGAGCCTGCCATAAAACCAGCAGCTTTAAAAACAAAAACTAAAAGCATTGGAATTCTAGCAACAAAAGGCACGTTAATGAGTAGCTTATTTTCTGTTTCTACTAAAGAGTTTACTGATAACATTCAAATAACCGAAGTAATAGGCGAAGGCTTAGTTCCGTTAATTGAAGAAGGAAAAATTAATACAAAAGAAATTAAAGCACTACTAATAAAATATATTCAGCCAATGACAAATAACAATATAGACCACATTGTTCTAGGTTGTAGCCATTACCCCTATTTAATTCCTCTTTTAGAAAAAATATTACCAAACAAAGTTACTATAATTGATTCTGGAGAAGCAGTTGCAAAACAAACTAAAAAAGTGCTTATTAAAAAAAAAATACTTTCAAATAGTAAAAATAAACCTGAACATATTTTCTACACAAACACTTCTACTGCTACATTAAATATACTTTTAAAAAATTATTCTAGCAACATACTAATTAAAACAAAGGAATTCTAGCCTATACAAAAGGAGCATCAATAGGAAGCACTTTTACCGTTCGAGTTTCAATGTTATAACGATCTCCGTTAGATAATACGTGAACCGTAAGATTTGCCATGGTCATAGGCGTTCCTTCCGAGAGTAGTTTTTCGTTATTATGAGTCAATGTTTTAGGATCGAAAACGATAATCATTCCAGAACCTATTACTTCAAATTCATTGTTTTTAATGACCAAGCCTGTATCTTCGGCAAGTCCAATTCCTAAAAGATTTGGGTGTTTTGCAACCGCTTCCGATTGTCTTCCAAAACGTCCTCGTTGTATAAAATGGGTGTCGAAAATAAGTTCAGGAATTAATCCCAATCCTTCACGCATAATCACCGCTCCTTTTATAAATGAATCTGTGCTACTTCCTCCTGCAATCATTTCAGTAGCCATTACCATTGCGCCAGCAGATGTTCCTGCAATTACAAATCCTTCTTCATTATTATGACGATCTATCATAATTTGATGAATGGTCGTACCTCCAATTTTATCTGAAATTTTAGACTGATCTCCACCAGAAAACATAATGCAATCAGCTGTTTTTATAAGTTCGATAGATTCCTTTTTTTCTGAATCTTCCTTACTACGAATATCCAAAACGTGAATATTAGTACAACCTAATTTAATAAAAGCATACATATAGTTTTCACCAACTTCCACAGGGATACTTGAGGCGGTTGGAATTACTATAATTTTAGCATCAATTCCACCGCTTTCCATTACAACTCTGGAAAGAATTCCAGCTTCAATATATTCTAAAGTGTATTGTTCGTGCGTCTTTCTATCGCCTTTATCTTCATTTCCACCAATAGGAATTAGTGTTCCTTTAACCGTCATAGCATTCATTTTTTTCTTTGGGCAAAAATAAACTAATTTTTTTACTGAAAAATGTATATATTTATAAACTTTCACCAACATTAAATTTAAACCTATGAAACGAGCATGTTAAAAAGCTTATCACCTTAAGGAATGACTAATAGCGAACAGCATGTGACCGATTCAACAAATATTATAGACAAATGAAAATAAGAAGTATCAATGCCATGCGTGGCCCAAATTACTGGTCAGTTCGTCGCCATAAACTAATTGTGATGGTTTTGGATTTACAAGAAATGGAGGAATTACCTTCCAATAAAATTAAAGGATTTGATAAACGATTAGAAGCGATGTTTCCAACAATGTATTCACATCGATGTTCTGTTGGAACTCCTGGCGGATTTTTTGAACGAGTAGAAGAAGGAACTTGGATGGGTCATATTATAGAGCACATTGCTTTAGAAATTCAGACTTTGGCCGGAATGGACACTGGCTTCGGAAGAACCCGTGGCTATGGAGAAGAAGGCGTTTATAATGTAGTGTTTTCATATATTGAAGAAAATGTAGGTCGTTATGCTGCTAAAGTTTCGGTTGCAATTTGCGAAGCATTAATTGCTGATGAAGAATACGATATGACGGATGATATCCAACGAATGCGCGAGATACGTGAAGACGAACGTTTGGGACCAAGTACCGGATCAATTGTTCAGGAAGCTGCAGACCGAGGAATTCCGTGGATTCGATTGAATAAATATTCGTTGGTTCAATTGGGTTACGGAGCTAATCAAAAAAGAATTCAGGCAACCGTTACTTCTGAAACTAGTAGTATTGGAGTAGAATTGGCTTGCGATAAAGAAGATACTAAATATTTATTAGAACAAGCTGAAATAGAAGTGCCTCGTGGAGATATTATAAGAAGAGAACGAAGTCTTCAAGATGCTTGCGATTATGTAGGTTTTCCGTTAGTAATTAAACCAATTGACGGAAACCACGGAAGAGGAATTACTGTAGATATTAATAATTACGAAGATGCCTTGGCTGCCTTTCATCACGCAAAAGAAAGTTCAAAAAGCGGTGCTATTATTGTTGAAAAATTTATTACAGGTAAAGATTATAGGCTGTTGGTAATTAATAATGTATTGGTTGCAGCTGCAATTAGAACTCCAGCACACGTAGTTGGAGATGGAATATCTACCATTCAAGAATTAATAGATAAAGTAAATAGTGATCCTCGTCGGGGCTACGGTCACGAAAAAGTATTAACGCAAATAACTACTAACGAACTGACTAAAACTTTAATTAGTCAGGCTGGTTATACCTTGGATTCTGTTTTAAAAGAAGATGAACAACTCATATTAAAAGATACCGCAAACCTTAGCACAGGAGGAACGGCCGAAGATATAACCGATATTGTACACCCTGCAAATGTTTCGATGGTAGAACGAATTTCAAAAATCATCGATTTAGATATCTGTGGAGTCGATATCATGACAACCGATATTACCAAACCACTTTCAGAAACGGGAGGTGCGGTATTAGAAGTAAATGCAGGACCAGGGTTTAGAATGCACTTGGCACCAACCACAGGATTACCTAGAAATGTAGCTGCTCCTGTGATAGATAAATTATTTCCGAATGGCGAAACTGGTAGAATTCCAATTATAGCAATTACGGGTACTAATGGAAAAACAACTACCACCAGATTATTAGCACATATTGCAAAAATGAATGGCTATCGGGTTGGTTATACCACCAGTGATGGGGTTTATATTCAAAACAGATTATTAATGACAGGCGACTGTACCGGTCCTGCGAGTGCAGAATTTGTATTAAAAGATCCGACGGTTAATTTTGCTGTTCTGGAGAGTGCTCGTGGAGGTTTATTACGTGCCGGACTAGGGTTTAAAAAATGTGATATTGCGATTGTTACAAATGTAACGGCTGATCATTTGGGCTTAAAAGGAATTAATACCGTAGAACAATTAGCTAAAGTTAAGGGAGTAGTTCCAGAAACGGTATTGCCAGATGGTTATGCAATTTTAAATGCCGATGATGATTTGGTGTATAATATGCGTCGAAATATAGAATGTAATTTGGCTTTATTCTCGATGGATGAAAATAATCCACACGTAAAAGCATTGCAGCGAAAAGGAGGAATTACAGCTGTTTACGAAAACGGATTTGTAACTATTTGTCGTGGCGAGTGGAAAATGCGTGTGATGAAAGCGGAAGATATTCCGTTGACCTACGGCGGAAAAGCAAAATTTATGATTCAGAATGTGCTGCCAGCAATTTTGGCTGCTAATATTCAAGGAATTAGTATAGAAGATATGAAAGCGGCTTTGGAAACTTTTATCCCATCGGCTTCTCAAACTCCGGGACGATTGAATTTATTTAAGTTTAACAACTTTAGTATTTTGTTAGATTATGCCCACAATCCTGCAGGAATGAGAGCTCTTAAAGATTTCACCGACGAATTAGATGCGACTGTAAAAGTGGGGATTATAGCAGGAATTGGAGATAGACGCGAAGAAGACAACAACGAAATAGGAAGTATTGCTGCTGAAATGTTTGATGAAATAATAATCCGTCAAGACAAACGTCTTCGTGGTAAAACCGAAGAAGAGTTGATAAAAATGCTAAACGACGGGATTAAAATGAAGGATCCCAACAAGAAAACTACGATTATCCCTTCAGAAAAAGAAGCGATTACATACGCAGTAAAAAATGCGATTAAAGGATCGTTGATTGTTTTATGTAGTGATGTAATTCCGGAAGCTTTGGACTTAGTGAAAAAATTTAAAGAACAAGAAGCTAAAGGAGAGTTATTATCCGATTAACAATACTTTATATTTGGGCTATGTTTTAATAAAACCTAGCCCAAAATTAATTATCCTCTAATATTAGTTCCAATCCTTCTGAAACTTCAGAAACCGGAATTTTACACGCATTGTTAACACAAACGTAAATTAATGTTTCCCCTTCACTATACCTTAATTCTAAAAGCGGGGATTTTTTATCTGTTGTACTTCCTGCAATTAGTTTGTTAGGAATATAAAATTTATTTAATTCAGATACTTTTTCAATTGCCTTATCCCCTACTACTACAACTTCAAAATATTTATTTTGATAATTTGATAATAAATCTAACCAATTAGAAAATCCTCCAGGGTAATTTGCAATTTCTGGCTGAATAGTATGCAACATATTAGAAGCTGTATTTCTATATTTTTCACTATCAAAATGATGTGCTAAAACAAATAGATTTTTCGCCATAATCGAATTGGATGCAGGTATTACATTATCTCTATATTCAAAACTTCGCGTTACTAATTTTTGATCTTCTTTTGAAGTAAAATAAAACATATAATTCTCTTCATTATAAAAGTTAGTATATGAATACTCTGTTAATTTTTTTGCTTCATTTATCCATTTTTCATTTAAAGTCACTTCATACAATCCTATAAAAGCATCAATAACCGCTGCATAATCTTCAAGATACCCATTAATACTACTTCTTCCATCTTTATAAGTATGGTGAAGTGCACCGTTGTTTTGCAATAACTTTTCGTTAATAAAATTTGCATTCTTTAAAGCAGCGTCTAAATATTCTTTTTTCTGAAAAGTTTTATAACCATCCACATATCCTTTTATCATTAAAGCATTCCAAGAAGTTAACGTTTTGTCATCAAGTCGAGGATTGGGACGTTTATTTCTAAAGGTAAGTAATTGCTGTTTCCAGTTTTTTCTTTTCTGAATAAAACTCTCTAGACTTATTGAAAACTCTTGTGTTATTTCTTCGTCACTTTTTTTACGAATAAGTACGTAATTGTTCTTTTCCCATTTTCCGAAGCCATTAATATTATAGTATTCTGCAAATAGTTTATAATCATCTTTTAACTCTTCTTGAAGCTCTTTTTTTGTAAATACATAATAGGCACCTTCTTCTAATTCTCCTTCAAAATTTTCACTATCTGCATCTAGAGACGAATAAAAAGCACCTTCGGTATTTGTCATTTCACGGGCGACATAAGTTAGTGTTTCTTCAACAACCTCCTTGTATAATGGTTTTTTTGTAACCTGATAAGCATGACTATATAGACTTACCAATTGAGCATTATCGTAGAGCATTTTCTCGAAATGAGGAACATGCCATTTCATATCGGTACTATAGCGTGAAAATCCGCCGCCAATATGGTCGTAAATACCGCCGTAAGCCATTTTATCTAAAGTTAAGAATACATATTCTTTCACTAATTCATCATTATTTTGTGTTCCAAAACGCAATAAAAATTCCAAATTATTGGGCATCATAAATTTTGGAGCTCTTTTTGTTCCTCCAAAATCATGGTCAAATGTATTCAACCAAGTACTTACTACTTCTTTTGTTGGGAAATCATTAAAGTTCATTTCATCGGTATTCACAGAAATTAAATCCATACTTTTAATCCCTTCTTCTAGTTTATCAGCATAATCCAAAAGTTTTTGCGGATTCTCTTCATATAATTTTTGCATTTTACCAAGTGCGACAATCCATTGTTCTTTTTTAAAATAAGTACCTCCCCAAATAGGTCTTCCATCTGGAAGTGTTACAACATTAAGAGGCCAACCTGCACTTCCAGTCATTAGTTGCACTGCATTTATGTAAATTTGATCAACATCTGGGCGTTCTTCTCGATCTACTTTAATTGATATAAAATTTTTATTCATTACTGATGCAACAGTAGAATCTTCAAAACTTTCTTTTTCCATAACGTGACACCAATGACAAGCAGCGTAACCTACGCTAATTATTATAAGTTTGTTTTCGTCTTTTGCTTGCTGAAGTGAAGCATTATTCCAAGCTTTCCAATTTACAGGATTATGAGCGTGTTGAAGCAAGTAGGGACTTGTCTCGTTGATGAGTTCGTTTGTGTAAAGATGTGTTTCCAATGTTTCTTTTTTTGAAGAGTTACAAGAAAATAGTAAGAGAATTGGTAATAATACTAAAAAGTGTTTCATATATCGAATAGAAAATATAAGACAAAAATACGCTTTTTGATTTATCAAAAAGCGTATTACAAATAGTTTTATGAAATTACTTTACTTCAAAAGTAATTTTAACATTTACACGAAATTCAGTTACTTCGCCATCATTTACAATAGCGCTTTGGTCTTCAATATAAACAGAGCGAATGTTTTTTAAACTTTTTGAAGCGTGTTTTACCGCTTTCTTTGTAGCATCTTCCCAACTTTTTTCCGAATTAGATAAGATTTCAATTACTTTTAAAATTGCCATAATTTTTGTTTTTAAATTAAGTGACTAAATTACAATTTTATGACAAAACTTAGTGATTTTTTTTGAAATTTAACCATTAATTGCTTCAACTATTTCGACTTTTCCATTAAGCATTTCACGAAGCATTGCTTCAATCCCATTTTTTAAAGTGACTGTAGAGGATGGACAACCACTACAAGCTCCTTGCAATATAACTTTTACCGTTTTAGTTTGTTGGTCGTATGAGTCAAAAGCAATATTTCCTCCATCGCCTTCAACCGCAGGTTTTACATATTCATTTAATATAGAAATAATTTCTTTTTCAATTTCAGTAAAATCTCTATTTTCATAAGAAGTTGTTGTAATTTCTTCGGTTTGAAGTATTTCATCATTTAAAATATTTTTTCCAGATTCAATAAAAGACCTAATAAATTCTCTTAATTCATTTGCAACATCTTGCCATTCAACGTTAGATTGTTTGGTTACCGAAACATAATTTGCACTAATAAATATTTCTTTTACAAACGAAAAATTGAATAATTCAAAAGCTAAAGGAGCGTGAATTGCTTCATTACTTGTTTTAAATTCATACATAGCATTTGCTAATGATCTATTGGCAACAAATTTCATTACCTCAGGATTAGGGGTGCTTTCTGCATAAATTGTAATAGGTATTTTATTTGTATTTAGCTTATCTACAGTTGCTTCAAGAATCACTTTTTCGCCAGAGTTTAAATATTCTTTGATCGTTTCCGAAACATCTTCCTGTACATCTTTCCAATTAATTTGGGTTAAATCAAAAGGGAATTTTTCAATTGCAATAAAATTTTGAGATACATATATCGTTTTCACAAAAGGCAAATGAAACAATTGTTGTGCTATAGGACTGACTTTAGCGTCGTCAATATTGTTAAATTCAAAACTTTTTGTTTGAGTTAAAAAAGAATTTGCAACAAATTTCACAATATTTTCACTATTTGTTTGTTGTATTGTTATATTTATTTTAGCCATTTCCATGTTTTTTTTTACAAAAATATGAAAAGAAAAGCTATGTTTTCAATATATTTGAAACCTTAACCAAATTGCATGAAGAAAACACTACTCCCCATAGTTCTATTTTTCTCTATTGTTAGCTACTCTCAATTTATAACAATTGATGAAAGTCTAACAGTACAAGAACTTGTTGAAGACATTCTTATAAATAGTTCATGTGCTATAACGTCCAATTACGGTTCTCGAACTGGAACTGATTTTGGTGAAGGAAATGGTATTGGCTATTTTAATGCTAATGGATCTGGATTTCCTTATGCTGAAGGAGTAATATTAAGTTCAGGATTTATCTCTGATGCTCCTGGACCAAACACAAATATTCAAAGCAACGGAACCACTGGTTGGCCAGGAGATGCAGACTTAGAAGCTGTTACGACAGCAACAGGAACAAATAACGCCTCTTTTATTCAATTTGCATTTACACCCTTAATAAGTGAAATAAGCTTTAATTTTATTTTTGCTTCTGAAGAATACAACCAAAATTTTGAATGTACGTTTTCTGATGCTTTTGCATTTATACTAATTGATTTATCAACAGGTATTTCACAAAACCTAGCTGTTTTACCAGGTACAAATATACCTATTGAAGCAACAAATGTTCATCCTGATGTTCCAGGTGGTTGCCCTGCAATTAATGAAATATATTTTGACAAGTACAACTTTATGCCCTTTAATGACCAAAATGTTGCTGCCATAAATTTTAATGGACAAATTGTAGATTTAGTAGCACAAGGAACTGTTATTCCTGGAAATCCATATACTATTAAATTAGTTATTGCTGACGAAACAGATGCTGCTTTAGATTCAGCAGTTTTTTTAGAAGCAGGATCATTTAATATTGGTGTTGACTTAGGAGACGATTTAACTATTGCAGCTGGAACTGCACCTTGTCAAGGCCAACCTATAGAAATTGGAGTAGCTCCAGATGCGACAGGACAAACATCTTATCAGTGGTATGTTTGGAACGCAGTAACTATGGTTTTTGATTTAATTCCTGGTGAAATATCAAATACTATTATAATTACACAGTCTGGGACTTATCAAATTGAAACTATTTTCTCTGGAGGTTGTTCTGCAACCGATGATGTCCTTATTGAATTTGCACCACAGCCAATTGCTATTGTTCCAGATGATCTAGTAGTCTGCGATGAAGTTCCAAACGACGGCTTTGCTGAATTTGATTTAACTGTTCGAGACGCTCAAATAATTAATGGGCAACCAGATACATTTGTAGCATATTATGTTTTATTAGCAGATGCAGAATCAGGTACAAATCCTATTGCAACTCCAACTAATTATACAAGTATAGATCCAGGGTTTCAAATAGTTTTTGCACGATTAGAAGAATCAAATTTAGGATGTTATGACATAGTACCTCTAGTTCTCCAAGTAGATCAAGCCCCTTCAATAACAGATCCCATCGAAAATTATTTTATAT
>CAZIMW010000009.1:0-30317 GCA_964540425.1 uncultured Flavobacterium sp.
TTATTTGATATTTTAAACGAATTACCTTTTCAAGAAGAATGGTTTGCAACGCCTTACGATGAATTAATAGAAGCTGAAATTTGCACCAAAAGTGGACAATTAGCTAATGTTTTTTGTGATAAAATTACTACGGAATGGATTCCGAAAAACGGAATTAGAACCGCTTCTTGCTCCTATCATCAAAAAGTGTTTTTAGATAAAACGGAAACCTATAGAGTTAATTCCTCCTGTTATTCTTTAGCTGAAATGAAACAAAAAAACTGGTTTTCATTACCTCCAATTTTAGAATATTATTACGCACCTCTTCATCCAGAATACCAACCCTTACCTCCATTTAAAAATAATTGTTTGCAAGAAAATGAAACACTGATATCATTTATTTACCCTAAGAAAAATGAAGAAATATTACTCCCAAAAGATTTTGATGAAACCATAAACGAAGTAGTTTTTAAACTAGCACATCGTTCTCCAGAAACCATCGTTTATTGGTATTTAGATTCCGAATTTATTGGAGCTACACAGACTTTTCATGAACTATCAATTGCACCAAAACCTGGGGAATATATATTGTCTGTAATGGATCAAGATGGTAATGAGTTACAACAAAAAGTGATTATTAAGTAGTTTGTTGATATTTTCCAAAGATTGGAACTTTGACAAAGCTGGAATTTATATTCAAATCCCCCAATTACGATAAGGAGTTTTACTTAAAAGAGAGTTATAATACCGAATATCACCCGTTACTTCTTTCCCTAACCATTTGGGTTTTTTAAAAGTTTCATTTTCTGAAGAAAGTTCGATTTCTGCAATTGTTAATCCTTCGTTTTCACCATAAAATTCATCTACTTCAAAAATGTGATTTTCAGATTTTATTTCGAAACGAGTTTTTTCAATAAGATTTGGTTCGCAAATTTCTAAAAGTATTTCGGCTTCTAAAACTGGGATTTCTTTTTCCCATTCCAATCGGGTAGTCCCTTCTTTATTAGAAATTCCTTTGACCGTTATAAAAGCTTGTTTGCCTTTAATGCGAATACGAACCGTACGTTCTTTATGAGTGTTTAAAAACCCTTGAACTATCCTTGTTTTTTTGAAAGCTTCCGTTTTGTAATTATCTGAAAGGATTAAAAATTTTCGTTCTATTTCCAACATATTTATTTCTCGTAAAAAAGGATTCTTATTAATTATCTTTGACAAAGATAAAACTTTAAAAAGTTGACAGAACTTCTTTCAGACAGAAAAATAATCCACGTAGATATGGACGCATTTTATGCTTCCGTAGCACAATTGGACAATCCTGAATTGCGAGGAAAACCTGTTGCTGTTGGAGGAAGTTCAAAAAGAGGAGTGGTGAGTGCTGCTAGTTACGAGGCACGAAAATTTGGTGTTCGTTCTGCGATGAGTAGTGTTATTGCTTTGCAAAATTGTCCCGATTTGATTTTTGTAAAATCTAACTTTAAACGCTACCACGAAGTTTCAGATCAGATTCGAAAAATCTTTCATGAATATACCGATTTGGTAGAACCGCTTTCTTTAGATGAAGCATATTTAGATGTAACCGAAAACAAAAAAGGGAATCCGAGTGCTACTTTAATTGCTAAAGAAATTCGGAATAAAATAAAAGAAAAGACCGGTTTAAATGCTTCGGCAGGAATTTCCATCAATAAATTTATTGCCAAAGTTGCTAGTGACATTAATAAACCTAACGGACAAAAAACCGTACCTCCAGATGAAGTAATTGAGTTTCTTGAAAAATTAGATATTAAAAAATTCTATGGCGTTGGAAAAGTCACGGTTAAGAAAATGTACCGTTTAGGGATATTCAATGGATTGGATTTAAAACAAAAATCTTTAGAGTTTTTAGAGGAACATTTTGGTAAAAGTGGTCGCTATTATTTTCACGTAATTAGAGGAGAACACAAAAGTGAAGTTAAGCCATCTAGAACCAGAAAATCACTAGCTGCCGAACGTACTTTTAGCGAAAATATCACTTCAGAAATCTTTATGATTAAGCGTCTAGAAGACATTGCTGCTGAGGTAGAACGGCGACTTAAAAAAAGTAAAGTTGCAGGAAAAACAGTGACTCTTAAAATTAAGTATAGTGATTTTACCTTACAAACTAGAAGCAAGACCTTGCCTTACTTTATTTCAGATAAAGATGTAATTATTGAAACTGTTAAAGAATTGTTATTTCAGGACACCATGAAAAACTCGGTACGGTTGTTGGGAATCTCCTTATCGAACCTCAATAATGAAAAAGGAAAAGCTCCTAAAGAAAAGGTGGTGGCGGTTCAATTACAATTTGATTTTTAATTTGGTCTCGCAAAGACCGCAAAGCAAAAAACAGAAAACTTTATGTGAGAAAATTACTTAATCTATTTATAAACCCTAACAACTCACATTATGAACACTGTAAAATTTTTAAGTATTGCTTTAATTAGCTTCATCGTTTTATTTTCTTGTAAAGATTCTGAAACAAAATCCACAGAAACAACTGTTAATTCTGAAAAAGAATTAGCAATGGCTGATACTTCTTTAACGGAAACAAAATCCACAGAAACCTATTTATACGTCACTGCCTCCACAGGATTAAGCCTACGTGAATATGCCAATTTACAAAGTGAAAAACTAGCAGTAATGCCTTACGGAACTCGTGTAAAAGTGATTACTTCAGAAAAAAACAACACTATGAAAGTGGGTGAAATTAAAGGAGGAATGAATGAAATTGAATACAATCAGAAAAAAGGATTTGCCTTTAATGGTTTTCTTTCCAAATACTTCCCACCAGAAAAAGAAATTTCTACTAAAGGGTATGCGGAGGAATTAAAAGAAAACTTCTCAGGGGTAACATACTCAGAAACTGTTGGTGGTACGGCAAGTAAACCAACAAATACGGAAATATTAATCCTTCCAGATGCAGCATGGAACGAAGCTTTTAATATCGCTCAGCAACTTTATAAATTACCGAAAGAGTTTGTTTTTCCTTCTTCAAAAGGAAAAGAATTTCAAATTATAAAAGAGAAAGATACTTCAACTAAGACCAGCACAAATTCTTGGATAAGCGAATTACAGATATTTCGAAAAGAGGATGTAATTAAAAAAATAGAATATATTTATAAAAACAAAGGGTTTTCAAAAACTATAGGCATCTCAAAAGAAGGTAATTCAATGAAAATTTCAAATAAAGAAATTGTAGAATAAGGATTAGTGATAGGATGACTCAAAGTCATCCTATCACTTTTTAAGTACTGTATTTATTTGTAATTTGGCTACAAATAAAAATAATGCCAAATTTTCCTCCAATCATTTTATATGCCATTCCGTTTTTTGCTTTGTCCATGTTGTTAGAGCTGTATGTTACCACTAAAAAGAGTATAAAAACATACACTACAAAAGACGCTTTTTCATCAATAGCAATGGGTTTGGGAAATGTTGCTATTGGATTTTTAAGCAAGCTAATTGTCCTTGGTGCATTAACTTTTGTATATGAACATTTTAGATTGTTTACGATTCCTATTGTTTGGTGGAGTTTTATTTTACTCTTTTTTGCAGATGATTTATCCTATTATTGGTTTCATAGAATTTCTCATGAAAACAGATTGTTTTGGGCATCGCATGTAATACACCATTCCTCTAAACATTATAATTTAAGTACGGCTTTACGTCAAACCTGGACAGGTGGATTTTATTCTTTTTTGTTTTGGTTGTGGTTGCCTTTACTAGGATTTCATCCAGGAATGATACTATTTCAAATGGGAATAAGCTTGTTATATCAATTCTGGATTCATACGGAAGCTATTGATAAAATGCCAAGCTGGTTTGAAGCTGTTTTTAACACACCTTCACACCATCGGGTTCATCACGGAAGCAACCCAATCTATTTAGACCGAAACCACGCAGGAATATTAATTATTTGGGATAAAATGTTTGGAACCTTTCAACCCGAATTAGCGCATGAAAAAGTCACCTACGGATTGGTAAGCAACATCAACACCTACAATCCAATTAAAATCGCCTTTAAAGAATGGGTTGCTTTATTTAAAGATGCTTTTACTGGAAACAAATCACTTTCAAATCGCATAAAATACCTATACAAACCTCCAGGCTGGACACATGATGGTACTGGAAAATTATCTAGAGATTTAAGGGAAGATTGGTTGAAAAAAAACTAAACTACTGCCTACTTTAAATACAATAAATATAATTGAAATGTTTCTCGAATTATAAGCAATAAAACAATTAGAAAACTCCGTTTAAAAAATGAACTACCTCGAGGCAGAGCCATAGAGGTATCAAGCGGAAAAAATTTTATTTTTAGTTTGATGAAAACCTCAGGTTTTCAAACTTTCCTTTTTGACCACCGAGGCAGAGCCTCGGGGAATTCTTTCGATTAAATTTAAGCTAATAACAATATTAATCTGCTAAAAAGCACTATATTTTAACATAAACAAAATTAAATGTTAATTTTGCTTGCAAATGGTTTTTTTTTTTTATAGGTTTGGGGTGTTAACACCTTAAACTTGTGTTGTAAAATTTAGCTAGCATTATTTTTACACTCCCCCCTATAGTTTAATTATTTTTTTATTAACTTTAAAATCTAATTAAAATGAAAAAAAACATTTTTATGATGTTAGTTATTCTTGTAACTACCTATGCAAATTCGCAAAACAATGATTTTGTTTGCGCAACACCAGATAATTATGATCCTGATCCTGAGGAAGTATATAGTTATTCTACAGACCCAATAGTTTATAAAGAAGGAGACCCAATGGTTTTAAACGTTTTTTATTGGCAAGTAAAAGGACCTAATGGAGAATATAATGGAGACTTTACCGAAGATAAAGTTCTTGAATCTGTAGCTTTTTTAAACATAGCTTATAACCAGTTTAATATCTTTTTTAAATATAGAGGCTATGATGCTTTTAATAGCCCTAATGACGTGGTTGATAAACGCTATGAAGATGGCGATGGCGATGGTGATCTTGAGTGTGTAACTTACCCAGATCCAGACCCAACTGGTTATGCAAAATTGGATAGATGCCAAATAGGAAGCTTATGGAGTTTTGCAAATAATCAAGGTTATAGAAAAACAGATGCTATTAATATTTATGTACCCTACCAAACTGTCACCTTTGGAGGGGCTGCACAAGGGCTTATTAGCACTATGAATATAGTACCACTTGGCAACTTAAATAAAACTTCTTTTATTCATGAAATAGGTCATAATTTGGGTTTACGCCATACTACACAAAATTGGAGAAATAATGACAATCCTGGCAATCCTTGTATTGTTTCTACTTGTGAGCGAGTAACTAGAGATGTAAACAACTCAGAATACAACGCTCATTGCAAAGGTGATAGAATTACAGATACCAATGCAGTACCCAATTTTAAAAGAGAGGATTATTACAATCTTATAGACCAAGGTTTTAGTGTAGCTTATGCAGAAGCAAACTACATGCCTTACAGATATATTAATGAAAATTGCGAATATACAGGTGACGGAACGGATTGTCAAACAAATGATTATACAATCACTCCCGAAGATGTTATCAATACCATGCTACCAGCATTGCCTTGCGATGATTATAATTTTACGCCAGGACAAGGTATTTATATGCGTGAAACTATAGCCTATGCTACTGTTTTGCAAAACGTATTAACAGATGTACCTTCGTTATACGAGCCTTATAAAGGCGAATATCCTGCTTACTACCCATATCCTGCGTCTTTGGTATTGCCACTTTTTCAACCAGGGTTTAATTACTTTTTTGTTGAGTGTGATGGCGAATACCCAGAACCTGCTCCCTTTAATGAGTCTTTTTATTACGATCTATTTAATATAATAGATAATGTAACTAGTAGCGAGACTAATTATAGTAGTATTACACATCCTAATCATACAGCAATTTATATAAAACCAGTACTTTTACCTGCTAATGTAGATGCGTTTTCAGAGCCTCAAAAATGTTATAATAATTATAACAGTCCGCCTATAATAGGAGGTTCTGTTATTACGTTTAACGATGGTGTGTTAAATACCAATGTAACTATTACAGCACAAGACTCTACGGCAATTAACAACGAGCAATTAATAGATAATTTACAGCCAGGTCTTTATAACGTTATAAAAAACTACCAAGATGGACATACAGAAGAAACCGTTATATTAAAAGAAAATAATTAATTATTAACCCATAGCCTTATTGCTTTTAATAAAAGTAATAAGGCTTATTTTATAAATTATGAAAAAAATTATTTACTTGTTAATTTTTCTTTTTTCTGCAAAAAACATAGCTCAATTTAGTGAAGAACATATTGTTACGACAGAAGCAATAAACCCAAGGTATGTCGATACTGCCGATATTAACGGCGATGGCTTTATAGATATTATAGTAGCTTCTTTTGGGGATGATACCCTTGCTTGGTACGAAAACCTAGATGGTTTGGGTAATTTTGGCACTAAAAATGTAATTACATCATTTTTAGATTTCACACAATTTGTTTCTACTGCTGATATTGATGGTGATGGTGATATTGATGTTTTGGCTACTACTTTTTCTAGTGATTTAATAGTTTGGTACGAAAACTTAGATGGCTTAGGCAACTTTAGCCTTACCAATCAAATATCCATTAATAAAGATGCGCCCCTTACTGTTTTTGCAGCAGATTTAGATGGTGATGGTGATATGGACACCTACTCTTCCTCAAAATTTGATAGCATTATTGCTTGGTATGAAAATACAGATGGTTTAGGGGATTTTAGCGTAGAACATATCATATCAAATCAAGCCTTTAGCACAACTTGGGCTTTTGCAGCAGATCTTGATAACGACGGTGATTTAGATATGTTAGCTACGGCTGCTGGAAATAACCAAAGTATTTTTTGGTATGAAAATGATGGATTTGGTAATTTTGGCACCGAAAACTTAATTGTTAATGGTCTTGCTGGTCCTCAGGTGGTAATTGCAGATGATATGGATGGTGATGGTGATCTAGATGTTTTATCTGTAGAATTTGGAGGTGAAACTATTGCCTGGTACGAAAATACAGATGGTTTAGGTAATTTTGGTATTAAACAAATAATTACCACTGAAATTACTTCAACTCGAAATATAAAAACAGCAGATATTGACAATGATGGTGATCAAGATGTTGTGTTAGTTTCAACTGGTTTTCCAGGTGATAAAGTCGCTTGGCATGCAAATGATGGCTCAGGTAATTTTGGAATTCAACAAGTTATTGATAATACTGCAGAAGGTTCTAGTTCAATTTCGGTAGCAGATTTTGATAATGATGGGTATCAAGATATTGTTTATTCCTCAATAATAGATTATAAAGTTGCTTGGTATAAAAACGAAACTTATTTAAGTATAAACGACAATATATTAAACACTATAGTACTAAGCCCAAACCCAACCAATGGTTTGGTTACAATTAATGCACCTAATAGTATAATAGTATCTATAGAAGTTTACGATATGTTAGGAAAGCAAATTTTTACTTTTAATTTACCTGCTAATGCTATTAATTTAAGTGATTTACAAGCAGGAATGTATCTAGTAAAAATAAAAACAGAGCAAGGCTCTTTGGTTAAAAAAATTATTAAGGAGTAGTAATGAACTACCTCGAGGCAGAGCCGTCGAGGTATCAAAACAAACTTAATTGACTTGAATAAATTTTCTTATATTGATTTTTTGGTTGTCCTTGATTTTGTAAATATTTCTTTATCACTTCCTCATTGGCATATTGACCAACTGTATTGACATAATAACCACTTGTCCAAAATTTTCCACCCCATAATTTTCTTTTAACTTCTGGATGTAAACGAAACATTTCCTTTGCAGTTATACTTTTTACTGCTGAAATTATTTTTTTAGGTGAGTTCACTGGAACACTTTGAACCAAAAAATGCACGTGATTTTCATCTAATCCAATCTCTAAAAATTTAATCTCATATCGCTTTTCTATTTCTAAACAAACCTCTCGAAAAGTTAACGAAACCTCTTCTGTTAAAACACTTCGCCTATACTTTATGGGACAAACAAAATGGTACATCAATAAACTTTTGTTATGACTTTTATGAATATGCTCACTCATATTCACAAAAATACATATCTTTACGCGACACTCGACGCAGAGCGTCGAGGAATTCTATCGATTAAATCTGTGAAACACGTAAAGTATTTACCATCCCTTTTTCTTTAACAGGCATTGCTGCTAGGTTAATTAAATAATCATTCTCTTGTACAAAACCTTTATCAAAAGCAATTTGGTTTACGTCTTTAACTGTCTCATCAGTACTTACATAACGATCGTAATAAAACGATTTTACACCCCAAAGTAAACTTAACCTTGAAAGTATTCTTTTATTAGAAGTGAACACTAAAATATGTGCTGTTGGTCGCCATGCGGAAATCTGGAATGCCGTATAACCACTATTGGTCAATGTACAAATGGCTTTGGCCTTTATCTCGTTTGCCATATGTGCAGCGTGATAACAAATAGATTTAGTGATGTATCTTTCCGTTTTAATAGAAGGAGGATTTTGAGGCACCCTTATTAAAGATGAATTTTCTACTTTGATTAAAATATCTGCCATTTTTTTAATTACTTCAACAGGATATTTTCCCACTGAGGTTTCACCAGAAAGCATCACCGCATCTGCACCATCCATCACCGAATTAGCTACATCGTTTACCTCAGCACGTGTTGGCGTTAAGGAATGTATCATGGTCTCCATCATCTGTGTTGCAATAATCACTGGGATTCTTGCTTTTTTTGCAATTAACACTAATTGTTTTTGAATTAACGGAACTTCTTCGGCAGGGACTTCAACTCCCAAATCGCCTCTTGCTACCATAATTCCATCACAATAAGCTATAATTTTTTTGATATTTGCGACTCCTTCTGGTTTTTCAATTTTAGCAATAATTGGAATTTTATAATCGCTGTGTTTTGCAATTATTTGCTGTAATTTCTTTAAGTCTTTTGCATATCTAACAAACGAAAGTGCAATCCAATCTACTTCTAAAGAGATAGCAAATATAGCATCTTGTTTATCTTTTTTTGTTAATGCAGGTAATGACAGTTTAGTATTTGGAAGATTTACTCCTTTTCTAGAATCCAATTTTCCTCCTTGAATTACTCTTGTTTTAACAGTATCAACACCATTTGTTTTTAATACCTCAAATATTAATTTTCCGTCATCTACTAATATCCGTTCTCCAACATTTACATCTTCAGGAAAATCATCATAATTCATATAAACTCTTTCTTGAGTTCCTTCAAATTCTTCTCCGGTACAAAAGTCCAATTCATCACCATTATGAACTTCAATGTTTTTTTTCATAATACCTACTCGTAATTTCGGCCCTTGTAAATCGGCTAAAATCGCAGTATGTATTCCTAGTTCTTCATTTAATTCACGAATAGCGATAACGTTTTCTTTTACAGTATCATAATCTGCGTGAGAAAAATTGATTCTAAAAACATTTACGCCTTCCAGAATCATATTTTTCATTATCTCTCTACTACTAATTGCGGGACCAAGTGTCGCAACTATTTTTGTTTTTTTCTGATTAGACATTAGTTAAATATTAAGTTGTTTTTAGTTTTAATTTTATCAATATCAACTTCGTAAGCTGATATTACTTGTTCAATTTCGTTGATTGCAGAAATTATATTTCGGGTAGATATTTTTTCATAATCCGATTGTATTTTAAGAAAAAAATCTGCCGTTTTAAATTCGTTAATCAGAAAAGTACTAATTGTTTTTTCTGAAGAAAGATCGTCAAATAAACCTCCCGTACTATGAGTTTTTGCCGTTAATGATTTGTTTTTATTAGCAACTAAATTATATAGAAAATAATTATACTCATCTTCAAATTCAAAAATTGGGAAGGACACTTCTAAACCTTGATTTGAAAAATCGATATCCTTTTTTTTTCTTACTAAACGCAATGAAATTTTCTTATTCAACATATACGCCATTTTATAGGGCTCATCACTGCAATGTATTGCTATCAATGAAAAATCGTCCTGAAAATCATCATCCAAAATTAGTTTATAAGTTGTCATTTAGTATTAAATTTATTTATTTTTGCCTTGTTTAAAGGTTTTTCAAAGTAAGAGAAAAATGTTGAAAATTCAATGCTTTTTTGAAAAGATAATAGTAAAAAAGGAAGTAAAAAGAGACGTGGAACTTATAACATTTCGCTATCAATTTTACTTTTCAGTTTGTAATAGGCTCTTTTTGCAGCAATTTCTTCTGCTTTTTTCTTGGAAGTTGCTCTTGCTTTTGAAACCGTTTCATTTTCCAATTTTAGTTTTACAGCAAAATGTTTTAAGGCGTCGTTTCCGGTATCTTCATAAACATTAAACTTAAATTGTTTTTTGTTTTTCTGACACCATTCAATAAAAAGACTTTTATAGCTAATTATTTTTCCTTCCAGCTTTTGAATATCAACATAAGGTTTAATTACTCTTTTATTGATAAATTTTTCAGCAAATTTATATCCTTTGTCTAAAAAAATAGCACCCACCAAGGATTCAAATAAATTTCCGTGAATATTACTTCCAAATTGATCTGTTGGAATGGAAGATTTGACCAAGCTGATTAAATTCAAATCCTTGCCAAGCTCATTTAAATGCTCACGACTAACTACTTTTGAACGCATCTTGGTAAGATATCCTTCGTTTCCTCCAGGAACTTTTTTATACAAATGTGCTGCAATAATCGAGCTTATAATAGCATCTCCTAAAAACTCCATTCGTTCGTAATTCTTTTGGTTTCCGTCGCTATATTTTTCATTCTTTGAGCGATGGGTAAATGCTTCCTCAAAAAGGTGAATGTTTTTTGGGCGATACAAAATAATTTTTTTTATGGCGTAAAAAAAATTCCCGTCCTCTTGGGTACGGGGTGTAAATAAATTTTTAATTGAAGCCATTTTTAATTATAGTAACACTGCGATAAGTGATTGTTATTTAGTTGTATCTTATTAAGAATAAAAGCACCCCAATCCTACTGAAATAATATTGAAACACTTGTCGAAATACTCAGTGCAACGCAAGTTCAGTACATAGTTCAGTACAAAATATTGAACAAGTCTTAAGTCTTTAAGTCTTTACGTCTTATGTCCTCAGAAGAGTTTAACTCACATTTTTCTAAATACCACACAAGCATTATGCCCGCCAAAACCAAAGGTATTGCTCATGGCGATATTAATTTCTCGTTTTTGTGCTTTATTTAAAGTAAGATTTAATGATGAATCTATATTTTCATCTGCTGTAGTATGATTAATTGTTGGAGGTACAATTCCGTTTTGGATAGATAGTATAGCAGATATTGCTTCAATAGCACCTGCAGCCCCTAATAAATGACCCGTCATAGACTTAGTTGAGTTGATATTTATGTTTTTAGCGTGTTTGCCAAAAACTTTCGTAATTGCTTTTAATTCAGCAACATCACCAAGGGGTGTTGAGGTTCCGTGGGTATTAATAGCATCTATATCTTCTGGCTTTAAACCAGCATCACGTAAGGTATTTAACATCACTCGTTCTACGCCAATGCCTTCAGGGTGTGGAGCTGTCATATGATATGCATCACTAGACATTCCGCCCCCAATAATTTCGGCATATATTTTTGCACCTCTCGCTTTTGCATGTTCGTACTCTTCTAAGATTAAAGCTCCCGCCCCTTCTCCAAGTACAAACCCATCGCGTGTAGCATCAAAAGGTCTTGATGCCGTTTGCGGGTTTTCATTTCGAGTAGATAATGCGTGCATTGCATTAAATCCTCCCATTCCTGCAATAGTAACCGCAGCTTCAGAACCTCCAGTAACAATAATATCACAATGTCCTAAACGTATATAGGTTAGCGCATCAATCATTGCATTTGCTGAAGAAGCACAAGCAGAAACCGTTGTATAATTGGCACCCATAAATCCATATTTTATAGAAATATTAGCTGGGGCAATATCGGCAATCATTTTAGGAATAAAGAAGGGGTTGAAACGTGGTGTTCCATCCCCTTCAGAATAATTTATCATTTCGTTCTGAAAAGTTTCCAGTCCACCAATACCAGCTCCCCAAATTACACCGACCCTAAATTTATCTACCTTATCAAGGTCGAAATTAGCGTCTTCAATTGCTTCGTCTGCAGAAACAAGGGCGTATTGTGCGAAACGATCTAGTTTTCTAGCTTCTTTTCGGTTGAAATGTGTTAATGGATCGAAGTTTTTAAGTTCGCAAGCAAATTTAGTTTTGAACTTTTCAGTATCAAAATAAGTAATATTTGCACAACCACTTTTACCCGCAATTAATGCTTCCCAATAATCGGAAACATTATTGCCAATAGGAGTTAGTGCACCTAATCCTGTAACTACAACTCGCTTTAATTCCATAAAAGAAGTGTTTTTATTTAGCTCCCTCTATGTATGTGATTGCTTGACCAACCGTAGCAATATTTTCTGCTTGGTCGTCTGGTATTTGAATATCAAATTCTTTTTCAAATTCCATAATAAGTTCTACAGTATCTAATGAGTCTGCTCCTAAGTCGTTTGTGAAGCTAGCTTCGATTACAACTTCGTTTTCGTCCACACCTAATTTGTCTACGATAATAGCTTTTACTCTTGATGCAATGTCTGACATAATTCTTGTTTTTTAAATTTTAATTATAATTGGCAAAAATAAAATATTTTAGCTTAAAACAACACTTTAATGTTAAAATGTGATTCTAAAAATAAACATTTTAGATAAACAATTCTCCATTTAGTTTACTTTTGTGAAATAATAGTTTGTTTAAACCCTCTTAAAATTAATAATAATAAATGAAACGAATTGTAATATTTGCTTCGGGAAGCGGTACGAATGCTCAAAATATCATTCAGTTTTTTCAACAAAATAACCTAGCTGAAGTAACATTAGTACTCTCAAATAAAAGAGGAGCAAAAGTTTTAGAAAGAGCTGAAATATTAAATGTTTCCGCTAAATTTTTTACAAAAAAGGAATTAATTTCTTCGGAAGGGATTTTAACTATATTGAAACAAGAAAGCCCTGATTTGATTGTCCTTGCTGGATTTTTACTGAAATTTCCTGAGTTTATTCTGAAAGAATTTCCAAATAAAGTCATCAACATTCATCCGGCATTATTACCAAAATACGGAGGAAAAGGAATGTATGGCATGAAAGTACACGAGGCTGTTGTGGAAAATAAAGAATTGGAAACAGGAATTACCATTCATTATGTAAATGAAAATTATGACGAAGGAGCGATTATTTTTCAGAAAAGTTTCAAACTTTTAGAAAATGAAACGGCAGAAAGCGTAGCAAGTAAAATTCACGAATTGGAATATGAGTTTTTTCCGAAGGTGATTGAAGAACTTTTAGAGAAATAAACTAAAAAACACCCCCCTTAATCCCCCTTCAAAGGGGGAGATTAGTATGAAAAAAAAGAAAAAATATTATGTGGTTTGGTTCGGAAATCCTGCTGGGATTTTTGATAGTTGGAAAGAATGTCAACGTTCTATTAAAGGAGTTTCGGGTGCACAATACAAAGCATTTTTAACTTTTACCGAAGCAAAAAAAGCTTATAATAGAGAATATGCGGATTACAAAGGTATAAACACCAAGAAAAAAACACTTAGTAAAGAGCAATTACAAAAAATTGGAGAACCCAACCTTTATACCATATCTGTAGATGCAGCTTCTAGTGGAAATCCCGGAATAATGGAATATCGAGGAGTTGACACACAGACTAAAAAGCAATTGTTTCATCAAGGTCCTTTTTTACAAGGAACCAATAATATAGGAGAGTTTTTAGCCTTGGTTCATGGATTGGCTTATTTAAAGAAAATTAATTCTGATAGAGCAATTTACAGTGATTCTAGGATTGCAATGGGATGGGTGAAACGAAAAAAATGCAATACCAAATTAAAACAATCTGCAAAAAACAAAAAATCTTTTGAATTGGTAACACGTGCCGAATATTGGCTTAAAAATAATACTTATAAAACCGTTATTATAAAATGGGAAACCAAAGCTTGGGGAGAAATTCCTGCAGATTTTGGAAGAAAATAATCAACAATAACTATATTTACAACAAAACTTTTTTAAATGAAAAATCTACTATTTACTTTAATTATCCTTTTCTCTTTTCAATCAAAAGCTCAATTTGGAATTGCAGGAGTTAATTTAAGCAACAATAAAAGCCAAGTAATTACTATTACTACTAAAAATGGTAAAACATATACTACAAAATCCTATTCCGAAAAAACCGCTTTAAAAATTAAGGAAATTAAGTTTAAAACAATGAAGGGCGATAAAAAGACCCTAGCACTTTCGCAAATAGATAAAATTGTTTCCACAGGAAAAAAAGACCGACATAATTTTATTCAAAAATATATTAAATACTCTAAAAGTAAAAGTGCTTTAATGACTGAGGTTATTAAGGGAAAAGTTTCGTTATATCTTAAGTCTCAAACTACTTATAATGCTAACTCAGGAACTATCGCCACCAATCCAACTGCCAATACCACCAATACTAACCTCACCTATTATGTAATAAAAGAAGGCCAGCCAATGGCAAAATACATAAAAGGTAATAACATAGATTATGGAAGGTTTAAAACAAATGCTTTAAAGTTTTTTAGTGATTGTGAATCATTAGTTAAAAAAATTAAAAACAAAAAATACAAACGAAAACATTTGGAAGATATAGTTAACTATTACAACGAAAATTGCAACTAATTTCTACGAATATATTTTTGTTTAATAACAGTCCAAAACCATATCTTTGCCAATCATTTAAAACCCATTTATGAGTAAGCTTGTTATTGTTGGAACCGTTGCTTTCGATGCAATAGAAACCCCTTTCGGGAAAACAGATAAAATCCTTGGTGGTGCCGCTACCTTTATTGGTTTGGCAGCTTCACAATTTGAAGTTGATGGAGCAATTGTTTCTGTTGTTGGAGGTGATTTCCCAAAGGAATATATTGATATGTTAGCTGATAGAGGTCTAGATGTTTCTAGCCTTGAAGTGGTAGAAGATGGAAAAACATTTTTCTGGAGCGGAAAATACCATAATGACATGAACACTCGTGACACGTTAGTTACCGAGCTAAATGTACTTGCAGATTTTAAACCTGTAGTTCCAGAAAATTACCGGAATGCAAAAGTAGTCATGTTAGGTAATCTTCATCCAATAGTACAATTAAGCGTTATTGAACAAATGACAGAAAGACCAAAATTAATTATTTTGGACACCATGAATTTTTGGATGGATATTGCTCTTGACGATTTAATGAAAGTAATCAAAAAAGTAGATGTAATTACTATTAACGATGAAGAGGCAAGACAATTAACAGGAGAATATTCCTTAGTAGTTGCTGCAAAAAAAATCATGACAATGGGACCCAAATATGTGGTTATTAAAAAAGGAGAACACGGTGCATTATTGTTTTTTGAAGACGAAATATTTTACGCACCAGCATTGCCTTTAAAAGAAGTTTTTGATCCAACAGGAGCAGGCGATACCTTTGCAGGAGGATTTGCAGGCTATTTAGCAAAAACAGGAGACTTTAGTTTTGAAAATCTTAAAAAAGCCATCATTTACGGTTCGGCATTGGCTTCTTTTTGTGTGGAAAAATTTGGAACCGAACGGATGGTCAATTTAGGCAAAGATGAATTGTTTCAGCGAATACTTCAGTTTAAAAGCTTAACACAATTCGATTTAGATTAAAACATATACGCCCTCGACAAAATAATCGAGGGCTTTTTTTATAACCTATTTTTACATTATTATGAGTGACGCACTAAAACATGAATGCGGTATTGCATTAGTCAGGCTTCTTAAACCCCTAGAATTCTACAAAGAAAAATACGGTACTGCTTTCTACGGAATTAATAAAATGTATTTAATGATGGAGAAGCAGCACAACCGTGGTCAGGACGGAGCTGGTTTTGCAAGCATTAAACTTAATGTCGAGCCAGGCGAACGCTACATAAGTCGAGTACGCTCAAATGCACAACAACCCATACAAGATATTTTTTCGCAAATAAACAACCGTATTAACGATGAAATTACCAATAATCCTGAATTTAAAGACGACGTAGCTGCTCAAAAAAAGAACATTCCGTATTTAGGAGAATTGATGTTAGGGCACGTTCGTTACGGAACCTTTGGTGGTAATAGCGTAGAACACGTTCATCCATTTTTACGTCAAAATAACTGGATGCACCGTAATTTAATAATTGCAGGTAATTTTAATATGACCAACACCACGCAATTATTTGACAATCTGATAAAACTCGGAATGCACCCAAAAGAAAAAGCCGATACCATTACGGTAATGGAAAAAATCGGACATTTTTTAGACGATGAAGTTAGTAAATTATACAAAAAATCTAAAAAATTAGGGCTTTCAAAAATTGAAGCTTCTCCTTATATAGTCGAAAATTTAAACTTAGCAAAAATTCTTCGAAAAGCATCTAGAGATTGGGATGGCGGCTATGCGATGGCAGGTTTATTAGGGCACGGAGATGCCTTTGTTTTAAGAGACCCTGCTGGAATTAGACCTGCTTTTTATTATAAAGATGATGAGGTCGTTGTGGTAGCTTCAGAAAGACCTGCGATTCAGACCGTTTTTAATGTTCCTTTTGAGGAAGTGAAAGAATTAGATCCTGGTCACGCTTTATTACTTCGGAAAGATGGCTTTATGAAAATTGCCAAAATTTTAGAACCTTTAGAAAAAAAATCATGTTCCTTTGAACGTATTTATTTCTCACGAGGAAGTGATGCAGAAATATATCAAGAGCGAAAAAAATTAGGAAGATTACTAATGCCTAAAGTATTGAAGGCTATTAATCATGATACCGAAAATACGGTGTTTTCATTTATCCCAAATACAGCAGAAACTTCCTTCTACGGAATGTTAGAAGCCGCACAAGATGAGCTAAACAAACAAAAAAACGATACCATTCTTAAAGAAAAAGAAGGCTTAACAAACAAACGTCTTCAAGAAATCCTTTCACATAAGATTAGAACCGAAAAAATTGCTATTAAAGATGTAAAACTCAGAACTTTTATTACCGAAGATAGCAGTCGAGACGATTTGGTGGCTCACGTTTACGATGTAACTTATGGTGTGGTGAGACCCGAAGATAATTTGGTAATTATAGACGATAGTATTGTTAGAGGAACCACTTTAAAGAAAAGTATTCTTAAAATGCTAGACCGTTTAAACCCTAAAAAAATTGTAGTAGTTTCCTCAGCTCCTCAAATTCGCTATCCCGATTGTTATGGTATTGATATGGCTCGATTGGAAGGATTAGTGGCATTTCAAGCAGCATTAGGCCTTCATAAAGATCGAGGGACAGAAAATATTGTAGATGAAATTTACAAAAAATGTAAAGCACAAGAAGGAGAATGCGATACCAAACAAATTAATCACGTAAAAGAGTTTTATTCCCCATTTACCGATGAAGAAATTTCGGATAAAGTTGCCGAAATTATCAGTGAGGATAGTATTACTTCCGAAGTAAAAGTGATATTTCAATCGGTGGACGATTTACATATAGCCTGTCCAGATAATTTAGGCGATTGGTATTTTACGGGCAATTATCCAACTCCAGGTGGGAATCGTGTTGTAAACAAAGCCTTTATTAATTTTGTGGAAGGAAACCCAGAAAGAGCTTATTAAAGACCTAACAGGTTTTTGAAACCTGTTAGGTCTAAATCATTAGTACCCATGAAACTTCTCTTTACAGAAAAACAAAAATTTACACAATGGTGGTTGTGGCTTTTGTTGTTGGGCATTGGAATGATTCCTATTATAGGAATCTACAAACAATTAATTTTAGGTGAGCAATTTGGTTCAAAACCATTTTCAGATATTGGACTGATGGTGTTTTCTGTATTTATTTATTTGTTAATCGCTCTCTTTTATTTCCTTCAATTAAAAACGAGAATTACTTCCGAAGAAATTAGTTTTACTTTCTTTCCTCTTGCTTCAAAAAAAGTAAAATGGGAAGACGTTTCAGAAGCAGAAATCGTCAACTATGGTTTTGTTGGTGGCTGGGGCATTCGACTTTGGACTTCCTACGGAACGGTTTATAACACCAAAGGAAAAATGGGTTTAGCAATTAAATTGAAGAATGGCTCTAAATTTTTAATAGGAACTCAAAAAGAAACGGAATTAAAAAACGTTATTAAAGAAATCACTTCTTTAAATGAAGCCAAAAAAAGCACCTAAATCTTACGAACCTTTAGAGGAAAAACTCAATGTTTATTCACACGGATTGGGTTTACTGTTAAGCATCGCTGCCTTGGTGTTGCTGGTTGTAAAAGCATCCATAGATGGAAGTCCTTGGCGAATTGTAAGTTTCAGTATTTTTGGGGTTAGTATGATAGTTTTATACACTGCTTCTACCGTATTTCATAATGCAAAAGATCCAGTAATACG
The DNA here is from genome assembly GCA_964540425.1 of uncultured Flavobacterium sp. Taxonomy (GTDB): domain Bacteria; phylum Bacteroidota; class Bacteroidia; order Flavobacteriales; family Flavobacteriaceae; genus Marifrigoribacter. The sequence goes on from CAZIMW010000009.1 coordinate 18,459, forward strand.
AAAGCGATTAAATATTTTTGATCACGCTTCCATTTACGTATTGATTGCAGGAAGCTACACTCCATTTACCCTAGTTACCCTAAACGGAACGTTGGGTTGGGTTTTATTCGGAATCTCTTGGGGAATTGCCATAGCAGGAATTATCTTAAAATTATTTTACACCGGTAAGTACGAAAAAGCTTCCACTATTGCTTATGTTTTAATGGGTTGGATGATTGTTTTTGCTATAAAACCACTTCTTACTAATTTATCCTCTGAAGGGTTATTTTGGTTGGTATCTGGAGGAATTTCCTATACCATTGGTGCAGTTTTATATAGCGTTAACAGGCTAAACTTCAATCATTTTATCTTTCATTTATTTGTTTTGGGAGGAAGTTTTTCTCATTTTATGGCGGTATATTTCTATGTATAGTGTTAAAATTTAGTGTATTTGGTCTTGAAGGGTGTTTTTTAACGAGTATTTAATTAAGTTCATCTAAAAGTAGGAAAATACTTGCTTCTATATTCAATTTTAAGTTTATATTTGACTCATACCATAGCATAAGTAGGTTAAGTTCATGGTAGATTTGGGGCAAAAAAAGGTAAACACTTGTTTACCTTTTTTTATGCGCCAAATTCTGGGGTGGCGAGCAAAATTATTGCTTATTTGATTTCTATTCTTTATTGCGAGCCGTTTCTACCTTTCCCGAATCGCTTGTTTACCTTTTTTTATGCGCAAAATCTAAATTGGGTTGGCGAGCTGTAACAATGTTTGTTTCCATAAAATACTTTAGCGAGCCGTTTCATTTTTACTCTGAAGCGCTTGTTTACTTAATTAATATTATACCCAAAATCTTCGTGGGGTGGTGAGTGGAGAAAGTTTAATTTTAGCTCAAAACTTTAACGAGCTGTTTCTTCCTTTTTCTCTGAACACTCGTTAATCTTTTTATACTAAAACCTTCGTGGGGTGGTGATTAATTATAAAACGAGCCGTATCGTTTCTGCTTTTGAACATCTTGTTTAACTTTTTATTATCCAAAACCTGTTCCTAAGAGTGGCGAGAGCAAAAAGTTTAAATTTTACTATCAAAATTTAAATAAGAGGTTTTCACTTCCTTCATTGAATATTTGTTCACCAATTTACGCGGGTGGTGAGCTAAATTTGGTTGATTATTAATCAATTTTAGGATTTAATTTCCAGACACTCTGCGTCTAAATAAAAAAGAAATTTTATTTAACAAACTTTTTATACCTCAACTTATTTACTGTTTTATAAAATAACCTATTAATAGAAGACTTTGTAATTGAGCATAAAACATTATTCTATATAGTAAATATTTTTTTACCGTTTATAGTAATAAAAAAAAGATAAAATGCAGTAATACTTAACAAAAATACAATTAAATGTTAAAAACATTTGCAAATGTGTTTTTTTTTATAGGTTTGAGCGTTGACATTATAAACTTATGTTGTAAAATAGATTGTACTATAATTTTACACTCCCCCTAAAGTTTAATTAATTTTTATTACTTGAATCTAGCGGATTAAGTTTTTACTAAAAGTTTTTTTTTAAACAAATGACATACAAAAAATGAAACAATATTTTTTACTCATTTTAACTTTCTTTAGCCTTTCTTTAACATTCTCACAAGAAAAATTTTTAGAAGGGAGTGTCAGTGATAGCTTAAATAAACCAATACCATATTCTAATGTTGGAGTTTTAAACAAAAGTACTGGAACGGTTACTAATGAAAACGGTTTTTTTACTTTAATAATAAATGAAACAATGGAACTAGATACTTTAAAGATATCCTGTTTGGGTTTTAAACCAATAGAAGTATTAATACATGATGTAATTAATAATCCAAGTTTATTACATTTTCAATTAGATAACTTTGTAGAAAAACTTGATGAAGTAGTTGTTTCCTCTAAAAAAACAAAAATCTATAATTCTGGAAAACTAAAAACCAAAACTAAAAACCAAGTAATATTTTCAAACCCTAAGATTAAAAATAAAAATTTAGGAACTGAAATAGGGAGAGCCTTTAAGCTGGGAGAAGATAAAGCAACTTATTTAAAGGAATTTAAATTTTTTATAAAATCTAATAATTATAATAGTGTGAAATTTAGAATCAACATTTATTCTATCAACGAAAAAAAACCTGGAAAAAGACTTTATCAGGGGAACATATTTGCGGAAGCAGATAGAAACTATACTGATTGGGTAATTGTTAATTTATCTGCCTTTGATATTGTTGTTCAACAAAATATTATTATAACTGTTGAATGGATTGAACATTCTAAAAACGGCACTATATTAAACCTTCCTATGATTATTCCATCATTTAATTCTACCCATTATTATAAGTTCGGCAGTCAAAATTCGTGGAAAAAATATACAAATATTTCTACTGCAATGTATTTAACATATGAACAATGAACAATATAAAAACGAACAACGGGATTGATTCAGATATTTTGTATCCCAAAAAAAACAAAACATAAGGGAGAGGCAACATCCGAAATAAGAAGAGTGCAATTGTAAAATAAATACTATTTATATTATGAAAGAATCAGAAATATTGAAAGGACTTTCCATTGAGGAATTAAGGGAAAGAAATGAGTTTAGTACTCTTGGAGATGATCCATCTTGTATTATATGTGAGTGCGGGGATGGAGAATTATAAATGTAAATAATATTGAGGTGGGGAAACCCACCTTTTCCCCTTAGTTATATTATTATGTATAAGAAAATAGAAATTTATTCAACAGATTTCCCTGACAAATATCTCCTTAAAATTGAAGATAAAACAATGTATGCTGGTTTCTTAATTAAAGATATCGTCGAGTTACTGCAAAAGGGAAAATCTAAAGTACAATTGGTACAGATTATTAATAATCGTTATGAACTAGATTTAAAAACTTATGATATCAATAAGATTATTGACGAAAGAATTAATCGGTTACTATTACCAAAAAAAAAGAATGCTTATTAAAGTTTTTAAAGTTTTAAATCCAAGTAAATATCATTACCCAACAAAGGTTCTTCTACTATTTAAAGACTCTCTTTTTTATCCCGTTTTAATAATCGCTTCAATTCTAAATTTTATTATTTTCTTAAACATAAACTATCAGCCTTTTACGTCAGTCTTTAGTAATAGTATCTTATTTTTTTTGTTAATAATAATAATAATAATTCACGAAATGGGTCACTCAATATCTGCCTATAGTTTCAAGGTAAAAGTTCGGGAATTAGGCTTTGGTATATACTACATATTTCCAGTTTTTTATGTTGATCTTGGTGAAGCTTGGAAACTAAACCAAAAAAAAAGATCAGTTATTAACCTTTCAGGTATTTACTTCCAATTAATCATTGGTTTGGTAATTTTTAGTATAAGCCTATTTATAACAAATAACACACTATTACTAAATTTGTTTTATTTAAATTTTTTAATTATTATAACTAATTTAAATCCTTTTTTTAGGTTTGATGGATTTTGGGTACTATCTGATTTACTTTACGAAAATGATCTTGTTAAAAAATCAAATCAAATTATTAAATCTTTACTCCATTTAACAATTCCTAAAGAAAAATTGGTCATTATCTTATATTCTATTTTAAAATTATGCTTCATAGTTTGGGTAGTATTTAAGGTGGGAAACAGATTGTTTAGAAGCGTAGTTAGCCTTATTAATACTGGTATAATTAAAGGGAGCGATATTTACTTGCCAATTTTCTTACTTTTCTATATTTTTTATATAATTATATTAACCATATTAAAAAGAAAATATGAACTTGCAAACAGAAAAAGAAGCGTATAAAAAGAAAATATATCAAGCTTCAAAAGATGAAATAGACAAGGAAAGTTATCGTTTTGCTCTATTTAGCGCAAATATTAAAAATTTTTTACCTCATATCCCAATATCCAATTACGGAGAATTGTTTAGAGAGTCTTTATATCATAGACGAATATCTAGTTTAGAACAATACGATCTAGATTATTTAAAGAAAAATAGAATTATAAATAATAGTTCTATTAATTTGAAACAAAAGGAAACTCACCCCCCCACTCTTTTTACTTCTTTTCATTTAGGATCATATCGTTTATTTAATTCAATATTATATGAACTTGGTTATAAGATTGTAATTATTATGGCTGAGAGTGTCTTTATTAAACAGCAGAATGATATTTTAGACAGGGTTAAGCCAATTCTTGAAGGGACTAAAGAGTCAGACTTTATTATTCTTAATGTGAAGGATAGAAAATCTATTTTTAAACTCAAAAATTTAATAGAACAGGGATACATAATGACTGTTTATTTAGACGGAAACACAGGATTAAATTCAGAACATATAGATTTCTCCAAAAGCTATATTCCTATTAAATTTTTGAATAATACAATATATGTTAAAAATGGTGTTGGAAAATTAGCTTCATTAATGGATGCAAATATCGTTCCGGTAATATCCTATCGTGACAAAAATGAATGTAATGTTATGGAGTTCCATAAAGAAATTAAAATATCTGATTACACAAACAAGGCTGAGTTTTCAATTAAATCAATCGAATTAAATTACAAATTATTTGAAGAGAAATTAATAAATTACCCTATGCAATGGGAATGCTGGTATTATATACATAATTGGTTTAAAAGAAATTACAATACTACTTTTAAATTACAATATAATTTTTCAAATATTTTTAATAGAGAACGATATACAACATTTAAATTGGGAGAATCTTTATTTATTTTTGATTTATATGATTATTTATCTTATCCAGCAAATGATTTCTTGATTTCAGCAATTGAAAAAGACGATTTTTCTCAAATTGACATATCATTATTAAAAGAATTAAAACATAAAAACATTGTTATATGATTCATTGCATTTTTAAAAGAATTATTGATGCATTTCTTAGGCTCTAGTTTAGTTGTTAACTGTACACATTAACTCTGGTCATTTACCCTATGTCTTTAAGCGACAGCGGTCGTTTATCTTTTTAAATATGTTTTTCAATAGGTAACATAATCGCTCTTACTGGATTATTAGTTTCCAAATTGGAATTATATTCTTTTATGAGGTCAAAAAGCTTGTTGATTTTTTCTTCCGTGTTAAAAGAAAATAACATGATAGAATCAGTGGACCCTTTATTAGCAGCAAACCAATTAGATCCTGTTAAAACAGTAGGTAGATTTTTATAGCCATTAATATCAGATTCGCTAAAATTATTGATATCAGATTCTTTAAATAATTGAAGAATATCATTGTGATATTCTTCTACTGCGGTTACTATTACTAGTTTCATTTGTTTGTGTATTTATTTTTTGTCATTCAGAAGGAGGCACGACTGAAGAATCTCAAAGTAAGGTAAGATTCTTCGCTTCGCTCTGAATGACAAATTGTTACTTATAATTCTTTCTCTCAATTAAATAATATACCAACGGCACTACTAATAAAGTAAGTACAGTCGATACGATGGTTCCTCCCATTAAAGAAATCGCCAATCCTTGAAAAATTGGATCGAATAATATCACAAAAGCTCCAATTACTACTGTTCCTGCCGTTAATAAGATCGGTGTGGTTCGTACTGCTCCTGCTTCAATTACTGCTTTTTTAAGTGGTACTCCATCTGCTAATCTTAGGTTTACAAAGTCGATTAGCAGCACTGAGTTTCTAACCATAATTCCCGCTAGAGCAATTGTTCCAATGAAAGATGTAGCAGTAAAAAATGCACCCAACATCCAGTGTCCTAAAATAATTCCTATTAATGAAAGCGGTATTGCAACCATCATTACCATTGGCGTTTTAAAACTTTGGAACCATCCCACAATTAATATGTAAATAAATATAATTGCTCCCCCGAAAGCCATTCCTAAATCTCTAAATACTTCTAAGGTTATTTGCCATTCTCCATCCCATTTTACGGTATAATTATCTTCAAATTCTGGTTGTGATAAGTATAATTCGTCCAGTGTGTATCCTTCAGGAAGTGTTATTTTGTCAAGTTTATCTCCCATTCCTAAGATAGCATAGGCAGGGCTTTCTAATTCTCCAGCCATATCTGCCATAACATAAACTACTCTTTTTTGGTTTTTTCTATAAATGCTTTTTGGACGAATACTTTCTTTAATTTCAACCAAATCGCCAATAGTAACTAAAGAGCCTTGTTTAGAAAGTATTTTAAGTTGGGTAATATCGCTAATCGATGATTTTTCTGCTTCGTCTAGGGTCAATACAATGCCTACTTGTTGTGCAGAGTTTTCGTCGTAAAGACTTGTAATTGGTCTATTAGAGAGTGCCATATTCATTGTGTAAACAATCTGTTGAGGTGAAATACCATACAGCATTGCTTTTTCTTTATCTACCACAAAATTATATTCTTTCTGGTCGGCTTCCACCATCCAATCTACATCTACCACATCGTCTGTATTGATTAATATGTTTTTTACCTGATTGGCAACATCAATTTGTGTTTCATAATCAGGACCATAAATCTCAGCAACAATAGTAGCTAATACCGGAGGTCCTGGAGGTACTTCAACAATCTTTACATTAGCGTTATATTTTGCTGCTATTTTCTGAATTTCTGGTCTAACCGAACTTGCAATTTCGTGACTTTGTGCTTTTCGGTCGCGTTTGTCTGTTAAATTTACTTGAATATCTGCCATATAACTTCCTCCACGAAGGTCGTAATGTCGTACCAAACCGTTAAATGTTATTGGAGCAGAAGCACCCACATAACTTTGATAATTTACCACTTCGGTTTGTGTGGAAAGGTATTGGGTTATTTCCTTAGCAACTACTGCGGTACGTTCTAAGGTAGTTCCTTCAGGCATATCGATTACCACTTGAAATTCATTTTTATTATCAAAAGGAAGCATTTTTACCGCTACCGAATTGTTAAAAAATAAGCCCATTGTTGCGAATAACACTAAGAATGTTCCTCCTAAAAACACCCATCTAACTACAGGTTTTTCGATTAATGGAGTTTCAAAACGACTGTAAAGTTTGTAAATAAATGTTTCTTCAAGTTGTTTGGGTTCTTTATTTTTTTCAGTTCCTTTTTTATCCTTTTCACGAAGAAAAATAAAACCTAAATACGGTGTTATTGTTAAAGCTACAAAGAGGGATAGAATCATTGCAATAGACGCTCCAATTGGCATTGGTGCCATATAAGGACCCATCATTCCAGACACAAAAGCCATTGGTAAAACTGAGGCTATTACTGTAAATGTTGCTAAAATAGTTGGATTTCCTACTTCGTTAATTGCATATAAGGCTGCTTGTTTAAAAGGCAAGCGTTTCATCTTGAAATGTCGGTGCATATTCTCGGCTATAATAATGGAGTCATCGACGACAATACCCGTAACAAATACCAATGCGAAAAGGGTAATTCTATTTAAGGTATAGTCCATTAAATAATAACTAAGTAAGGTCAATGCGAAGGTAATTGGCACCGATAAGAATACCACCAATCCTCCACGCCAACCCATTGCTAACATTACTACAAAGGTAACGGCAATAATAGATCCGAATAAATGTATTAATAGTTCAGATACTTTTTGGGATGCAGTTTCACCATAATTTCTAGTAACTTCTACGTGAACATCGTCGGGTATTAAATTTAGTTTTAAATGGTCAACTTTATTTAATATTTGAGTTGCTAATTTCATTGCATCGGCACCTTTTCGTTTAGCTACCGATATGGTTACTGCGGGATATTCGCCACGAAACGTTTGCGATTTTTCACTTGCTGCACCAAAACCTAAAGACACATAATTTTTTGATATTTCTGGGCCATCATAAACAGTGGCAATTTGTTTCAGATAAATAGGTTGATTTCCTCGAACTCCAACCACTAAATTTTCAACATCTTTTACTGTTTTTAAAAACTCTCCTGTGTGCACTAAAAATTCGGTATCATTTTTATCAAAAGTTCCAGAACTAAGCTGATGATTTTGAGTTTTAATCATTTCAGAAATAGAAAGGAAATCCAACCCACTTTCAGCCATTTTATGCTTGTCTAAAACAATACGAAGTTCCCGATCACGACCTCCAATTCTTTTAGTAATAGAAACATCATTTATTTTTTCAATTTCATTAGAAAGCTCTTGGGCTATCATATTTAATTGATAATCATCGTAGTTTTCACTCCAAAGTGTCAATCCTAAAACTGGAACATCGTCAATCGCCCTAGTTTTTACTAATGGCATCGTTACACCTTCCGGCATAATATCCATATGTTTGTTAATCTCGTTGTATAATTTTACAAACGAACGTTCAATGTCTTCGCCTACATAAAATTGTACGATAACCATTCCTTGTTCCTTCATAGAAGTTGAATACACATATTCAACTCCCTTGATATTCGAGATTAATTTTTCTAATGGTTTTACAACTCTCGATTCTACTTCGGAAGGGCTTGCTCCTGGGTATCCTACAAAAATATCTGCCATTGGCACATCAATTTGTGGCTCTTCTTCTCTTGGTATTAAAAACGAACTATAGACCCCAATAACCATAAACACGATCATTAGAAGCACTGTAAGCTTAGATTCTATAAAATTCTTGGCTATTTTACCTGCTAATCCTTCTTTCATATTATTAATATTTTAAAAGTTAAATTGAAACTTTCCCCCTTTGAATGGGGCAAGGAGGATGTTTATGATAACAACTCCCATTTTTATTCCAAAAACTTTATTTTTGAATGGTTACTTTAACGCCGTTATATAATTTTCCTTCAGCTGAAACAATGTATTGTTCATCAGTATTTAACCCAGATAAAACTTCTACTTTATCACCGTATGTTTTTCCTAAACGCAACCATCGTAAAATGGCTGTTTGACTTTGGCTTACCGTATATACACCAGACAGTTGTCCGTTTTTTACGATGGCATTTAAGGGTACTAATACTGTTTGGGTGGTAGATTTTGTTTTGGTTGGAAATTGTACCGAAGTAAACATTCCCGATAAAATTGGTGCAGTTGTTTTCTCAAGAGTAATTGTCACTAAAAACTGTCCTCCTGTACTTCTTGCCGATGTACTAACTTCTGTAACCACTCCTTTAATTGTTTCTGAAATAGATTTCACTAATACGTTGACTTTCAGTCCGTTTTTTATTTGTGAAATTTCATTTTCTGGTACCGCAAGTTTTACTTCAAAATTTCCTGGAGATTCTATTGCTAGCAATGGCATACCTGGATTTGCAAGATCTCCAGTTTCAATATATTTATGAGTTATTGTTCCTGTAAATGGTGCTTTAATATTTACATATTTAAACTGTGCATTAATCTCGTTTTTCATTTGATTGGCAGCCTCTAAGCGTGCTTTTGCCATTTCGAAATTTGCCGACATATCGTCCATTTCTTTTTGAGAAGCAGAGTTATCGGAAAACAAATTTTTATACCGATTATAATCTTTTTCGGCAATACTATACCCCGCTTTTGCTTGGGTAATTGTTGCGTTTACTTGTGCTTTTTTTGCTTGTAAATCTGTATTATTAATAGATAAAAGTAATTTTCCTTTAGTTACTTTATCACCAACATTCACATAAATTTTGTCCACAAAGCCGCTTGTTCTGGTACTTAAAGATACTTGGTTCGCTGCCTTAATTTTTCCGCTGGCTGTAAAAAAAAGGTTGTTCTCTTTTACATTTGCTGAACTTACTTTTACAGAAATAGCAGGGCTATTATCTATAGTTGCTTTTTTTTCATCGCTTCCACAACTTACGAGTACGATGCTTAAAATTAGAAGTGTAATATATTTTTTCATAGTATTATTATTCTTTGGTTAAAAATTGTAGGTATTGAAATGCGTAATTGTACTCATATATGGTTTGGTAATATTGTAACTGTTTTTGGGCATATTGTGATTCTGCCAATAGTAAATCGGTGGTCTTTTCCAACCCTTCTTTAAACCTATTGGTTCTAATACGAAGTGATTCTTTGGATTGCTCCAAAGCTAAATTGGTTAATTTCAGTTTGTTTTCTGCATCCGAAACCATTCGTTTTGCTTTGTTTAAATCCAAGTTGCTTTGTGAAACATATTGTTCATATTCCAACATCGATTGGTCGTATTTAGCCTTGCTTTGTTGTGTTTTTCCGACGTTTTTATAACCGTCAAATAAACTCCAGTTAAGTTGTGCTCCTACAAGATATCCGCTAGAACTTCCTTGAAATATTTTTTCATCGTATAATTCGTAACTTCCAAAGGCATTTAAACGAGGTAAAAAAGCCATTTTATTTGCTTTGTAAAGCGATTCGTAGGCTTCAGTGGTTAGTTGCATTGCTTTGATATCTAATCGTTCTTCGGAAATAGTTACTTCGGAAGCATCCGAAATATTTGCTACAGTTAATTCATCTGAAGGTATCAAGATAGCAGCCTCTTTTTCATTCATAAGAAACTTTAGGTAATCGGAAGCATTCTGCACATTACTCTTTGCAGATTGCAACTGATTTTGAACTTCGCTCACCCGAACATCTACTGAAAGTACATCGGCTCTTTGAAGGTAACCTTGTTTAAAACTGTTTTCAGCAATTTTTTTGTTTTCGAGAACTGCTTCTTCCGTTTTTTCTAAAACTTCCACCGCTTTATAAGCCAACTGCAATTGCATGTAAGCCTTTTCAACTTCAAAAGTTAAGTAATCTCTAGTACGAAGTGATTGTAATTGCACCGCATCCATTTTGTTTTTAGCCGCTTTACGTTGGTAAAAACCATCAAGGTTGATTAATGGTTGTTGAATTTCGAACCTTGTTGCAAATCCGGTTACCTCGTTTGGATTGTTTAATATATCTGGGTTAAAATCTTCAGGAGTTAAAATCCCTTGATTTAGTTTTGTTCCAAAAGCCATCAACGGATTGGTGGTTGCAATACCCGAATGGGAGGCATTCACACTTGGTAAGAAAACCGAGTTGGTTTGTCGGTATTCGGCACGAGCTTTTAAAAACTCTTGCTCCGAAATTTTAATCGAGGTGTTTTCTGCTAGAACTTTAGAGAGCACTTCAGATTTTGAAATGGATTTAGTTTCCTGTGCTTGTAAAGTAGCGGAAATAAATAACCATCCAAAAGTTGCTATTAATATGTGTTTCTTCATTTTTGTCGTTAATAATTTTGGCAAAAATACAAGAACAAATAAGAGTTTACGGTAACTTTAGATACACGGCTTGGTTACATTTGTTACATATAGCAAAATAAACAATCTTGAATTAACTTGTAGGAATCTAGTTTTTAGAATTTCGCGTACCTCCATGACCCATAGCAACAACATTCAATATTTTTAAATTTAAATAGATAAATTTAAAAAATTGAATGAAAGGATTACGCATCATAAATCTATCAAATTTAGTGATTTTTTTAGCCATTTTTTAATTTTTAGTTTTTGTTATTCCGGTATTAACCACCAAAATGGTTTCATTTTTGCTTTATAAATAAAAGCATAATGTAATGATAATTTAACCCAATGCCCAGCTAGACCTAAATCACCAATGGTTTTAGAATTTATTCTTCCAGTTCCAGGATATTTTTTATAATCTGGTACAATGGGGTTCGTTGTTATTGTAATACCTCTTCCTTTTAACATTCCAAAACCTGTAGATGCAATACAAGCGGCTCCCATATTGCCCATAGACCCTAAATGATGCAATTCATCATTTCCATTTTTAATCATATCTACAATGTTGTCTGCTACTAATTTTGCAGTAATACCAGAAGGCATTCCAGTTCTGGGAGGAGTAGGGAAAATAGAAGTTCCATTTGTGCTCTTTCTTGGTTTTGAAATACCATGAGGAGGGGCAAATGCTATGCCTGGTGCAAAAATATTTTTATAACTAGTGTCAAGTCAAGTTTAAATCGGCGTAATTTTGTATCTTTGTAAAAAAC
>CAZIMW010000010.1:0-30301 GCA_964540425.1 uncultured Flavobacterium sp.
TTAAAAACAAATATCCAAATTATTTTTCAAATCCCACAAGTTTTGAGACTGATCCTGATTGACTGTGCTTAGAATTGAAAATATTGAATAAACCAGCTCGCACCAGAGTCAATCTTATTATTGAAGATTTACCAATAATTGTAAAATTTGTGAAGCAAAAAAGAATATGCTTTAACGTTCACTTGCCAACAAACCTATTTATTTCTTAAAGGCTAATTTTGAGGACCTACCTTTTTTAAAAATTTTATTGCTAGCGTGCGTTCCTTTTCGCAATGCTTTTTGTTCTTCAAACGGCAATTGAATAATATCGTGACATTCTTTGCTACACGTATATTCCATTTTTTCAGAACATACTTCACACTGAATAAAAAGCAAATGACAGCCCTCATTGGCGCAATTTATATGCGTATCACAAGGAGTTCCGCATTGGTGACAATTGGAGATCACATCATCACTAATGCGTTCGCTACGACGGTGATCAAAAACAAAATTTTTGCCTAAAAACTTATTTTCTAAGCCCTGATTATTTACTTGACGGGTATACTCAATAATACCACCTTCTAACTGAAATACATTTTTAAACCCTTTGTGTTTGTAGTAGGCACTCGCTTTTTCACAACGAATTCCTCCCGTACAATACATCACCAATTTCTTGTCTTCTTTATGGTCTTTTAAATCCTCTTCTATAATATCTAGAGAATCTCTAAACGTATCTACATCGGGAGTGATGGCATTTTTAAAGTGCCCAATTTCACTCTCATAATGGTTACGCATATCTACCAAGACCGTATCTGGGTCTTCTATCAAGTCGTTGAATGTAGAAGCATTTACATGAACGCCTATATTGGTTACATCAAAGGTGTCGTCATTCAATCCATCGGCTACAATTTTGTGGCGTACTTTTACTTTTAGTTTTAAAAACGATTTTAAGTCATGTTCTACAGCAATGTTTAAACGGCAATTCTCTAAGAAATAGACCCCATCCAAAATGTCTTTAAAAGCATTAAAATTTTGGGCAGGTACAGACAATTGTGCATTGATTCCTTCATGAGCAACGTAAATACGTCCCAAGACTTCAAGTGCGTCCCAGGCTATAAATAGATGGTTTCTAAAGAGTTCTGGATTGCCAATTTTGGCATATTGATAAAAAGAAAGTGTTAAGCGGTCTTGTCCCGCTTCTTCCAATAAGGCTGCTCTCTCTTTTTCGCTTAGGGTATTGTACAGTTGCATGCTATACTAATTTATAAGGTTAAAAGAATAATATAAATGGCAAAAGTAATAGAATTTTTGTAATTCTAAGTTTTAACTTGACGCGTTTTCTAGGAATTGCTACTTCTAAAACCTGTATAATATGAATTCAATTCTATTTTCTGAAGAAGGTTTTTATTTTCTATTAATTATGATTCAGAATATTTTTCATTTTTAGCCACACATATTCTTATATATGCAGCCCCAAAAAATAGCAAAATATAATTATGACTAAATCTGGAAAAATTGAATTAATGGCACCAGCAGGTAGCTTTGAATCGTTACAAGCTGCTATTACCAATGGTGCTGATTCTGTGTATTTTGGAGTAGATCAATTAAATATGCGAGCTCGTGCGAGTATTAATTTTACCATTGAAGACCTTCCAGAAATTGTAAGACGTTGTGAAGAAAGAAATATTCGTACTTATCTTACTTTAAACACGATTATTTACGATCACGATTTAACCATTATTAAAACATTATTGAATGCTGCAAAAGAAGCAAATATTACAGCAGTTATCGTAATGGATCAAGCGGTGATTGCTTATGCTCGACAAATTGGAATGGAAATCCATATTTCTACTCAAATCAATATTACCAATATAGAAACCGTCAAGTTTTATGCTATGTTTGCCGATACCATGGTGATGAGCAGGGAGTTGAGTTTGCGTCAGGTGAAAAGTATTTGTGAGCAAATTGAAAAGGAACAAATTAAAGGACCTGGAGGAGGTTTAGTGGAAGTGGAAATATTTGGTCATGGGGCTTTATGTATGGCAGTTTCTGGGAAATGTTATATGAGTTTACATACTCATAATTCTTCAGCAAATAGGGGTGCTTGTAAACAAAATTGCAGAAAAAAATATACTGTTATCGATCAAGATACGGGTATTGAAATGGAATTAGACAACGAGTACATAATGTCCCCACAAGATTTATGTACACTCGATTTTTTAGACCAAGTAATTGATACGGGAATTAAAGTTTTGAAAATTGAAGGGCGTGGTCGTGCTCCAGAATATGTTGCAAAAGTAATAAAAACGTATAGAGAAGCTATCGACTCTTATTATGAAGATACTTTTACAAAAGAGAAGGTAAAAGATTGGATGGAAGAATTAGGCAAAGTCTATAATCGCGGATTTTGGAGCGGTTATTATTTAGGTCAGAAGTTAGGGGAATGGAGCGATGTGGACGGAAGTAAAGCAACTCAAAAGAAACTATATCTTGGAAAAGGAATGCATTACTTTCCGAAAAGTAAAATTGGTGAGTTTAAAATTGAAGCATTCGATTTAAACGTGGGAGATACCATTTTAGTAACAGGACCTACCACTGGAGTTGAGGAATTTAAGCTTACTGAAATGATGGTAAACGATGTGGTTTCAGATTCTGCTAAAAAAGGAGATTCGGTTACCATTCCGTTGGAATTTAGAATTCGTCCTTCCGATAAATTGTATAAAATTGTTCAAACTCCACAAGAGGTAAGTTCTTAATTTATTACTTGACACTTCGACTCCGCTCAGTGTAAGGATTTGGTTATTGAGCGGAGCTGAAGCAACAAAAACAAAATGATCGTAATAACCCTTCAAAGAAATAAGTGCATTGGCTGTAATTACTGTGTAGAATTTGCTCCAGCACAGTTTCAGATGTCTAAAAAAGATGGGAAAACAGTATTACTTCACTCTGTGGATAAAAAAGGGTTTCATACTATAAAATCTAAAGATCATACCATTTTAGATTCTTGTGAGAAAGCAGCGGCGTCTTGTCCTGTAAAAATTATTAATGTTAAGGATGTTTAGTTAGTTATCCCAATCTCTTTTACTTCTTATTCTCTTATAAAGTTTGAGACCTAACATTAATAAGACGGAAACACCTACGATTCCTAAAACACCAAAAATCCAACCAATACTATTTTTTAGTACTACTAAAAATACAATTGCAAATAACAGTATCGTAGCAACTTCATTCCAAATTCGTAAAAATTTAGAAGAATATTTTAAGTGTCCGTTTTTTATTTGATTGTACATTATTTGGCAAGAGTAATGGTAAACAAACAACAAAGCGACAAAGGTTAGTTTTATGTGCATCCAACTTTCTTGAAGCCATAGCGGTTGTAAAATTAGTAGCCAAACAGCAAAAAAAGTAGCTAAAATTGCAGATGGCCACGTAATAATATACCATAACCGTTTACTCATTAAGGCGTATTGTTTTTGTAAAATAGCTTTGGTAATTTCCTCTTTGTCTTCTGCTTCTTTATAGTATATAAAAAGCCTAATAATATAAAACAATCCTGCAAACCAAGTGGTTATAAATATAATATGCAGCGATTTTATATATAAATAATCCATGAAATTTTAACTAGATTTTTCCCAAATGTCAATCCATTTTGCAACCGTATTTGTCCAGTCGTCATTGTCATTTAAACATGGGATGAATTTAAAATATTCTCCACCACTTTCTATAAAAGATTCTTGTCCTCTTATTTCAATTTCTTCTAAAGTTTCTAAACAATCAGTTACAAAAGCGGGAGTAATTACGGCTAAGTTTTTTATTCCTTTCTTCGGTAAATCTATCAATTCAAAATCGGTATAAGGTTTTAACCAGGGGTCTTTTAACATTCTAGACTGAAATGAAATACTGAAACTATCTTTATCCAAACCTAAATATTCGGTCATTAATTTAGTGGTTTCAAAACACTGGCTTCTGTAGCAGGTTTTTTTTGCTTCCGGATTATTTTCGCAGCAATCTTTATTATTAATTAATTGATCTTGCGAATGCGAACTATTTGTGATAAAAATATGACGTTCTGGAATTCCGTGGTACGAGAAAAGAATATGATCGTAATTAAAACCTTTTAAATGATTTTTAAGGTTTTCACTCATTACTTTTATATAATTTTCTTCCTTATAAAAAGGAGGCAATGTTTCAATAGTTATATTCTGAAAATACTTTTCTTGCAATTCTTTTGTCTTTTCAACAACTGTTTCAAAAGAAGACATAGCATATTGGGGGTACAATGGGATTAATAAAATTTCTTCTACATTTTGAGAAATCAATTCTTGTATTGCTTTTTCAATGCTCATAGAACCGTAACGCATTCCTAAAGCGATAGGAATATTCGTTTTTGTTTCTAATCTAGCTTTAAAAAGTTCAGAAAAAATAATTAATGGAGAGCCTTCTTTACGCCAAATTTGCTTGTAGGCTTCGGCTGTTTTTTTAGGTCGAGTATTTAGTATTATTCCATGAACAAGAAGGTATCGTTTCCAAAACGGCATATCTAAGACCTTTTTGTCCATTAAAAATTCTCCTAAATACCTTTTAAGGTCTTTAATAGTAGTTGAATCTGGAGATCCTAAATTAACCAGAAGTATTCCTTTTGTTTTCAAAATAAAAATTTATGTGGCGAAAATAATACTATTAAGTTGTAACAATTCTATTTATTATTTTTTATGCTTAAAAATAAAAATAATTTAAACTTTTAGCGTTATTTTTTTAATTTTTAGCAATATATTTTATTTTAAAATACTTATATCAAGTTGATAAACAGTGTTTAATATGTCTATTTAGAACAAATATAAATTATTCTTTTATGAGTATTTTTTTAAACATAACGGTTGCAGCTCTTTTGAAAATAGTTAATTTCGTGCTTGAAAAATACAGTAACAATAATTTTATTTATATCGGATAATTTAAAATAGAATGAGTGATTTTTTAGAAAGTAAAAAATTTTATGTAATTGGCTTAAATTATCAAAAAGCCAATGTAGTTACAAGAAGTAATTTTAGTTTAAGTAAAAAGAAGCAAAAAAAACTTTTTCAAGCAGCAAAGGAAAATGGGATTGACAGTTTGGTTGTTTTGTCTACCTGTAACAGAACTGAAATAATCGGTTTTTCAGAACACCCTTATCAATTAATTTCATTACTGTGTGAGTTTTCAAAAGGTTCTATAGATGAATTTTCAAAAGCATCGTATGTGTATAAAAACAGTGAAGCTGCTGAACATGTAATTAGAATAGCAACAGGATTAGAAAGTCAAATTTTAGGTGATTACGAAATTATTAGTCAGCTAAAACAAGCCATTCAATTCGCAAAAAAGCACGATGTTGTAAATGCTTATTTAGAACGACTTTTTAATATTGCTTTACAAGCTAGTAAAGAAGTAAAAAACAAAACCAGTTTAAGCTCTGGGATTACTACGGCTTCTTACGCTGCAATTCAATATGTAAAAAATAATTTTGCCGATTTTTCAAATAAAAAAATACTTATTTATGGTTTGGGAGACATAGGAACCAATATAGCAAAAAGCTGTGTGTCTTATTTACAAAATAATCCCATTACTATAATAAATAGAACCGAAGAAAAAGCATTAGCGCTCGCTAAAGTGCTTAATTTAACTTTTGCAAAACATTGCGAACTAGAAAATAAAATTCAAGAATCTGATGTTATTATTGTTGCTACAGGCTCATCGAGTCCAACAGTTATAGAGGATTATTTTATAAACGACAAAAAACAATTAATCATTGATTTATCTATTCCTGCAAATGTTGCTTTGCCAATTAAAGAGCTGGATAATAAAGAAGTAGTTGATGTAGATATGCTATCTGACACTACAAAAGCAACATTGGAAAATAGAAAGAAACAAATTCCATTAGTAGAAGAAATTATTGCTAAGTATAAAAATGAATTTTACGAATGGATTTCATTTAGAAGATCTACTCCAGCAATAAGTTCGTTTAAAAAATCCCTTATAAAAATTCAACAAGAGACTATTGAAGCCTATAAAAAGAAAAATCAAGGTGCTGAAATAGAGCACCTTGAAAAATCAAGCTCCTTAATTGTTAAAAAAATGGTTTCAAAGTTTGCAGCACATTTAAAAGATAACAATACTCAAGCAAAACAAAGTATTCAGGTTGTAAGAGAAATATTTGAATTAAAATAATTTTAAAATGAGTAAAGTTATTAAAATTGGAACAAGGTCTAGTAAACTAGCACTTTGGCAGGCCACTACAGTTGCGGAAAAATTAGAAGAACTAGGACATAGTACTGAGATTGTAAAAATAGATTCTTTAGGAGATCAAATTTTAGACAAGCCACTTTATGAATTAGGTATTACAGGCGTTTTCACTAAAAACTTAGATATCGCATTACTAAATGGTTCTATTGATATTGCAGTGCACTCAATGAAAGATGTGCCTACAAAAATGCCCGAAGGAATTATTCAGGCAGCAGTATTAGAGCGAGGAGATTATCAAGACGTATTAATTTTAAAAAACGGAGAACTATTTTTTGAAAACCCAACAGCAACAATCGCTACAGGAAGTCTAAGACGAAAATCGCAATGGTTACACAGATATCCTCAACACACGATTGTAGGTTTACGAGGGAATGTAATTACGCGTTTAAAAAAACTAGAAAATAATAATTGGGACGGTGCCATATTTGCTGCCGCAGGATTGCAACGCTTAAAGTTACTGCCTAAAAAAAGCAAACACATTGTACTCGATTGGATGGTTCCTGCACCAGCTCAAGGTGTCGTAATGGTCGTAACACTCGAAACAAACAATGATTTAATCACCATTTGTAAAGAATTAAATCACAAAGAAACCGAAACTTGTGTTGCTGTAGAACGTAAGTTTTTGCGTATTTTAGAAGGTGGCTGTACAGCTCCTATTGGTGCTTTAGCAACACTTGGTGAAGAAAAACTTACTTTTAAAGGAGTGTTGTTTAGCCCAGATGGGAAGAAAAAAATAGTCTTTAACAGAAGCGTCCCTCTTGATCAAATTAACGATATAGGTACTTATGCCGCTCAATATGTTCTAATGAAAGGCGGGAAATTATTAATGAAATCTATTATAGAAATTGAAAAAGACCAAAACGTTTTTTCTACTAAAGTGCTTGATAAAGATAGAATAGCAAAATTAGCTTCTAACATTTCACTTGAAATGCGTGATTTTATTTCTATTAAATACAATAGATTAAAACATGAGATTGTTAAAAACCCGATTAAAAACGTCATTATTACCAGTAAAAATGCGGTAGAATCTTTAATACAAAGCTTCTCGAAAGAAGAATTAGATTTTACCAATATTTACTGTGTAGGTTTTAGAACAAAACGTCTCATACAAAGAAACATTGGAAATGTAACCCACGTTGCTGGTACCGCTGAAAAGTTAGCAAATTATATTGTTGCCAATGTAAAAGAAAAAGAATTCACCTTCTTTTGTGGTGACAAACGCAGAGATGAATTGCCAACTATTCTTGCCGAAAATGACTGTATAGTAAACGAAATACCTTGTTATTTTACATCGCTTACTTCAAAAAAAATTGATAATAAGGTTACTTCGGTATTGTTCTTTAGCCCAACAGCTGTACAAAGTTTTATCAAAGAAAACAGCACAGCAAACCAAACTGCTTTTTGTATTGGAAAAACAACTGCTGCTGAAGCAAAAAAACATTTTAAAAATGTACTCGTTTCAAAAGAATCTACCATTGAAAGTTTGATTGCAAAAGTAAATGAACACTATAAATAATAGCTCTAATGAACAGAACAAGAAGGTTACGAAAAACCGTAAACATTAGACGTTTAGTAAGAGAAAATAGACTTACTGTAGACGATTTAATTTATCCACTCTTTATTGAAGAAGGCGAAAATATTGAAGCCGAAATCGTTTCAATGCCAGGAATCAAACGTTTTTCATTAGATCGTTTACATAAGGAACTGGATGAAGTGGTTGCTCTTGATATTCCAGCGGTGTTACTTTTTGGAATTCCAAACTCAAAAGATGAAGTAGGAGCTGAAACTTGGGATGATAATGGGATTATTCAGCAAACAATTAAGTTTATAAAGAAAAACTATCCTAATTTATATGTAATTACAGATGTTTGCTTTTGCGAATATACCAGTCACGGTCACTGCGGAATTATCCACAACAACGATGTTGATAATGATGTCACTTTGGTAAATATTGCCAAACAAGTAATTTCTCATGCAAAAGCAGGAGCAGACATGGTGGCTCCTTCTGGAATGATGGATGGGATGATTATATCCATCCGGGAAGCATTAGATAATACAGGGTTTTATAACCTTCCAATTATGTCGTATTCAGTAAAATACTCCTCGGCATTTTATGGTCCATTTAGAGATGCAGCTGATTCGGCACCCACATTTGGAGATAGAAAAACATACCAAATGGATCCCGCAAATAGAGACGAAGCAATGCGAGAAGCTACTTTTGATGATGAAGAAGGAGCGGATATACTCATGGTAAAACCAGCGATGTCTTATTTGGATATTGTACGTGATTTAAAAAATAATTTTGACAGACCTATCGCTTGTTACAATGTAAGTGGTGAGTATGCAATGATAAAAGCTGCTGCAGAAAAAGGATGGATAGATGGCGAAAAGGTAATGATGGAAAGTTTACTCTCTATGAAAAGAGCAGGAGCAGATATCATCATCACGTATTTTGCAAAAGAAGTAGCCAAAGTATTAGCTAGAAAATAAAGTGGTATTTATTCCTGTTTTGGACAGAGAATCTCATTAAAAAAAATATTATGAAAACAAAAAAGTCAGAAAAACTATATAAAAAAGGATTAGAACACTTGGTAGGAGCGGTAAACTCTCCTGTACGAGCATATAAATCTGTTGGAGGAACCCCAATTTTTATAAAAAAAGCCAAAGGAAGCAAAATTGTTGATGTTGACGGAAACAACTATGTGGATTTAGTACTTTCTTATGGACCAATGATTTTAGGACATCGCAATAAAAAAGTTGAAAAAGCCATTAAAAAAGCTTTGAAAAACGGCTATACCTTTGGTGCTTCAACAAAAAGTGAAATAAAACTTGCAAAAATTGTTTGCGAGGCTTTTCCAACGATGGATAAAGTTCGATTTGTTAATTCGGGCACCGAAGCTGTTTTAAGTGCTTTGCGTTTAGCGAGAGCATTTACAGGAAACGATAAAATTATAAAATTTGCAGGATGTTATCACGGCCATTCAGATGCGTTGTTAGTAGCTGCAGGGTCTGGATTAGCAACACTAAGTGTTCCGGGAAGTAAAGGTGTTCCTAACGATGCTGTAAAAAACACACTTATTGCCGAATACAATAATTTAAAAAGTGTTGAAAAACACATTGCTGAAAATAAAGATATTGCTGCGGTTATTATAGAACCCATTGCTGGAAATATGGGAGTTGTAAAACCAACCAATGCATTTATAAAAGGCCTTGAAAAGCTATGTAAAGAAAATGACGTGTTACTAATTGTAGATGAAGTAATGACTGGCTTTCGTTCAACATTTGGAGGAGCACAAGAAAAATTAGGAATTGAAGCAGATATTACTTGCCTTGGAAAAGTAATAGGTGGTGGCTTCCCAGTTGGAGCTTATGGTGCCAGAAATGAAATTATGGAAATGGTTTCACCTCTTGGCGATATGTACCAAGCAGGAACGCTTTCAGGAAATCCCATTGCTATGGCTGCAGGAATTTTGACCTTAACGGAATTGAAAAAACAAAATCCGTATGAAAAGTTTGATAAACAAGCTG
Organism: uncultured Flavobacterium sp.; assembly: GCA_964540425.1. GTDB lineage: Bacteria > Bacteroidota > Bacteroidia > Flavobacteriales > Flavobacteriaceae > Marifrigoribacter. Next base: position 9,784 of record CAZIMW010000010.1, read on the forward strand.
AAGTAATAGAAAATATATTATTAGAAGCTGCCAAAGAAAACGATATTGATCTTCAAGTTAACCGTTTTGGATCTATGATAAATCCGTTTTTTACCAAGATAAAAGTAACAAATTTTGCATCGGCACAAACCAGTGATACCGAAAAGTTCAAAATATTTTTCTGGGAAATGATGGCACAAGGTGTATTCTTACCACCTTCACAATTTGAATCTTGGTTTTTATCTACCGCCTTAACCAAAAAAGATTTTACTAAAATTGAAAAAGCCATTAAACTGGCTATGAAAGCTGTTGCAAACAAGGAAAACAAGGAAAATGACAAAAATTAAAAACGATTTATTTCTACGCGCATTAAAAGGAGAAACAGTATCACGTCCTCCCGTTTGGATGATGCGACAAGCTGGAAGGTTTTTACCTGAATTTATTGCAATTCGTGAAAAATACGATTTCTTCACACGCTGTAGAACACCTGAGTTGGCTTCAGAAATTACTGTACAACCCATTAGAAGATATGGTATGGATGCTGCTATCTTGTTTTCAGATATATTGGTGATTCCGCAGGCAATGAATATTGAGGTGCAAATGAAACCCGATTTTGGACCTTATTTGCCCAATCCAATACGTACACCAAAAGATGTAGATACTGTTATTGTGCCAGACGTAAACGAAACGTTGGGTTATGTAATGGATGCCATAAAAGCAACCAAAGAATTATTAAATAATGATATTCCTTTAATTGGATTTGCAGGTTCGCCTTGGACAATATTATGCTATTGTGTACAAGGACAGGGATCAAAAAATTTCGATAAAGCCAAAGAATTTTGTTTTACACAACCTGTCGCTGCACACACTTTATTGCAAAAAATAACCGATACTACCATTGCTTATTTAAAAGAAAAAGTGAAAGCAGGAGTAGATGTGGTTCAGATTTTTGATTCTTGGGGAGGAATGTTATCTCCCGTAGATTATCAAGAGTTTTCTTGGAAGTATATCAACCAAATTATAGAAGCATTAAAAGACAATGTTCCAGTAATTGCCTTTGGAAAAGGATGTTGGTTTGCATTGGAAGAAATGAGTAAATCTAATGTTTCTGCTCTAGGAGTAGATTGGACAATTAGTCCTCAAGTTGCCAGAAAACTTACCAATAATAGCATTACGCTTCAAGGAAATTTTGATCCTTCCAGATTGCTATCGCCACCTTCAGAAATTAAGAAGATGGTAACAAAAATGATTGACGATTTTGGAAAAGACAAGTACATTGTTAATTTAGGACACGGTATTTTACCTAACATTCCGTTGGATAATGCCAAAGCATTTATTGATGCGGTAAAAGAATACGAAGTTAGAAATGGATAAAAATCTCATTCAGAAATACAATATCCCAGGTCCTAGATACACCAGTTATCCTACCGTTCCTTTTTGGGATAAAGAAGGGATTGCTTTAAAAGATTGGGAAAAATCAACAGTAAAAGCATTTAATGAGAGTAATGACACCGAGGGAATTAGTTTATACATTCATTTACCTTTTTGTGAAAGTTTATGCACCTTTTGTGCTTGCCATAAACGCATTACAAAACGACACAGTGTAGAGGAACCATATATTAATACTGTTTTAAAAGAATGGGGTTTATATTGCGATTTATTTGAGGCAAGACCTAAGATTAAAGAAATCCATCTAGGAGGGGGAACACCTACCTTTTTTTCTTCCGAAAATATAAAGAAGTTAATCGATGGACTGTTTAAAAGAGCCTATAAATTCGAAAATTTTGAGTTTAGTTACGAAGGACACCCAAATCACACTTCAAAAGAACAGTTACAAACGCTGTACGATTTAGGCTCTCGCAGAAATAGTTTTGGTATTCAAGATTACGATCCTGTGGTGCAAAAAGCGATTCATAGAATTCAGAGTTTTGAGCAAGTAAAAAAAATAAATGATTGGTCTAGAGAGATTGGATACACATCAATTAGTCACGATCTAATTTTTGGGCTTCCTTTTCAAAATGAACAATCTATTCGGGATACTATAAAAAAAACTATTCGTTTAAAACCCGATAGAATTGCCTATTACAGTTATGCGCACGTACCTTGGATAAAAGGAGTGGGGCAACGTGGTTTTAATGATGAAGACCTTCCGAAAGACAAAGAAAAAAGACATCTTTACGAACTTGGCAAACAGTTATTTTTTGATAATGGCTATGTGGAAATAGGAATGGATCATTTTGCATTACCTACAGATTCCCTATATAAAGCAATGAAAACCAAGAAACTTCACCGTAATTTTATGGGTTATTCTTCAAGTAAAACACAATTAATGGTAGGTTTAGGAATGTCGTCTATAAGCGATTCGTGGTATGCTTTTGCTCAAAATGAAAAATCGGTAGAAGTATATCAAGAAAAGGTGAATAAAGGAATTATTCCTATTTTTAGAGGGCATTTATTAAGCGAAACCGATTTAATACTTCGGAAGCATATTCTTAATATTATGTGCGGAATGCAAACCGAATGGAATGAAGGGTTGCCAGAAAAAACAAAACAAGAAATAATTGTTCGACTTCAAGAATTTATAGACGATGACTTGTTGGAGCTTATTGACAATAAGGTTATTGTAAAAGAAAAAGCTAGAATGTTTGTGCGTAATATTTGTATGGCTTTTGACCTTCGTTTAATTGAAAATAAGCCAGATACGAGGTTGTTTTCTATGACTATTTAGTTAACACTAATACCTAAAAGTAGGTTATTATACTTAAAACTTTAAATCAATTCCAAAATTTAAGCCTAATATTTGGATTGAATTCCAAAATTTAAGCCTAATATTTGGATTGTATTACAAAATTTAAGCATTTTTAATTAGTTTTCACTACCTTTGTTATAGTAAATGACAGAAGATATGCTTCCTTTTAAAAGAAAATATGTAGAAACAATTCAGTTTTGGCTTCAACAAAACAAGGTTATAATTCTTTATGGAGCAAGACAAGTAGGGAAATCTACCATACTTGAAATGCTAAAAAAAACGGAAGCTAATTTCAAGATCCTCAATTGTGAAAGTAGTGCGGTTGCTACTGCTTTATCCGAAAATAATTCAGCTCGAATAAAATTACTTTTTGGTGATGCTAAAATTATCGCCTTAGACGAAGCTCAAAAAATTGAAAATATAGGCGCTGTATTAAAATTTATTTATGATAGCGATGATTTTGATTGCAAGATTATCGCTACAGGGTCAAGTAGTTTTAATTTATCCAATAAAATTACCGAACCATTAACAGGAAGAAACGTTAAGATTCATGTATATCCTTATTCATTAGAGGAAATGCAAAAAAACAAAAGTGGATTATGGTTGGTTGAAAATTTAGAATCTTTATTAGTTTACGGAATGTATCCAGAGGTTTTTAATATTCCTGTGGAACAGCGTTCCATTTTTCTTCAGAATTTAGCGGGAGACTATTTATATCAAGATATTTTGCAACAAGAACAATTGCGAAATTCTAGAGATTTACAAAAATTGCTTCGGGCATTGGCGCTACAAATAGGAAGCGAAGTAAGTTATAACGAACTCGGAAATTTACTCGGTTTGTCTTCAAAAACGGTAGAACGATATATCGATTTACTTCAGAAGAATTTTATATTAATTCAATTGGACAGCTTCAGTAGAAACTTACGAAATGAGTTGAAAAAAAGCAAGAAAGTCTATTTTGTAGATTTAGGAATTCGGAATGCACTTTTATCTAATTTTAACCAATTGGATATGCGAACCGATGTGGGTGCTTTATGGGAAAACTTCTGTGTTATCGAACGTTTTAAAACCAACTCGATTAAAGAGCGCGTTCGGAATATGTATTTCTGGAGAACCTACGATCAAGCCGAAATTGACTTAGTTGAAGAATATGATGGAGCCTTAGATATCTACGAATTCAAATACCGAAAAACCAAGAAAATTAAATTTCCAGCTAGTTTTTTACAGAATTATCCAGTGAGAAATTCAAGCGTAATTACAAACGGTAATTTTGAGGAATTGATGAATTAACAGTTAATTTTTTTTATTCATTTACTCCTAATTTATAACTCCTATGACAAGCAATACAATTATTTAACAGCTTATTTAATTGTTCTTGTGATTGTTTTGGAGAGAAATCTTTATTTGCAGTTTTTGCAATTTCATCAAAAATATCGTGGGTAGCAAAGCCCAATTGTTTAAAGCCTATAGGCAAGGCACTCAACAGTCCTTTTGGTGCGTGTGCTATTACAGAACCGCCCGATTTTTCTCCAGCTTCAATAACCAAAGAAGCGTTATTTTCAAGAATTCCTTGGTTTATTTTTTGGATACTTTCTAAAAAATCACGCATTTCATCTAAGACGAAATCTTCGTTTGCTTGTGATACTAATATTGTTGTTCGCACATCATTTTCGGTTTGTGCGGTGTCTCCTTTAATAACGAAAACGTATATTAAAAGTATGTTTATTAAAATTGAAATAATTAAAAATAAGGGAGTTGCTTTTTTCATTTTATGTTAATTTATTGTTTTTCCATTTAAAACTGTATCCGTATCCGGATTTAAAAAAACTAATTTCCCTTCAGGAGTTTCGGTCATTAAAATCATTCCCTCACTTTCCACACCTCGTAAGGATCTTGGTGCAAGATTAACTAGAACGGTTACTTTTTTTCCAACAACTTCTTCTGGAGTAAAGCTTTCAGCAATTCCAGAAACAATGGTACGAACATCAATTCCTGTATCTACTTTTAAAACCAACAGTTTTTTGGTTTTTGGCATTTTTTCTGCTTCCAAAATGGTTCCAACTCGCATATCAAGTTTGGTAAAATCATCAAACTGAATGGTATCTTTTTGCGGATCAGGAGTTGCATTCATTTGTTCGTTTGCTTTTTTGGTAGCCTGTAATTTATCTAGTTGCTGTTGTACTTGTTCGTCTTCAATTTTACTGAATAATAATGTTGCTTTTCCTATTTGATGACCAGATGAGATTAGGGTTTGTTTGCTTGTGATATCGTTCCATGAAAGTTCGTCTTTGCGAGCGTCGTTTTTTCGAGGTGTGGCAATCTCATGAGTTGAAGAGATAACCTCGTCGCTACTCTCCTCGTTAAGACATAAAATTGATTTCAACTTTACTGAAGTAAAAGGTAAAAAAGGCTCACATAAAGTTGCTAATGCTGTTGCGATTTGAAGCGCCACAAACATGACTGTTTTTGTTCTTTCTTCGTCTGTTTTAATCGTTTTCCAAGGCTCTTCATCTGCGAGATATTTGTTTCCTAAACGAGCAACATTCATTAATTCGGCTTGTGCTTCCCGAAAACGATATCTTTCAATAGAGCTTGCAATTACACTTGGATAGGCTCTTAATTGCTGTAAGGTTGCTAAATCTACTTCCGAAAAAGAAGTGGGTTCAGGCACGATTCCGTCATAATATTTATTGGTTAAAACCACCACACGATTGATGAAGTTTCCGAAGATGGCAACTAACTCATTATTATTTCTGGCTTGAAAATCTGCCCACGTAAAATCGTTGTCCTTTGTTTCGGGGGCGTTCGCAGTTAAGGCATAACGCAAAACGTCTTGCTGATTTGGAAACTCCTCCAAATATTCGTGCAACCAAACCGCCCAATTTTTTGAAGTGGATATTTTATTTCCTTCTAAATTTAAAAATTCGTTGGCAGGAACATTGTTAGGCAAAATGTAACTTCCGTCAGCTTTTAACATACTCGGAAAAATAATACAGTGAAAAACAATATTGTCCTTTCCTATAAAATGAAGCAGTTTGGTATCTTTATCTTTCCAGTAAGGTTCCCAATCTTTTCCTTCTTTTTCTGCCCATTCTTTGGTGGCAGAAATATACCCAATTGGAGCATCAAACCAAACATACAATACTTTTCCTTCTGCTCCTTCTACAGGAACAGGAATTCCCCAATCCAAATCACGTGTTACTGCTCTTGGTCGTAAACCATCATCAATCCACGATTTACATTGTCCATACACATTCGCTTTCCAGTCTTTTTTATGTCCGTCAACAATCCATTCTTTTAACCAAGGTTCGTATTGATCTAAAGGTAAAAACCAGTGTTTGGTTTCTTTTAAAGAAGGTGTGTTTCCGGTGATGGATGATTTTGGATTAATTAAATCGGTTGCGTTATGTGAAGTTCCACAGCTTTCACATTGATCGCCATAACTTTCTTCAAATCCACATTTAGGACAAGTACCTACAATAAAGCGATCTGCTAAAAATTGATTAGCTTCTGCATCGTAAAACTGCTCGGTGGTTTGTTCTATAAATTTTCTGTCTTTATGTAATTTCTTAAAGAAATCGGAAGCAGTATCGTGATGAATTTTCGCTGAAGTACGAGAATAATTATCGAATGAAATTCCGAAATCCTGAAACGATTGTTTGATAATTGCATGGTATTTATCTACTACTTGCTGCGGTGTAATTCCTTCCTTTTTAGCTTTGATTGTAATTGGAACTCCGTGTTCATCGCTACCACAAACAAAAGCAACATCTTTGCCTTGCATACGTTGGAAACGCGAATAAATATCTGCTGGAACATACACTCCTGCTAAATGCCCAATATGCACGGGACCGTTGGTATATGGCAAAGCAGCCGTAATCGTATATCGTTTTGGTGAATTTTGCATAATCTTTTTGAAAGTGCAAAAATAGGGATTTTTAAAGCAAAAAGACCTACTAGGTTTTAAAAACCTAATAGGTCTAAGACTTCAGGGAAGTTTTGATAGAACACATTTAAAGTTTTAAACTTTATTAGGGATGTTAGGATATAAATTCCTCTAAAAGACCTAACAGGTTTCCAAAACGTGTATATGTTTCTAAAATCATTTAACTATTTAATTATAATTGATTTACTGTAAAACTGTCCTCCTGTTGAGATGCGGTAAATATACTGTCCGTAACTCAACCTTCCTTTAATATTATCTCTCACATTAATGCTATGTCTTCCTGCGCTTAAATACTCATTGGTAATAGTACCTATTTCTCTTGCCAACATATCGTGTAGTTTGATAGTAACGTGAGCAGAATTAGGCATATTAATCTCAATAAATATTTGATTATTTTGGTAAATTGGAACGTGTGCAAAACGGTTGGTATTACTAAAATCTGAAGTTGATAATGTTTCACAAGTAAGTCCGAGGTCTAGGTTTTCGTAGGTTTCATTTAATAATATAGTACTCACAATGGATGGATCTAAACAAAACCAATCTGTTAAAACGGTATTGTAAATGTCTCTGAAATCTGTTGTGGGAATTAAATTATCGTTATCGTCCCAAGTAGATAAATCTGGATGAGTACCTACAAAATCACTTCCGTTTAAAGCTGGTCCAAAAAGCATTACAGGTGATGCTGCACCGTGGTCTGTACCATCGGATCCATTTTCGTAGGGACGACGGCCAAATTCTGAAATGGTCATAGATAAAACTTTGTCATTCATTCCGGAAGCAGTTAAATCGTCATAAAAGTTTTTTATGGTGGAAGAAAGATCCATTAATAACTCTTGATGTCTTACCACTTGATCTGCGTGTGTATCAAAACTTCCCAAGGAAACCATATACACTTTACTGCCTAGTCCACCTTTTATTAATCGTGCGACAATAGCTAATTGCGAAGCTAATTCTCCTTCACCATAATTAACACTATTATTGGCTGCTAAATAAGCATCGTTTATCACTCCAGAATAAATAAAAGTAGTATTGGCAGTGGCTCTCATAAAAAGCAATTTGTCGCCATATACACAATCTGGAATGTCTAAAACATCGTGTAAGGTTCCGTTTTCGGCAACACTTTGTAGCTGATCTGGATTTACAACGGAAAAAGCATAATTATTGTTGTTACCTTTAAAGATTAGGTTTCCAATACTTCCAATTTGTACTGCTGGTGGAATTTCTGGAGGTGTAATGATGTAATCTGGATAAAGATCTTCAAAATAACGTCCCCACCAACCTGTAGGTTCTACATAATTTTCGGCTGTAGATGCCCAAATATCGGTAGATCTAAAATGTGATAAATTTTGATCTTGATAGCCAACTCCATGAACGACTTTCATACTTCCATCTCCCCAAACAGATTCTAATTCAGACATGTAATCTGGAATTCCGAAGTCAGCATTTAGGTTTATTAAATCGTTTTCTTGATGTTTAATTGTGGGTCTTAAATTGGCATAAGTGGCATAATCGTAAATAGGAACGATGGTGTTAAGTCCATCATTACCACCTTCAAGACGAATAATAACTAGAATATTATCATTTTCATTTTCAGCTAAAGCAACCGCTAGAGGGGAAGGAGCTGTTGCAGAAATTGCCGTACCGCCAAGTACCATGCTTCCTCCGCCAGCTAATCCCAGTGCTTGAATAAACGAACGTCTGCTCCATTGCGTATGTTCGTGGTCGTGAATCTGTTTTTGTTCTTTAGATTTTTCAGAATTTTTTTTATTTTGAAGTGTTCGGTCTTTAAACATGCTGTATTATTTAAGTTGAAATTCAGGGATGGTTGCTAAATGAGATAGCAATAAATAAACTTGATAATCTACGTCGGGCCAATCTAAATTCCAAAGACCATCGTCGTAGTAGTTTTGTGGAACTTCCCATTTAAAAACATCGGTTGCAATGTTGTAATCTCCTGGAGAATGAAGTTCTTTCGACATAAAATGATCAACTAAAACCTGAGTAATATAATAAGGGTCATTACTATTATTTGTCAATGCTTTTGCAAAATCTACAAAAGTAAATCCAAGCCCATTATCGTATAAAACACCTAAGTATAATTCTGTAAATCGCCAACGTCCAGTAAGGGTTGAAGTACTAATCCAATCTTCATCACGTTGCCATCCTGAAACATCTGGTGGATTGTAGATTTCTTGACCAAAGATGCTAGAAAAATAAAGAAATGCTTCCATTAATTCGTCGTTGTATAAGAATTCGGTTTCATTTACAAATGAAAAAATAATGTCATGAGGGCTTTTTATTATAACACCTAAAGCTCTTTCATCGAAAAAATGTTCACTTTTAAAAAGCAGTTTCAACATTGGGACTAATTCAAAATTATTATTAATTAATGATTGAGCTAAAGGTTCAATAATATCTACTTCAACCAAAGCATCGATTGCTGGACTTACAAAAAACTGATATAATTTTCTACAAATATGTGTGGCTATTTCGGGTGATTTTTCCTGAAATAATATATCAATAACATCATCGTATTTCCAATTCCCGGTTTGACCAAAAATAGTTTTATCGCCATCTACCCAAGTGCTTTCATCAAAATAAAATGGAGCACCTTCTTCTGTCCAATGATTATAACCTGTTAATGCTTTTGCAGTTTCAGTAATATCATCTTGTGAATAACCGTTTCCTTCCCCTAAAGTAAACAGCTCAAATAACTCTCTTGCAAAATTTTCATTGGGTTCTAAGTTGGTGTTTTCATACCCATTTAAATAAACCAACATTGCAGGTGTGATACCAATTGCCCTAACAAAATCTTTTAAATTACCTACTGCGTGAGTTTGTGTTACATTATAATACTGAAACAAATAGGGTGCATAAAAATAAGTATCTAAGCCAGTTACAAAATGATTTAACCAAAACGAAGTTATTCTACCTCGAAGGTCTTCAGAAATTAAATCGTTTCCTGTTTGAATACGCCAGTCTTCGATATATTGCTGGTTATCTACTTCAAAATCTGTAAAATCACTTACTGCATAGTTTCCCCAAAAAGGAGTGGTAGTTGGTGGTAAATTGAATGCTTCATCTACCAAGTTATCTATAAATTCACTTGGTGTTAAGCTCAAAGCTGCATCAATTTTATCTTGAGAAGCACCAAAGCCCAAGCGACGATATACGTGGTTTATTTTTGAAGTATTCCAAGGGTTTCCGCCAGAAGGAATATAGGGTGCTAAAGTAGATTCGTTACAAGAAGGGGTAATTATTGTTTCCATAATTGGGGATTTTAATTTTTATAGCAGCTGAAAATTAATGAATTATAAGTTATTAGAGTTATTATTAACGATAAAGTTTAATTTTTTATTACATTGAACTTGTAAAAACAAAATATGATTCGACCAGAATTTCTAAAAAAAGGAGACACTATCGCTATCGTTTCAACGGCAAGAAAAGTTTCTGTTGAAGAGTTAAAACCTGCTCTTGATATTATCAAGAAGTGGGAATTAAATGTAGTTATTGGGAAAACTATTGAAGCCGAAGAAAACCAATTTGCTGGTAGTGATGCTTTGCGAATATCCGATTTTCAGCAACAATTAGACAATCCAAATATAAAAGCAATTTGGTGTGCAAAAGGAGGCTACGGAACGGTACGAATTATTGATAAACTAGATTTTACGGAATTTAAAAAACATCCCAAATGGATTATTGGTTATAGCGATGTAACAGTTTTACATTCTCATATTCATAATTTAGGAATTAAAACTTTACACGCTCAAATGCCTGTTGCTATTGAAACAAAAACGAAAGTAACAATAAATTCGATTAAAGATATTCTCTTTGGAAATGAATATTCTATAGAAATTGCTTCAGAAAACAGTAATAAAATAGGGAAAGCTTCTGGACAATTAGTAGGTGGAAATTTATCAATACTCTATTCTCTTTGTGGAAGCCATTCAGCTATAAATACCGATGGAAAAATCTTGTTTATTGAAGATATAGATGAATATTTATATCATATAGATAGAATGTTGCAAAACCTAAAACGAAATGGATTGTTTGCTAATCTGAAAGGTTTAATCGTTGGCGGAATGACCCAAATGCACGATAATGATATTCCATTTGGAAAAACTGCCGAAGAAATTATTTTGGATATTTGTAAAGAGTTTGATTTCCCGATTGCGTTTAATTTTCCGGCTGGACATTTGGAGGATAATCGCGCTTTGGTTTTGGGAAGAGAAGTTAAATTTGAAATAGATTATAATAACGTAAATTTGTCATTCTGAACGCAGTGAAGAATCTTTTTAAGATACGAGAATAGTTTAAATAATTAATGAGATCCCTGCCTTCGCAGGGAGTACAATGGCAGAACACAACGAGTTAGGAGAATTAGGAGAGCAAATAGCAGCTGATTATTTGTTGCGAAATGGCTACACCATTTTAAAACGGAATTATTTTTACGATAAAGCCGAAATAGACATCATTGCCCAAAAAGAACCTAAAACGTTGGTAATTGTAGAGGTAAAAACAAGAAACAGCGACTTTTTTGGTGATCCACAGGATTTTGTAAAACCGTCTAAAATTAAATTATTGGTAAAAGCTGCGAATGAGTATGTAATTTCAAACGATCTGGATGTAGAAGTTCGCTTTGATATTATTGCTATTATTAAAAATAAGACTATCGAAAAACTAGAGCATTTTGAAGATGCTTTTTATTATTTTTAAGGTAAGTAATTGTTAAACAATAACTCATTCATTTTGACTAGTTCTTTTGTCTTTATTGTTCATTAAAAAATAGAACCGTAACTATGGCTATGCTTAGATTTTTTAACTCTAATAAAAACAAAATTTCTGCGTCAATTCTAAACGATTTATTCTTTAATAATTACTAAGCTTAGTTACTATCGTTAATAAACTTCTGTAATTCTTCTAAATTTTCAGGTTTCGCTATAAACTTCTTGTCCTTGTCTAGTACAAAATAAGTGGGTGTTCCTGTTAATCCGTATTCTTGAACAATTTTATTATCCCATTTTTTTAATTTTATAACATGAATAAAATCAGGGTATTTTTTTATTTCGGTTTGCCAATTAACAGGCTCGTTTTCCAAACCTATAGCAACAACTTTATATTTAAAGCTGTCTAAAGATTGTACAGACTGGTTTAATTTAGGTATCTCTTTTAAGCAATGCGAACAAGTACTACCCCAAAAAACAAGAATGTAGTTTTCGGCAACAGCGAGTTCGCTTAGCTTGTTTGTTTTTACAGTTTTATTTTCTGTTGTTTCCCAAGTAAAATCGGGTGCTACATTTCCAATAGATAAGTTTTTAAATTGTATTAATTTTAAAGCTAATGCCTTGTCGTTTTGTTTATTTGCTAAGGAAATTAAATGTTTTTCAGCCAAATAATTTGCAGGATCAACTAATTTATTAGCAATAAGTTTTTGGTATATAGTTACTAAAAACACTTTTTTAAAATTAGCTTCAGTATTGTTTATTTTTAAAATAACTTCATCAATATTAGCATTGTATGATGGCTTTTTACTAGCTTTATCTAAAATAACACCTGTAATATATGCTAGTGATTTTTCGACCAAAAAATTAGAACTTTGTAACACCTCATCATTAAAATCAATATTCGTAAAATAGTTTTTAGTTAAATTTTCTACATAAACTTCAGGGGCTTCATATTGTTTCGGAATATAGGGTTTGTTGCCTTTTATAAAATGATTTACCAGTTTGCCTCCCGATTTTTTTTCATAGTTTTTTTGAGTAGCAATTTGTTTCTTGTATAAATTTTCTAAAGCTTCTTTGTCAATACTAGATTGTGTGTAAAGGGTTTCTAATTCTTTCCCAAGCGTTGTAAAATCGTTTAAATAATCGTTTAATAGTTTGTTTTCGGAAGATTTCTTAAAAACTGGACCATCCTTTAGGTTAAAAGTAATTTCTATATCTTCGGTTGCATTGTAGATAATATCGAAATTATATTCGTTTTGAGGCACGGCATATACCAATTTATAAATACCAGCATCGGCACTTTCATCTAAGTTAAAAACTAGATTTCCATCTTCAATTTTACCTTGTGCTATGTATTTATTATTAGCGGATGTGTTTTTATATAAAATTGCCCAGGTAAAGTCTTTAGCTGGAGAAAAAGTTACTTTGATTGTATGTTGGGCAAAAATTATTGTTGGTAATAAAAGCAGTAAATAAAGTGTGCTTTTTAATTTCATAAATGTTTTTATTGAATAAATTATCAAACTGAAAACAGCAATAAGGAATGTAATGCCTTTTTAATAATTATAATTTTTTCAAAGGTAATAATTTATTGAACTTTTAATAGATAAAAAAGGAAAGATCTAAGTTGTTCTTACTTAGAGTTACTATCTAATAAGCTTCTAAGAAAATTGATTTCACCTTTCAGTTCTTCAATTCTTATGTCGTATTGTTTTTTCAATTCTTCAGGAAAATTATTATAAAAATTCTTAAACTTCCCTGATTGCGTACAGTTGTTAAAAATTAAACTTTCATCAAAAGACACTAAATCTAAGGGATCTATTTCTAATATTTTTGAAACATCATTAATTCTGTTCCAGTCTAATTTAGTTTCATTTCTTTCAAGTTTGCTATAAGCTCGTTGAGATATGTTTAATCGAAAGAATTCCCCGAGGCTCTGCCTCGGTGGTCAAAAAGGAAAGTTTGAAAACCTGAGGTTTTCATCAAACTAAAAATAAAATTTTTTCCGCTTGATACCTCTATGGCTCTGCCTCGAGGTAGTTCATTTTAAGAACCATATATTCTTGATTGTAACCCTTTAATTCTCTAACTTTTCTAATCTTACTTCCTATAATTTCTTTCATATATCTATACTATTTGTTAACTATGACATACTTCGACTAAGCTCAGTACAAGTATACTGTTCGCAATTAGCCACTCCGTTGTGTGATAAAAATTTTAACATGCTCGTTTCATGAAATATATATTTAGAACTAAAAGATGCTAATTTAGAACAAAATAGTTTTCTGCAAAAGTAATAGAAAGATAATATTTGTTTTTTATTAACCTTAAAATTTATATTTTTATGAAAAAATTATTTTTATTTAGTTTAGTGGCTCTTTTTTTATCTTGCTCTACAGATGAAGCCATAAACCAAGAAAATTCTGAAACTGCAAACCTAAATATGTATAATAAAACATACATGGAAAATGCACCCTTAACAGAGCAATTGGCTTATAAAAGATTTCATCTTAAAAAGCTAATTACATGGCTTTCAAACAATGATGCTGATGTAAAAAGTACATTGCTAGACATTAGAAGCAAAAATAATAAGACAACTACTTTTTATGTAGAAAATATTATTAACAGTATTGCAAGAAAAGGCATCATTGACAACGAAACTATGGAAGAACTAACATTATCTGTAGAAGCCTTTAAAAATATTCAAGAAGAAAGTTGGTATCCAACCATAAGGCTTACCAATTTTGAGAACTACCAAAGCCGAACCCCTTACGACAACACAAAGCCGTTATATGCTATGGAAGATTATGACGAGGTAAATCAAGAAGAAATTGCGGTAGGTTACCAAGAAAATGCAGAAGGTGAACTAGAAAGCATAGAGGAAGAGCTAACTCCAGCACTTGAAGACGGAAATGATATTATTGTTCTAGCTTTGGTAAATAATTGTGATCCAACGCAACAACAAGGACAAGGCGGAGGAGGTTCGCAACAACAGGAAGGATTATGTTATCCCTATGGCGGAGGAGGAGGTAATAACCCACCACCATCGTCTATTAAATTAAGAATTAACAAAATGACTATAAAACATTTTAATGAAAATTGGCCTTTTAGACCTGAGATTCATTTTCAAGGCTTTTCATTAAGTGCACCCTTTGGTACTGGTGATTGTGGAAATGCTATTACAGGCTCTGCCAATTGTTATAATTACTCTGGAAAAAGAATTGATATATATAAAAGACGTTGGGTAAGTGACGAAACCGAAAAAACACAAAATTTTCGAATAAAAACTCAACCAAATTATTCTTCTCCCGAAGTTATTTATTATGTAATTTTTGAAGAAGATTCTTTTCCTGCATCACTGGAAACAGCATGTTTTGATATGCCAAACGGAGATATTCGATGTTTTAAATATAGGACTAATAATAATGCTTATGACCAGCAAAAACTTTATATGGATGTAGATGGTGCTAATGCCGATTTTCCTTATGCCCCTGGTTTCTCTATAGACAAAAACTCTATTAAATATAATTTAACACATAGTATTTAGTAGTAATTTGTATTATATTTGCTCCTCTAAACAGTTGTGTTAGAGGAGTTTTTTCAAAATCTTTTTTATCCGTTAAATTTGAAATAGAATCAAAAAATTAAATTATGACAAACAAAGCAAATTACATGTTAGCTATTATTTTTTTGATATTCCAAGTTCAGGATACAATAGCACAAACAACATTTGAGTGGGAAACGGCTACTGATAATGGCGATAATGTTACTGAAATTCTTGATGGAATTACCGCAACATTTTCTGGATTACCAGATATTACTATAACGGATTGTGGCGGATGTTTTGGTTCTACCAATAACTTAGTAGTTTCTGATGGGATTACTGACGGAATGAGTGTGTCTTTTGCATTTAGCGAACCTGTAATAGTTAATTCAATCCTAGCTATTGATGGAAATAGTGCTAATATTGATTATACATTTACTCCTACAGGAGGGAGTAATTCAACGGTTATAGAATCACTAACAAATGGAAGTGCTTCTGTAACCCTAAATTGGACAGATGTAATATCATTTACTGTTACTTCAACAGGCTCATTATTTGGCTTTGATGATTTATACATAAATGATTCATCATTGTCATATACAGATTTTAATTCTAATAATATTGTGTATTATCCTAACCCTGTCCAAGATATTCTTTATTTCAAAAATATAGATAATTTAGAAAGAATTAGTATCTATAATAATTTAGGTCAACTTATTTCAGAAACAAAAGATGATAGAGTTGATATGGAAAACTTTAAAGTTGGCACATATTTCGTAAAAATACAAACGACTAATGGTATAGAAACTGTAACCGTTATAAAGGAATAACATTTTACAACATCGTGTATAATTAATTGTAGCTTAATTTCCCGCAATCAATCATACACACTGTTCTTCGACTAAAATTAAGTTTTGGTTCTAACAGCGGAGTACTCTTATATCTTTTATCAGACAACAATATTAATAAACCATACTATTATGCAGAAAATTATTTTAACCGTGTTTTTATTATTTTGCTTTACAATCCAAGCCCAAGACACAGATTTTAGAGACCAACGTAAAGGCAAACTCTTTTTTAATGTAGGTACAGAGTACAGAATAACCCCCTTTACCTACTAACGTAGGTGTTAACCCTCGTTCAAGATTAACAAATTCGGACTTGCAAAACTCAGGAGTAGCTTTTTATTATGGGCTAAAAATATTTATTACAAAAAACCTGAGCTTAGGCTTTTCTCATTCTGTTAGATATGCTTTTCTTCATTACGCTAGTGCCTCAGACATACCAACAGAATTTGGTTATAAAGAGTCTGTTTACAAACCTATGATGGGTTTTCATTTATATTTAGATTACCATGTTAAAGTTTTTAAAGAATCTGAGTTGTTTGCTCGTGTGGGTCGCTCTAGGATTAATATAAACTCAACTTATATTTATAAAACACCTGTTTATGATAATAATGACGAATTTATTGGGTCTATTGCTTCTGAGTCAGATTATAAAATGTTTACTACAAATTTTGCAGTAGGCTTTAAAAAAAATAAATTTGAAGCACTTATAGGTATTCATACCACACAAGACCCTCCTTATTTCACCCGAAGTGTAAGGTATATAATTCCTTATTTTAATTTAAATTATACAATAGGTAAGTTGTATTAATTACTTAAATGTCTAACTTTTGAGCATATTTTAATTATTTTAAAAAATCTTGTAATACAAGCAATGCTTTTTTTGTAGTTGTTATTTTTTCAAAGGTAATAATTAATCGCAAGCCGTTTCGAGTACTTTTTTCTTTAATTGTTGCAATTTCTGGGTGATTTTGAACAAACTGAATCACTTTCCCAAACACTTCACTTTGGTAAAACGAACTTTCTTGATCGGTAACAAAATAACCAATCATTCGGTTTTTCTTCATTATTACACGCTCTAAACCTAATGAAATTGCCAGCCATTTTATACGAACGCTATCTAGCAAGTCTATAACTTCTATTGGTAATTCTCCAAAACGATCTTTTAAACCTGTTTCAAATTTAATAAGCTCTTCTTCGGTTTTAAGTTCGCTTAATTTTTTATAAAGGTTAAGCCGTTCGGTAGTATTGTTTACATAATCGTCTGGAAAAAGTAATTCGAAATCGGTGTCAATAACGGTTTCTTTTACAAAGTCTTTTAACTCGTGTTCGGTACCTTCGTAGAGTTCTTTAAATTCTTTTTCTTTTAATTCATCAATTGCTTCTAAAAGAATTTTTTGGTAGGTTTCAAATCCAATTTCATTAATAAATCCACTTTGTTCTCCGCCTAATAAATCTCCTGCTCCCCGAATTTCTAAATCCTTCATTGCTATATTCAGCCCACTTCCTAAATCGCTAAATTGCACCAATGCTTCAATTCGCTTTCGTGCATCATCGGTCATCGCAGAATAAGGTGGCGTAATAAAATAACAAAAGGCTTTTTTGTTACTTCGTCCAACTCTTCCTCGCATTTGATGTAGGTCTGAAAGTCCAAAATTATTCGCATTATTTATAAACATCGTATTGGCATTGGGTACGTCCAATCCGCTTTCAATAATGGTGGTTGAAACCAGCACATCAAACTCATTATTCATAAACGACAACATTAATGATTCGAGTTTTCTGCCTTCCATTTGTCCGTGTCCAATTTCAATTTTTGCATCGGGTACGAGTCGCTGAATCATCCCAGCTACTTCCTTGATATTTTCAATGCGATTATGAACAAAAAACACCTGTCCGTTTCTTGAAATTTCATAGCGAATTGCATCCCGAATAATTTCTTCTGAAAAACGAACCACTTGCGTATCTACAGGATAACGATTTGGGGGAGGCGTACTAATAAGTGACAAATCACGAGCTGCCATCAAACTAAACTGAAGCGTTCTCGGAATAGGTGTAGCCGTTAAAGTAAGCGTGTCAACATTTTGTTTAATTGTCTTTAATTTGTCTTTTACTGCGACTCCAAATTTTTGTTCTTCATCGATAATCAATAAACCTAAATCTTTAAATTCTACCGCTTTATTTACCAGTTGATGAGTTCCGATAATAATGTCTAAACGTCCATTTTTTAAACGTTCTAATACGGAGTTTCGTTGTTTGGTAGTTCTAAAACGATTAAGGTAATCTACGTTTACAGGCATTTCTGCCAAACGCTCTGTAAATGTTTTAAAATGCTGAAATGCTAAGATAGTTG
Organism: uncultured Flavobacterium sp.; assembly: GCA_964540425.1. Taxonomy (GTDB): domain Bacteria; phylum Bacteroidota; class Bacteroidia; order Flavobacteriales; family Flavobacteriaceae; genus Marifrigoribacter. Next base: position 27,924 of record CAZIMW010000010.1, read on the forward strand.
TGGGTACTAAAATCGCTACTTGTTTGCCGTTGTCAACCGCTTTAAAAGCAGCTCTAATTGCTACTTCTGTTTTTCCGAAACCTACGTCACCACAAACCAAACGATCCATAGGGCGTTCGTTTTCCATATCGCGTTTTACGTCTGCTGTCGAGGTAACTTGGTCGGGTGTGTCTTCGTAAATAAAAGAGGATTCTAATTCGTGTTGTAAATAGGAGTCGGGATCAAAAGCAAAGCCTTTTTGGGTTCTACGTTTGGCGTATAACTCAATTAAATTAAAGGCGATTTCTTTAACCCGTTTCTTGGTTTTTTGTTTTAATTTTTTCCAAACTCCCGAACCTAATTTATAGATTTTTGGCGTGGTCCCATCTTTTCCGTTATACTTAGAAATTTTATGAAGCGAATGTATGCTGAGGTATAAAATATCACGTTCTCCATAAATTAATTTGATGGCTTCTTGTATTTTCCCTTCCACATCTATTTTCTGTAATCCTCCAAAACGTCCAATTCCGTGATCGATGTGCGTTACATAATCGCCCACTTCCAAATTAGTGAGTTCTTTTAAAGTAATCGCCTGCTTTTTGGCATAGCCATTTTTTAACTGAAACTTATGGTAGCGTTCAAAGATTTGATGGTCGGTATAACAAACATTTTTTTGATTATTATCAATAAACCCTTGATATAAAGGAAAAACAATCGTTTCAAACTGATCTACTTGTTGTTCATTGTCCTCAAAAATATCGTGAAAACGCTGGGCTTGTTTTTCGCTACTACAGAAAATATAATTTTTAAAACCCTTTTTGGTATTGGAGTTTAAATTTTTAATTAACAAATTAAATTGCTTGTTAAAGGAAGGCTGTGGTTGAGTTTGAAAGTTGATGGTTTCCTCTTCTGAATCTGAATTAGTAAGTTGAACTCGTGTAAAATTTATTAATTCTTTTTTTAATAATTCCGAAGTGCAAAAAACATCTGAAGGTTTACTTCTTTTTATTTCGGTTTCTAAAACCTCAAAAACTTGTGTTGCTTGCTGAAATAATTTATCGATTCCAGCAAATAAAATGTCTTCATTTTTATAGAAAATTACTGTTTTTGAAGCGATGTATTTTAAGAAAGAAGTACGTTTTTCTTCCATCATTTTATTTTCCATATTAGGAATGATGGAAATCTTTTTGATAGGCTCGGTAGAGAGTTGTGTTTCAACATCGAAACTGCGAATACTTTCTACATCGTCCCCAAAAAACTCAATACGATACGGCTCGTCATTACTAAACGAAAATACATCTAAAATTCCACCACGAACTGAAAATTCCCCTGGTTCGGTCACAAAATCTACTCGTTTAAAGTTGTATTCAAAAAGGACTTCGTTTACAAAATCGATAGATAAATTGTCACCAACACTAATTTTTAAAGTATGTTTTTCGAGTTCTTTTCGAGTAACTACTTTTTCAAATAAAGCTTCGGGATAGCTAACAATAATCGCTGGTTTTTTTTGCGAATTAATTCGGTTTAAAACCTCAGCTCGAAGTAATACATTGGCATTGTCGGTTTCTTCTATTTGATAAGGACGACGATACGAACCTGGATAAAAAAGTACATTTTTTTCGCCTATTAAATTCTCTAAATCGTTAAGGTGATAGGCGGCTTCTTCTTTATTGTTTAAAATGATTAAAAAAGGCTTGTCGGCAGTTTTAAAAACTTCAGAAATAACTATTGAAAAAGAAGAGCCAATTAAGCCAGAAACGATTGTTTTATTTTTAGAATGGGCAATAGATTCCCTTAGTTTTCTACTATTAGAAGACTTTGAAAAAAGTGACGAAACAATGGTTTTACTCATTTTGACAAAGGTAGTATTTCTATTTAATATTTTAACTTTAGACCTTTTTTAAATATAGAAGGTCATTGCGAGAGAAACGAAGCAATCTCATGGTTTTTTCAAGAATGAAAAAATCACAAAACTCTTTTAAGGTTAAACAAATACAGACAAAAGATACTTTCTGTAATAGTAAACACTAATTAAATGTTAAAAATATTTTTTTATTGGTTTTTTTTTTTTTATAGATTTTAACTTGTTAAGAAGTAAACTTGTGTTATAAAGCTTAAAAGCTAGCTTAGTTTTATACTCCCCCCACATGTTTAAAATAATCATTTACTAATAATAAAATTATTAAATATGAAAAAACTATTATTTTTTTGTACCTTTATTGCTATGGCTATAAATGTACAAGCTCAAACAGAAGAGTTTATTTGTGTAGCACCAGACAATGTTACTCCCGACCCATCAGGGGTTTATAGTTATTCAACAGAATTAAGCTATTTACAAAATTTTGAACCTGTTGTATTTAATATCTTTTTTTGGGGAATTAATGAAGATGATGGAACAA